>NZ_JBVJLS010000010.1:0-304953 GCF_055584605.1 Nocardia sp. NPDC102475 | reverse complement strand
AGACCAACGACCTCCCGGTCATCAGGGTCTTGCGCGACACCTCATCATGTCCCGACCATGTCATCGCGCAATCGAGATCTCAGACACTCACTTAGCGATCCGAACCCGGAACCGTCGCACAAATCGCGTCCGCCTCGATCTCGACCAGCAGCGCGGGCGTGATCAGCGCCTTGATCTCGTACATCGACGCGGCCGGACGGATATCGCCGAATACCTCGGCATGCGCCTTCGCGACCTCGGGCCAGCGAGCGATATCGGTGACGAAGATCCGCGTCCGAACGACATCGGCCAGGCCGGCACCAGCCTCGGTGAGCGCGGTGCCGATGCGGCGCAGTGCTTCTCGAGTCTGCTCGCCGATATCGTCGCCGCCCACCGCATTGCCACCGGGCAGCGATGCCGTGGTGCCGCTGACGGCGACCGTATCGCCGACGCGAACCGCTCGGGAGTAGCCGACGATATCCTCGAACTCCGAACCCGACGCGATGTTCATCCGATCACCCATGGCCACAGCATGACATCAACTGGTCATTCGGACGTAGGGCATTTGTCGGCTGTCTGCGATAGGCAGACACGATGAAAGCGCACCCTCGTATCACCGCGGTCGCCGTCCTCTGTGTGGGCGTGCTGGCCGCAGGCTGCTCGTCCTCGGATACCAAGGACGACTTCACCGTGGCCAAGGACCAGCCGCTGGTGATCTCCCTGGACGACCTGCTGGCCGCCACCGGTGGCACCGCCGCCGTGACGATCGCCGATCCGGAACACGGCACGCTGACCCGTCGCCTGGACGGCGCACTGGTCTACCAGCCGAAGGCGGGCTACACCGGTACCGACGAGCTGAAGGTCACCACCACCGACGCGGTTCGCTTGTACACCACCGACATTGCGCCGCTCGGCGAATTCGGCGGCACCACCGTGCAGGCCAGCGGTTACGGCTCGGCATGGACGCCGGTGCCGGGCGCACCGGGCGAGTTCTACGGACTCACCGATCGCGGCCCCAACGTGGACGGTCCTGGCAAGAACGAGAAGCTCACCCCGACACCGGGTTTTGTGCCGAAGATCGGTCGATTCAAGCTGGTCGGCAATCGTGCGGTCCTGCAATCGACGATCGATCTGCACACCGCCAACGGCACCCCGTTCAACGGCCAGGTCGATGTCGCCGTGAGTACCGGCGAAACCATCAGGGATCTCGCCGGAAATGTCCTGCCGCCCACCGACCACGGCCTCGACCCGGAGGGGCTGGTCGCCCTGTCCGACGGAACCTTCTGGGTCTCCGACGAATACGGCCCGTTCCTGGTGCATTTCGACGCCAAGGGCGGCGAACTGGAGCGATTCGCCCCGGGATCCGGTCTGCCCAGGGAACTTTCGCTGCGCACCCCGAACCAGGGCATGGAGGGCCTGACCATCACCCCTGACGGCGGCACCCTCGTCGGCGTCGTGCAGAGCGGCCTGAATACCCCCGGCCTCGGCGGTTCGGCCAAAGACGTGCCGATGACCCGCATCGTCACCGTCGACCTGAAAACCAAGGCGGTCAAGGAATTCGTGCTCCCGCTGCAGGATCCGAAGACCACGAAGGTCGCCGACTCCGAGATCACCGCGCTGAGCGCCACCACTTTCCTGGTCGATGAACGCGACGGCACCCTGCCTCCGAAGGCCGATAAGAAGCTGTGGACCATCGATATCTCCGGTGCCACCGACGTCGGTCCGGACTCGAAGGTCCCCGGCGCACAATACGATCCGGAACGCGGCGGTCTCCAGATCGAGGGCAAGCCGCTGGAAACCCTGGTCGGCGCCGTCTCGACGAATGACGCGACCGCGGCGCTGAAGAAAGCGGGCGTCACCCCCGCGGCCAAGACCGCGAACCTGGATTTCGCCGCCCTGGTCACCGGCCTGAACGCCGACGGCAAGTTCTTCGGTCACGACAAGATCGAGGGCGTCGCGACGCTCGACGGCGGTAAGACCCTCTACATCGCCAACGACAGCGATTTCGGCCTCGCCGCCAGCAAGGGCGACCAGCCACCCTTCGGCCTGAAACCCAAGACGCTGCCCAACGGCCTGCAGGACACCGGCGAAATCCTCGAGGTCGACACCGCCGAACTGCCCGCGAAACTCGACACTCACACGGTCACGATCAAGGTCGACTAACTCGAATCACTCTCGACCCACTCGCGGCCTTCCAGAATCACCGCGGCCGCCAATGTGATCAGCCACAGCGACATCGATCCGACCTGGATCCGCTGGGCGATACCGAGCGCGTAATTGCCGGTCAGGTTGTCGGCGACCAACATCCACACGGTCGCCGCCGACCCGATCACCAGCACCACCACACCGGCCTCGCGCAGGATCCGCCAGCGGTGATATCGGAAGGCGGCCACGCTGAACGCGAAGGTCGCGATGGCGATAGCGGTGACCGCGATGGTGCTGGTCAGCGCGTGCGGCTGATGCAATTGCGGGAACAGTTCGCTGCCACCGCCGCCGCATTCGGCGTTGTCCTGCGGTGTGCAATCGCGCAGCGGGAGCAACACGTCGCCGATGGTCGCGGCGCCGAAGCAGAACAGCGCGATCCAGCCGATGGTGGTGAATCTGCGGCGCGGAAACAACAGCAGCCCGGCGATCGCGGCAGGCATCAGCAATGCGCCGACGATCTTGTCGGCGGTCGCGAACAACTCGCGATGCGGCTTGCCGACGGCATCGAGTTCGCTGAGGAACGAGTTGACCGGATCGACGTCGATCTTCAGCACGAACTCGAGCAACCACGACGAATAGCAGAGCCCGGCGATCGCGATCGCGGCCGCGATGAGCCCGCAGGCCACCCGGACGTGTCGTTCGGCGAGCCTCCGGCTATCAGTCACTGGACCATTCTCCGCCTCCTCGTTGGTCCGGTGATCAACAGTAGATGCGTGTGTCCGCACCGACCGGTCTTCCACACACCTCATTACCAACTCGAACACAGGGTTCTGTCAGGTCCGTCGGCGATGGTTGGTACAACTGAGGAGGTCCCCATGATCGGAATCACAACGGCCATCGCCGGAATGCTGGTGCTGACGGTAATGGCGGTGTCGGGCTACCTGGCCGCGCACGCGCCGCGCTCGCTGGTCCGGGTGCGGGAACGCCGCTAGCGACTGCTTGCAGGTCGCTCGAGAGGGTCAGCTAGCGTCTCGCGGCCAATACCGTCTGGATCCGGTCCGCCGCCACAATGGCGTCCTCGTGTTCCCAGACACGGATCACCAGCCATCCCTCGGCCGCCAGCGCCGCATCGGTGGCCCGGTCACGGGCCACATTTCCGCGCAATTTGTCCGCCCACCACTGCGCGTTGTTCTTCGGATCGGTCGCGTGCTGCGGGCAGCGATGCCAGAAACATCCGTCCACATACACCGCGACGCGCAGCCGGGGAAACACCAGATCCGCCCGCCGACGCTGCCCGCGCAACGGTGCCCGATCGACGTAATAGCGCAGTCCGCGCCGATGCAATTCCCGGCGCAGCGCGAGTTCGGGCCGGGTTCCGGTCCGCCGCTGCCGGGCCATCCGCGCACTGGTCGCGGCGTCGGTGAGCGGATGCCGAGCCGGGTTCATGACGTACCGAACCTCATGCCGCCCAGCCGCCCATCCGATCGAGATGACTTTCCACATCGGCCAGAAATCCGGGCGGGAACCGTAGATTGCCCATTCCGGTGCGCCGCAGGAACCCGGCGGTGGCACGCGCCGAGAGCAGTCGTGAATCGGTGAGGAAATGCTGCAGGTCCTCGTACGGCTCGTGCACCGGCCAGGTCGAAACCGGCACCCGATAGGCGTTACCCGCGCGACCCCACGCGGCGACCGGCCACGGCCGTCCCGGCGGCAACGGCTCATCGCCGGGAATCGGGTCGAGCGGCTCGGCCAGCCGCGCGCCGACCCAGGACGCCATCCGCACACTCACCGCATTCCCGATCAGCTTCCACCGATGTCCGTGCCGAATTCCGGGCGCCGTGGTCGCCGGTTCGGTCCAGTCTGCGTCGAAGCCCTGCAGCCGCTCACCGTCGACGATGCCCGGCGTGACGAGCTCGCCCGAGGGCAACCGCACCGCGGGCGGACTCGCGATGCCCAGCGCCGAACCGCCCTTGAGCGTCGGGATCGCATTCACCGCCCAGCCGAGCCCGCGCACACCCTCGGTCCAGTAGAAGCCGCACGGATCCTGTTCCGGGTCACCGAGATCGAGCGGTCCGGCATCGTCGCCGAACAGCACCCGGCGCGGATCCTCGGTGCGCGAGGCCAGCATCAGCACCCGCTGACGGCGCTGTGGCAGCCCGAACGCGCGCGCGTCGACCAACCGGTATGCCCAGGTGTAGCCGAGCTCCTCCAGCGCGCTCGTGATGTGCCGCATGGCGGCCCCACGACCCAACTGCAGCATGAACGGCACATTCTCGATCAACAGCCAGCGCGGTCCACGCTGACGGCGCACCAGCCGGAACACCTCGTCCACCAGACCGGAGCGCTTACCTGTAATGCCCGCGGTGCGTCCGGCCTGCGACAGGTCCTGACAGGGAAATCCGGCGGCGACCAGCTCGGTCCCGGCGGGCAGGGCACGCAGCCGAGTGATGTCCCCCTGCAACGGAATCCCGGGAAAGCGCGCGGCGAGCACCGCCTGCGCGCCGGGATCGATCTCGCACAGCAGCTCGGTGTGCCAGCCGTGGCGCCCGAGGCCGAGCTCCAGCCCGCCGATACCGGCGAACAGCCCGACCATCCGCCCGCCCGTCACAGTCATCCCTTCTCGCGGTTGCTCGCGGATCGCTCGGAACCACCAGCGCTGCGTATCCGCTCAGCAGGTTACTCGAGCATTGAATGCGACGACCAGCGACCGCCACGGTAGTGTGTCGAGCACCTGATCCGACCGGATGGGCTGAGCGATGCTCCCGGTCGAATCACGGTTTGCTCGGTCGTTCGATGGCCTTCCACGCGCAGTTCCCGGTTTATCCCAAGAGTGACGCCAGGAAAGTGAGCGAAATGCAGATTCCGTCCACCAAGAACGGAAACTATCCCAACGTTGTCGTGACCAGTCTGGCGGCGACCACTTCGATCGCCGGTGATGTCGATTCCACCTGGAAGGGCCTGCTCAACGGGGAAAGCGGCATCGATGTCCTCGAGGACAGCTTTATCGAGCAGTTCGAGCTACCCGTGCGCATCGGCGGACATCTGAAGGTCAAGCCAGCGGATTGTCTGACCAGGCAGGAGACGCAACAGCTGTCCTATGTGGAGCAGATGGCTGTGGTGCTGGCCCGTGAGGTCTGGCGCAATGCGGGCAGTCCGGAGGTGGACAAGAACCGCCTCGGCGTCGCCATCGGCACCGGCCTCGGCGGCGGCGAATTCATCACCTACGCGCGCGACCGGCTGCAGAACGGCGGCTACCGCAAGGTGTCACCGCTTACCGTGCAGCGCATCATGCCCAACGGATCGGCCGCCTGCGTCGGCCTCGAGCTCG
The DNA here is from genome assembly GCF_055584605.1 of Nocardia sp. NPDC102475. Classification (NCBI taxonomy): domain Bacteria; kingdom Bacillati; phylum Actinomycetota; class Actinomycetes; order Mycobacteriales; family Nocardiaceae; genus Nocardia; species Nocardia sp. NPDC102475. The sequence goes on along the minus strand of NZ_JBVJLS010000010.1, from coordinate 299,501 downwards.
GTGCGAAAGCGGGTGTGGTGACGCCGGTCTCGGCCTGCTCGTCGGGTTCGGAGGCGATCGCCAATGCCTGGCAGATGATCGTGATGGGCGATGCCGACATGGTGGTCGCCGGCGGCGTCGAGGGTTCCATCCAGGCCGTGCCGATCGCGGCGTTCACCATGATGCGCGCCATGAGCACCCGCAACGAGGACCCGAGGGCCGCTTCGCGACCGTTCGACAAGGATCGCGACGGATTCGTCTTCGGTGAGGCGGGCGCGATGATGGTCATCGAAACCGAGGAGCACGCCAAGGCGCGCGGCGCGACGATTCACGCACGGCTGATGGGTGCCGGGATCACTTCCGACGCCTTCCATTTGGTCGCACCCGATCTCGAGGGCAAGGGCGCCGCGCGGGCGATTACCAGGGCCATACAGAAGGCCGGTATCAGCAAAAGCGATGTCGGCCATGTCAATGCGCACGCGACCGCGACCCCGATCGGCGATACCGCCGAGGCGCAGGCCATCAATGCCGCCGTGGGCAACCATGTTTCGGTCTACGCGCCGAAATCCGCCCTGGGCCATTCGATCGGCGCGGTCGGCGCCCTCGAATCGGTGCTGACGGTGCTCTCGGTGCGCGACGGCATCGTTCCGCCGACGCTGAATCTGGACAATCAGGATCCGGAAATCGAGCTCGATGTGGTCAAGGGCGAGGCCCGCCCCGGACGAATCGACTACGCCGTGAACAACTCGTTCGGTTTCGGCGGACATAACGTCGCGATCGCCTTCGGGCGGTACTGAGTAAATCGGGTGGGCGCACCTGCTAGCCTTCCCGACGCTTCGTAATCGACCTGTGTTCGGTGTAATCGCACGGCCCGAGTGCCTGCGTTGGCAAAAGGATAAGGCGATGATCGACGAGACCTTCGACGACTATTTGGACGATCAGGGCAATATCAAAATCCGTGAAGACAAGACCCTGATCGACTTCGTCGACAAGCACAGCGCGGAGAACGGCGACGAGCTCGCCTACCGCTACATCGACTACTCGCGCGAGCGTGACGGCGAGTACATCGAATTGACCTGGCACGAATTCGGCGTGCGGCTGCGGGCCGTCGCGGCCAGGCTGCAGCAGGTGACTCGGCAGGGTGATCGGGTGGCGGTGCTGGCCCCGCAGGGGCTGGATTACGTCGTCTCGATCTTCGCGGCGGTTTACGCGGGCAATATCGCGGTGCCGCTGTTCGATCCGGAGGAGCAGGGCCACACCGATCGCCTGCACGCGGTGCTCGATGACTGCAAACCATCGGCGATTCTGACCGTCGGTTCGGCCGCCGCGGGTGTTCGTAACTTTTTCCGGCACCTCCCGGCGGCCCAGCGTCCGCGGATTATCGCGGTGGACGCGATTCCGGACAGTGTCGGCTCGACCTGGGTGCGACCGGAAATCAATATCGACAGTGTCGCCTATCTGCAATACACCTCGGGCTCCACGAGAACCCCGGCCGGTGTCGAGATCACCCACCGCGGGGTCGGCACCAATTTGCTGCAAATGATCGATGCCATTGGGGTACAGGAGAATTCGCGTGGCGTCACCTGGCTGCCGCTGTTCCACGATATGGGTCTGCTGTCTGTGATCCTGCCGACCATCGGCGGCGGATTCATCACGATCATGTCGCCGAGCGCTTTCGTGCGGCGGCCGTATCGCTGGATCAAGGAACTGGCCGCCGCCTCCGACGGCGCCGGAACTTTCGCGGCCGCACCGAATTTCGCATACGAACATGCGGCGGCCCGCGGTAAGCCGAAAACCGATGAGGAACTGGATCTTTCGAATGTGATCGGGCTGATAAACGGCAGCGAGCCGGTTTCGGTGTCGTCGATGCAGAAATTCAACGAGGCGTTCGCGCCGTACGGTTTGCCGAAGACCGCGCTGAAGCCGTGCTACGGCATGGCCGAGGCGACCTTGTTCGTTTCCGCGACCAAAGCCCAGGACGAGGCGAAAGTCGTCTACGTCGATCGCCATGAGCTCAATGCGGGCCGGATGGTGGAAGTGCCCAAGGGCACGCAGAATTCGCTCGCGCAGGTGTCCTGCGGTTATGTGGCGCTATCGCAGTGGGCGGTGATCGTCGATCCGGAAACCGGCATCGAGCGCGGTAACGGCGAAGTCGGCGAAATCTGGCTGCACGGCGACAATATGGGCATCGGGTACTGGGGTCGGCCGGATGAAACCGCCGCGACCTTCCACAACATCTTGGCGCAGCGACTACCGGAGGGCAGTCACGCACAGGGCACCGATCCGGACGCGAAGTGGATGCGCACCGGCGACTTCGGTGTCTACCTCGACGGCGAGCTGTATATCACCGGCCGGGTGAAGGATCTGGTGATCGTCGACGGTCGCAACCACTACCCGCAGGATCTGGAATTCTCGGCGCAGGAATCCAGCACCGCACTTCGGCCCGGATTCGTCGCGGCATTCTCGGTGCCCGCGAATCAATTGCCCGCATCGGTATTCGAACAGGGCAGCCATTCCGGACTCGCTTTCGATGCCGATGACACCTCGGAACAGTTGGTCATCGTGGCCGAACGCGGTACCGGTGCGGCGAAGCTGGATCCGCAGCCGATCGCCGATATCGTGCGCGGCGCGATCGCACAGCGCCACGGCGTCACGGTGCGCGATCTGCTGCTGGTTCCGGCAGGCTCGATTCCGCGCACGTCCAGCGGCAAGATCGCCCGGCGCGCCTGCCGCGCCGCGTATTTGGAGGGCACATTGCGCGGCGGCCATCAGCAGCAGGACTTCCCGGACGCGCCGGTGGACTCGGCGCAGATGACCGTCTGATCTCGGGTTATACGACGGTAGAATTGAAGCAACGGCCATCGGCGCCCGGGAATCTGGGCGCCGATGTCGTGTGCGGTGCGTTCGGGGGTGTGCGGGGGTTCTTGACCTCGAGGTTACTCGAGGTTGTTGGCTGTGGACGTGGCGGAAAATCGGTTGGCCGATCTCGGGACTGATGCCACGCTGAAATGTCGGACCCCGATGCGAACATCACCGGGGATCCGTTCGCGACACAGCCAATCCAAGACGATCACGAGGGGGAGCTTTGTCCGTCACGCTCGATACGCCGTTGGCCGACACGGAGGTCGACAGACCGGAGCGGCCCGCCGCCGCCGCGGTGCCGGGCCGCCTGCAATCGCTTCGCCGGTTCTGGCCGTATCTGCGGCCGCATCGGTTCACACTGCTCGGGGCCACCACGCTCGCGGTGCTCGCCACCCTGACGTCGATCATGCTTCCGCTGGTCATCGCGCGGATTATCGACGGCCCGATCCAGCGGCGCGATTTCGGCGGCGTCGTGTTTCCGGTGTTGCTGGTGCTGTCGCTCGGTCTGCTGGAGGCGTGCGGCGTATGGGGTCGGCGGTGGCTGATCGCGAAGCCCGCGGCCCAGTTCGAAATCGATATGCGCGCCAAGATCTTCCGCAAACTGCAGACGCTCTCGATCGGACGGCACGATGCCTGGGAGTCCGGCCAGTTGCTCTCCCGCGCGGTCGACGATATGGGCACCATGAAGCGGTTCGTCGCATTCGCGGGGCCGTTCCTGATCATCCACTTCATCGTGATCCCGATCGGTCTGGTGGTGTTGTTCGCGCTGAGCTGGCAAATCGGGCTGACCTTCGCGGTCCTCGCGATCCCGCTGTCCTACGTCTGCCTGCGGTTCGAGCGGCGCTACGGCGTTGCGTCGCGGCGCTCGCAGGATCAGGCCGGTGACCTGGCCACCACTGCCGAGGAGTCCGCGCAGGGCGTCCGGGTGCTGAAGGCATTCGGTCGCGGTGCGTTCTTCGGCGGGCGGTTCACGGCGCAGTCACGGGAACTGCAGCAGACCGAACTCCTCAAGGTGCGGCTGGACGCCACGCTCTGGTCGGCGATGGTGTGCCTGCCGCAGCTGGCCATCGCCTTCGCGCTCGGCTACGGCGGTTACGCCGTCGCACACGAGATGATGACGCTCGGCACCGTGGTCGCGAGCATCACGCTGGCGACCTTCCTGCAGTGGCCGATCATCTGGACCGGCTTCCTGCTCGCCGAGTGGAACGATGCGCGCACGGCAGCGGACCGGTTCTGGGAGATCATCGACACCCCCGTCGAAATCACCGATCCCGCGGATCCGGTAGCACTGCCGGAGCGGATCGTCGGCGAACTGACGATGCACGGTGTGCGTTTCGCCTTTCCTGACGCGAAGGGTGAAGTGCTGCACGATATTTCGCTGAAAGTGCGCCCCGGTGAGACGGTGGCGCTGGTCGGCGCGACCGGGAGCGGCAAGACGGCGTTGCTCAACCTGATTCCGCGGCTCTACGACGTGACCGGCGGTGCCATCACCATCGACGGCATCGATATCGCGTCGATGCGGGTGTCCGATCTGCGTTCGCTGGTCTCGGTGGCATTCGAGGAGCCGGTGCTGTTCTCGGCGAGTGTGCGGGAGAACGTCGCGCTCGGCGATCCGGAGGCCACCGACGACGATGTGCGGCGCGCGCTGGATGTCGCCCAGGCCACCGATTTCGTGAACGACCTGCCGTGGGGATTGGATACCCGAATCGGTGAACAGGGGCTGAGCCTGTCCGGTGGTCAGCGCCAGCGGCTGGCCCTGGCCCGCGCGGTGCTCGCGCGCGAAAGCGCGGGGGAGCGGACTCGGATCATGGTGCTCGACGACCCGCTGTCCGCACTCGATGTGGAGACCGAGGAGCGCGTACAGGAACGGCTGCGCACAGTACTGTCCGGTGCCACCACATTGCTTGTGGCGCACCGCCCTTCGACAGCGGCGCTGGCCGACCGGGTGGCGCTGCTCGCCGACGGCCGGATCGTCGCCGAAGGCGCTCACGATCAACTACTCAAAACCAGCAGTCGCTACCGCGAACTGATGGGAGGTGAATCATGACCACCACCGAAACCGCTGTCCCCGCCGACGATTCGGCCGACCGCGATGAGGTCGCCGACTGGCGCGGCATCGCCAATGAGGACAAGGCGGTCACCGAGACCGGAAATCTGGTGCTGGCCGGTCGATCTCGGCGCCTGCTGCTGAGCCTGGTCCGGCCTTACCGCAAACTCGCGGTCTTCGCCCTGCTGCTGATCGTGCTCGACAATGCCGCGATGGTGTCGGCGCCGCTGTTCGTCGCGCACGGGCTCGACGTCGGCATCGCCGAGGGCGTCGCTGGGAACTGGGCGCCCTTGGCGCGCACCGTCGCGGGTTACCTCTGTGCGGTCGGCGTCGGCGTCTGCACCACCTTCGTCTTCCTGCGGATCTCCGGAAGACTCAGCCAGAGTGTGCTTTTCGATCTGCGGGTCCGGCTGTTCGCCCATATGCAGCGGCTCAGCGTGGCCTTCCACGAGCAGTACACCTCCGGCAAGGTCGTCGCACGACTGACCGGTGACATCGAAACTCTTCAGCAGCTGCTGGAGAGCGCGCTGAATCAGGCACTGAGCGCGATCCTTTCGGTGCTGACCATCGCGGTGCTGCTGATCTACCTCGATCAGACCCTCGCCGCGATCGTGCTGCTCGGATTCGTGCCATTGGTGTTGGTCACCCGCTGGGCACAGCGCAGGCAGCGAGCGGGTTACCGGCGCACCCGCGGCGCCATCGCGAAAGTGGTCGTGCAGTTCGTGGAGTCGATGGGTGGCATGCGCGCGGTGCAGGCCTTCCGTCGCGAGACCCGCAACGAATCGGTGCTGGCAACCGAGGACGCCGAATACTTCCAGGCGACCACCGCCGCGATGCGCGGCATGGGCGACTATGCCGGTCTCACCCGCCTGCTCGGCAATCTGACCACGGTGATCGTCATCGTGGTCGGCGCCCGGCAGGTGATCGAGGACAACCTCGCGGTCGGCGTTCTCGCGGCATACCTGTTGTACCTCAACGAGTTCTACGGTCCCCTCGACGAACTCGCCCAGGTATTCAATGCCTACCAGTCCGCGGCGGCCGCGCTGGAGAAGATCTCCGGTGTGCTCGAGGAGGAACCCTCGGTTCGGGAACCGGAGGAGCCGATCACATTGGCGAAGGCGACCGGTGCCGTGCGGATGGACCGAGTGTGGTTCGGCTACGGATCTCCAGCCCCGGCGTCCTCCGAATCGTCGGATGCGATACTCGCTCACTCGGATTCGGGCACGGTGGTGGAAGGCTCCGATGCGGTGTTGTCCCGCGGGGGTGGGTCCGCGGTGGATGGCACCCCGCATGCCGATCTCGAACTGTCGGAATCCACTGGTCGCTCGCTCGCGAAGATCGGATCGGAGAGCCCCAGGGGTGTGCAGTCGAGCGCGGTTGGGCCGACGCCGAGGGGCGTGGCGGCTGCCGAGATCGTTTCGGACAGCCCTGGTGCGGCGCTGCTGAGCGCGGCTGGTTCGACGTTTGGCGGTGTGGCAGCTGCCGAGGCCGAAGGTGTTGTGCCGCAATCCGAGGAGCGCGGTCGAGCGCGTCCGGTGTTGCCGGAGTTCTCGCTGGAGATTCCGGCCGGGCAGGTGATCGCGCTGGTCGGTGCGACCGGTGCGGGCAAGTCCACCTTGGCCAAGTTGTTGACGCGGTTCTATGACCCGTCGGGCGGCACGGTGACCTTGGACGGTATCGACCTGCGGCGGTTGTCCGATGCGGATCTGCGGCGCAATGTCGTGATGGTCACGCAGGAGTCGTATCTGTTCTCCGGATCGGTGGCCGACAATATTCGGCTCGGCCGGCCGCAGGCCGGTGATGCGGAGGTGTTCGCGGCGGCGCGCGCGGTCGGGCTGTACGAGTTCGTCACCGCGCTGCCCGAGGGCTTCGACACCGACGTGCGCAAACGCGGTGGGCGATTGTCGGCAGGACAGCGGCAGTTGGTTGCGTTCGCCAGGGTGTTCCTCGCGGATCCGGCGGTGATCGTGCTGGACGAGGCGACCTCGAGCCTGGACATTCCGAGCGAGCGGCAGATCCAGCGCGCGCTGGAGACGGTGCTGCGCGATCGCACCGCCGTGATCATCGCGCACCGGCTCTCCACGGTCGCCATCGCCGACCGCGTGCTGGTGCTGGAATCGGGTCGGATCGTCGAGGACGGCACGCCGAGCGCGCTCATCGAGGGCACCGGCCGGTTCGCCACCCTGCACGCCGCATGGCGAGAGTCGCTGGTGTGATGCGGGCAAGGCGCGTGCGTCGCTTACGGTAGATACGTGACGAACTCAGACCTCGGCCCCGACAGCCAGCCGGCGACATCGCGGTGGCCGGCGATCCTCACGTGGCGCGCGCACAACGCGTCACGGATGGAGTCCGTCCGCGTGACGCTCAATGGCAACCGCATCCGTGCCGCCGGTCGCATGATCGGCGGCGAATGCGCCGACCATCCCGCGTTCAGTGCGTCGTATGACCTGGTCACCGACGAGAACGGCGTCACGAAGCGGCTATCCCTGCGCAGCACCACCGCTGCCGGGGAACGCCAGGCCTCGATCGCCAGGGACGAGGAGAACTACTGGCTCGTCGACGCCGGCGGCGGCCACGTCCGCTCCACCTTCGCGGGCGCCCTCGACGTCGACGTCGTACTCAGCCCGTTCTTCAACACCCTCCCCATCCGCCGCTTCAGCCTGCAGAACGGCGTCGACAACATCCAGGTCCCGGTCGTCTACGTCCGCCTCCCCGACCTCCTGGTCCAAGAAGCCAGCCTCACCTACAGCAGCGGCGCCACCGGCATCAGCGTGCTTTCTCCCGTCTCCAGCGCCACCGTCACCGTCGACGCCGACGGTTTCCTCCTCGACTACCCGGGTCTTGCCGAGCGCATTTGACCTGCGCGTGGGCGGGTCGCTCCAGCTTCGTGAGCACCCGGCCGCTTCGGTTTGCATGTCGCAGGGTCGGACGGTGATTCCCTGCGCCGCGCTCGCGAGCGCGGCGCAGGCTGTCTCCTCGGTATTCGGGCCCTCGCGTTGCGATCAGTCCAATTTGGTGATCACCCCGCCGCGCTGGCCTGCCTCGCGCAGCGCCTCGAGCCAGTTGTGGTCGCCGGGGCGGATATCGGTGATCTCCCAGCGCTGGGTGGTTGCATAGCGTTCCCGGCCGTCGTGCCCGGCTTCGACGAGGTCGACCAGGGTGCCTTCGTCGCGGAGGCTGTCGCGGGCCGCGCCGAGCACAGTGAGCGTCTCCTCCAGTACGTCGAGCAGGGCGGTGGCGTTCGGTTCGCAGATGGCGCGGACCAGGTCGGGGGCGGTGGCGGCGACTCGGGTGCCGTCGCGGAACGAGCCCGCGGCCAGTCCGAGCGCGAGATCGCCGCCCGCCGCACCGGCCACCGCCAGCGCCTCGGCCAGGACATGCGGCAGATGGGAGATCCGGGCCACCGCCCGATCGTGCTCGTCCGCGACCACCGGGGTGACCACCGCACCGCAGGCGAGCGCCAAGCGCACCACCCGAAGCCACGGTTCCGGATGGGTGCCATCATCCACGCCGACCGCCCACACCGCATCACGGAACAGGCCGGGATCGGTAGCCGCCCAACCGGATTCGGAGGTACCGGCCATCGGGTGCCCGCCGACATAGCGAGCCGCGAGCCCGTGCCGACGCACCGCCTCGGCCACCGGCGCCTTGACGCTCACCACATCGGTGAGCGAGCAGTGCGGCGCGAAGGTGGCCACCTCGGCGAGGATGTGGTCCACCGCGGGCATCGGCACCGAGACGACGATCAGCGCATCGGTATCTGCGGCCCGGGTCAGCACCCCGAGCAGGTCCCCGGTGACATCGAATCCGTCCGCCCGCGCGGCCTGCGCACCCGCCTCTGACCTGTTGTAACCCCACGCGTCATAGCCCGCGCCGATCGCGGCGCGCAGCAGTGAACCGCCGATCAAGCCTGTCCCGAGGACACACACTGGTGCTTTCTGGTCAGGAGTCATCGGAACAGATTCGCATACGACTTCAACATTTCGGCTCGAGCCGACTACCGTTGCGGCATGGCAGCACAGCGCTCGGGCACGAACAAGGCTGCGTCGGATGATTACGACGACGTGGAAGGGTTCGCAGTGGCGGTTGTCCGCGAAGAAGGACAATGGCGGTGTAGTCCGCTGAGTCAGGCCGCGCTCACCGATCTGTCCGCGGCGGAAACAGAACTCAAAGCATTGCGCAGTTCCGGTGCGGTGTTCGGATTGCTGGATGTCGATGACGAGTTCTTCATCGTGCTCCGGCCCGCGCCGAGCGGTACCCGGATGCTGGTCTCGGATGCGACGGCCGCGATCGACTACGACATCGCGGCCGATGTCCTCGAGGCCCTCAATGTCGAAATTCCGGACATCGATCCGGACGAACTCGACGATATCGAGCCGTGGGAGGAGGGCGACCTCGGCGTCCTCGCCGACCTCGGCCTGCCCGAACCCGTGCTCAGCGTGATCCTCGCCGAGACCGATCTCTATCCGGATGAGCAGCTCGGCATGATCGCCCAGCGGCTCGGTTTCGCCAACGAACTCACGGCCGTGCTGGACAAGCTGCCGCGCTGACGTGAGCCTGCTCACCGACGACACCGACATGGTCCGCGTCGCGATCGCCGCCGCAGCCGATGCGGGTGATCGCGACGTACCGGTCGGTGCCGTCGTCTTCGATGCCGACGGCCGTGAGCTCGCGCGCGCGGCCAACGCCAGGGAGGCCCTCGGCGACCCGACGGCGCACGCCGAGATCCTCGCCCTGCGCCGCGCCGCCGCCGTCGTCGGCGACGGTTGGCGTCTGGAAGGCTGCACGCTCGCGGTAACCCTGGAGCCTTGCACTATGTGCGCGGGCGCCCTGGTGCTCGCCCGCGTCGGCCGCCTGGTCTTCGGCGCCTGGGAACCGAAAACCGGTGCCGTCGGCTCCCTTTGGGACGTAGTTCGTGACCGCCGTCTCAATCACCGCCCGCAAGTCCGCGGCGGCATCCTCGAAGCCGAGTGCGCGGCCCTCCTCGACGCCTTCTTCCGCACCCAGCGCTGACCCCTCCCACCCCGCTACAGCCGATTTAGCGATCCGCCCCCCGTCCGGTATGGTTGTCGGCGGTGGCGTGTCCGAGCGGCCTAAGGAGCACGCCTCGAAAGCGTGTGAGGGGTAACCCCCCTCCGAGGGTTCAAATCCCTCCGCCACCGCAAAGCCCCTCACCTGTTAGCGCAGGTGAGGGGCTTTTTCTTGCCGACTTATGGTTCAGCGGCGGCCGGACGAGCCTCGCGCAGCTGCTCGCCCAGCGTGATGACGGCAATTTCGTCGCCCATTCGGATATGTCGCGGTGAAGGGCTCGTATGAACCAGGTCAGCCTGGATCCCGGAGTTGCCATCCCGACGTGCAGGGCATCGGAGGCTCGTGGGCAAGCGGCTGCCGGTTCGCCGACACTGCCGGGGCGCATGCCGATTCGTGACGTACCCGATTGCCGCCGAGCCTCTTTCGAGCGACCCCACCGCCGTGGTGACGGTAATCGCTACTACCGCTACCCGATTCAGCAGTACAGGCACGAGTTCTCGCGTGGACCCAGCGCAGCTTTCCGGCCGGGTCCGGGGGACCGATCGTCTCTAGCTCGCGTTCGGGAAAGCCTGGCGCACACCGATGGTGATCGCTTCGGCTTCGGCCAACCTGCGGCGTTGGACACGTTTCAGCGCCTCCACGACGCTCGCGGTCCGATTGTCGCTGTGCGCATCGATGAACGTGACCACTTCTGGACGTCGGACGGCAATTTGGATCCTCATACCACCCATACCTCGATGGTAATGCGCATGGCCGCAGAAGTTGCTCACTGATCGCGCAACCGATTTCGGTCTGGTTACTGCTCCGAATCCTGCCGCCGCAGGACAACGGTCTGCCGGTCCAGGTCGACCCCGACCCGAGGCGGCGCACCTTGTGCATCCTCGTCGCGCAGCATCGACACCGAGTCCCGGTGGTCCAGTTCCATCCGCTTCGTCCCGTAGAACATGGCGGTGAACTCGTCGGCGAAGGTGCCGGAGACGGGGTTGCGGCGTGTGCGGCGTTTTCGGGTCAGGGCTTCGTAGAGGGCGACGGCCATCAGCAGTAGGACCCAGCCAGGGATGGACCAGCCCAGGAAATCCGCCATGCGGCAGCAACGATTCCGCCGACTGTGGAGTTCCTGGGTAAGTTGGCGGCGGGCGGGTATACGGCGATTAGGTAAGCGCGGGGAGGGTGCGCAGCGATGATGCGGTGCAGTACGAGCCGCGCGCGATTGATTCGCGAGAGTTAGATGAGAGAGCCCTATTTTCGATTCGGCAGTCTGCTGGTGCTGATCTGGCTGGTGATCGGCGTCGTTGCCGCGGGGCAGCGGCACTATTTCGACAGCGGTCCGGTCAATTGCGCCGGCTTCGGCACGATCGCGGTGACGGTGATCGCCGGTCCGCTCAACTATATGGGCGTGAACCCGAAGATCTCCGACTGCAATGTGCCCCAACCAAGCCAGTAATGCGTGAGGGCTGAGTTCCGAGGGTTCGGCCACCCTCAGGGCTCAGGGCGTGCTCTGCCGGGCGGCGACATGCCGTGCGGTCGGGCGCGCCCGCCCGCGCCCGGCAAGATGCCATAATTCGCTGAAACCCGTGCGCGCGGTTTGCGGGAGAGATATGGGCGAGATGAAACTTGGCAGCGTGCTGATCGTGCTCTGGTTGGTCGTCGGCGTTGTCGCCTCGGGGCAGCGGCACTATTTCGACAGCGGTCCGATCAACTGTGCGGGCTTCGGCACGATCGCCCTGACCGTCCTCGCGGGCCCGCTCAACTACATGGGCGTGAACCCGAAGATCGCCGACTGCAATGTCCCCCAACCGAGTCCCTAGATCGGCACCGGCTCCAGATTCCGTTGTGGCTCAGGAGCTTTCGTCGAACAACTGCCGGAAGCGCCCGCCGAGGCGATGATGACGAGGCCGATACCGGCGCACTGGACGAGCGCGAGATCTTCGCCGAGCAAAAGCAGTCCCGCCGCGGCCGCGGCCGCTGGTTCCAGACTCGTCAGCACACCGAAGGTGGCGGCCGAAATCCGCCGCAGCGCTTCGAGTTCGATGGCATGCGGCACCAGCGACGAGAGCACCGCGACAACGGCGAGCGCGGCGAGCACCAGGGGATCGAACAGTTCCGGGCTCGCGTTCGCGAAGGCGACGGGTAGCTGTCACGCGGGCGACGCGAGGCGATGACCGCAACGGTGAGCGGTCCGAGGAAATCCAGGGTGACCGCCATACCGAGGGGTATGCGTTCGATAGCGGCATAGAAACACAGATTCATCCCGGCGACGGCGACACCGAGGCCGATGATGCCGGGTAGTGCCGCGCGGTCGACGCGCAGCGAGGGCCGCCACAGCAGCAGTGCGATGGCGCCCGCGAAGGCCAGACGCACGCTTGCCGCGGTAGCTGGCGCCGATGATTTCGAACAGATACTTGGCCAAGCCCGCACCCAGCTGGATACTGACCATAGCGGCGAGGATGAGGTTGGGCGCGGGCACCCGCGCGAGCCGCGCGTGGCTGAACCTTCACAGCCCGAAAGCTAGGGGTCCTAAGTAAATGACAATGGACTGGTCGGTTTCTCGAAAACGGTGCTTACCTTGCCGATCGATGCCCGATCTGTGGTGATCGGCACAAGCGCTCATCCGGCCGGAGAGTGATCGTCTCGCGTGCGGGTATCCGAGGTGGTACGCGAGTGCGAAAGGAAGCGATGACGATGCGCGAGCGTGTGACCCATCCGAGACCGGCGTCTTCCGCTGGTGCGCGACTGTTTGCAATGCTTCTGATGATCTGGCTGGTCGTCGGCGTTGTCGCCGCAGGTCAGCGCCACAACTTTGACAGCGCTCCGATCAACTGTGCTGGTTTCGGCACCATTGCCGTGACGGCGCTGGCCGGTCCGCTCAACTATATGGGTGTGAACCCGAAGGTCGAGGAATGTAGCCTCCCGGAGCCCAGCCAGTAATGCCCGGTCTCCCACCGGAATTCGAGTTGTCATCGGCGAATTCCAGTGGGAGCGTTCCGAATTCGAAGCGCAGCCGCTCTGCACCGGCTGTCGCAGCACTCGGCCCCGCACCCGAATCCGGGTGCGGGGCCGAGCAGGGCGTTCCGATCAGCTCACGCCGACGGGCACCTTCACCGTCTCCGCGGACCGCTGCTGCAGCTCACGCAGCTTCGCGCCCTCGACGTCGATATTCGGCAGGATCCGATCCAGCCACTTCGGAATCCACCAGGACCATTTGCCCATCAGCACCAGCAGCGATGGGATCACGACCATCCGGACGATGAACGCGTCGATCAATACGCCCGCCGCCAGTGCGAAACCCATCGACTTCGCGGTGATGTCGGTTTCCAGCAGGAAGGAGCCGAACACCGAGATCATGATGACCGCGGCCGCGGTGACGACTCGGGCACCATGGTGATAACCGGCGATCATCGCTTCCTTCGGCGACTTGCCGTCGACGAATTCCTCGCGCATCCGCGTCACCAGGAACACCTGGTAATCCATGGCCAGGCCGAACACCAGACCGATCAGCATGATCGGCAGGAAGCTGACCAGCGGATGCGGATCCTCGATCAGCCCGAGCTTGCCCTGCTGGAAGATCAGCACGGTCGCGCCGAAGGTGGCCGCCATGGAGAGCAGGAAGCCGAGCGCCGCGGTCAGCGGCACCAGGATCGAGCGGAATACCAGGATCAGCAGCAGGAATGCGGCACCGGCCACGATCGCCAGATACGGCACGATCTTGCTCAGCAGCACATGGTCGACATCGGCAAAGATCGCCGTGGTGCCGGTGATGCCGTATTCGATGCCGTACTCGGACTGCATCTGCGCTTCGGCATCGCGGGCGTCACTGACCAGATCCTTGGTGGCCTGGTTGTTCGGGCCCGACTTCGGCACGCCGTCGAGCAGTGCGCCCGCCTTGTCCTCACCGCTCCACTTGGGCTCGGTCACGTAATCCATGCCCGGGTACGACGCGAGCTTGGACCGCAGCGCGTTCACCGCGGCCTCGCGCCGGTCGGCGGGCACATTGGTGAGGTCGACCGCGACATTCAGCACGCCGTTGCTGCCCTCGCCGAAGCCCTCGGTGCGCAGTTCGTAGGCCTTGCGGATGGTGGAGGTCTTCGGCTGGCTGTCATCGCCCGGCAGGCCGAGGTTCAGACCGGCGGCGGGTGCGGCGAGCAGACCGAGCACGACCACGCTGAGCAGCAGCGTCACCGCGGGCGCCCGACCGATCAAACGGCCGACGCGCATGCCGTTGGTGACCGACTTGTCGTCCTCTGGATCGTGCTGGGCCACGATCGGCAGCTTCGGCTTGAACAGGAACCGGCCGAACGCGCCGAGCAGCGCGGGCATCAGCGTGATGGCGGTGAGCACCGCGAACGCCGCGGCGATCGCACCACCCAAACCCATGAACGTCATGAACTGGACGCCGACGATGCTGAGTCCGCCGAGCGCGATGATGACGGTCAGACCGGCGAACACCACTGCCGAACCCGCCGTGCCGAGTGCGGTACCGGCCGCCTCCTCCGGCGAATCCTGCACTGCCAGTTCATGTTTGTAGCGCGACACGATGAACAGCGCGTAGTCGATCGACAGCGCGATGCCGATCATGGACGCGAGGAAGGTGGTGAAGCTGGGCACCTCGATGATCGAGGTACCGAGGAAGATCAGCGAGGTGGCCGCGCCGAGACCGACGATCGCGGTGATGATCGGCACGAAGGCGGCGACAATGGCGCCGAAGGCGATGATCATGACGACCAGCGCGATGCCCATGCCGATCTGCTCGGATTTACCGCTCGGTCCCTCGTTCTTCTGCGCGATCGAGCCGCTCATCTCCACCTGCAGCCCGGCATTGCGGGCATCGCTTGCGACGTTGTAGGCCGCTTCGCGCTGCTCGTCGGTGACGTCGGTGAACTTCTTGATGGTGAACGGGACGCTGAAGAACGCGACCGAGTCGGGCGCCGTCTTGCTGAGCACGTTCAGCGGTGCGCCACTGCACTTGGACGGATCCGGGTCGGTGATGCAGCCCGACTTCTCGGCGGCCTCGAGCGGATCCATTACCGGCTTGCTGTGGTCGACGATGTCGAGCGTGCCGAGCTTGGCGATGAAGGCTTCCAGCGCCGCCCGGTTCGCCGGATCGGTCAGCTTCTGCCCATCGGGTGCGGCAATGACATAGGTGCCGGTGACGGCGTCGAATTTGAAGGCGTCGGAGGCGCCGGGAAAGTGCTTGTCGAGAATGTCGTTGGCACGGGCGGACGGCAGCGCCGGCATGCTGAAGTCATTGGTCATCGGCTCCTTGAGCTGCGCGCCTAGGCCGCCGAGCAGCAGGAACAGGACAATCCAGACCGGAAGCACTATCCATTTCCTGCGGAAAGCGAACTTTCCCCATCTATACAGATAAACGGACACGAAAGGGTTCTCCTAGCTGACCTTTTCGAGCGACCTGCAAGCAGTCACTACGGATGGCTGGTTACGTGCTGATTCGTGGCGCGTAGACAAGCACTCGCGGGGATTGCCCTGCCGGCCCCGCCTCCAATTGACGCTTTCTGCCTACCGTGCGGTAGGTAGACTACCCAGGAGCTAAGCGGAGGTACAACCTCAATTCTGGTGGCAACGTTAGCTCGGCGCATAAGTGGTGAGAGGATCATCCCATGATTGTTCGTGACGCGGGCGACGCTGTTGTCGCAGGTGGCGGCACAAAAATGGCCATTCGCGACGCTGCGGTAAAGCTGTTCGGGGCCAAGGGTTTCGAACAGACGAGCCTGCGCGAGGTCGCGGATGCGGTAGGAATCACAAAGGCTTCGCTCTACTATCACTACGCCTCGAAGTTAGATCTGTTACTGGCGATCGTCGATCCGATCGTCGATCACATGCGCTCGGTGATCGAGGATATCGATGCCGTCCCGCACGACGAGGAGGGCGTGCGCGCCGTGCTGCGCGCCTATTTGCGCGGCATGATCCGCCATCGCGACGCGGGTGCGCTGTGCGTCCGCGACACCGTCGCGATCATAAATGTCATGGCCGACCGCTATCCGGACATGCTGGATTCCACTCGGGTGCTGCGCGAATGGCTCGCCGGACCCGGCGCCGACGATGTCGCCAAGCTGCGCGCCAGTGCGGCACTGGAAGTGCTCGGGGTTGCGCTGTTGTCCACCGAACTCGTGCCCGGCGTGCAGGATTCCGTGGTGGAACGCACACTGCTGGACGCGGCCACCTGTGTACTGACCGGCGGCCACACCGCGTAGATTCGTTCGAACACCGAAGAGGCCAGGGAGTAGCCGCCGTGCACATCACCGCGAGGGTCGATTACGCGGTGCGGACCCTATTGGAGATCGCCCGCGCACCGCAGATCCACCGTGCGTCGGATCGGATCGCCGTGCAGGTCGCCCCGGTGGTGAAGGCCGAGGCGATTTCGACCGCGCAGCATATCCCGCCCAAGGTCCTCGAGACCGTCCTCGCCGAATTACGCAGAGCTGATCTGGTGACCAGTAGGCGCGGCCCGGACGGCGGCTATTGGCTGGCCCGCCCGGCCGCGCAGATCTCCATCGCCGATGTGATCCGCGCTATCGAGGGCCCGCTGGCCTCGGTGCGCGGCGAGCGTCCAGAGGATGTGCGATATCCGGGTGCGGCCGAACCGTTGCAGCGGGTGTGGATCGCGCTGCGGGTGAATATTCGTGCGGTGCTGGAGAATGTCTCGATCGATGACATCGCGCAGGACGGGCTGCCGGGATTCGTCGGCACACTCACCGAGGATCCCGGTGCCTGGGCGCGACGATAATTCGAATCGAAGCACACCGGCCGAAAGCCTCGCGCGTGAACATCGCTGCTGGTCAGGAATGTTCGCGACGGACCGCGCGGATTGCCGGTAGCCTCCTTTTCATCATGCTGATCAGACTGCTTCGCACTCATCTGGCCCCCTACCGGGCCCAATTGGCGGGCGTCGTCGGCCTACAACTCATCTCGGTCATCGCGATGCTGTACTTGCCGACCCTGAACGCCGACCTCATCGATAACGGTGTCACCAAGGGCGATATCGGCTACATCTGGACCACCGGTCTGTGGATGCTCGCCGTCACCGGCGTGCAGATCATCGCCTCGGCCTGCTCGGTCTACCTCGGCGCGCAGGCCGCGATGGGCGCGGGTCGGGATCTGCGCGGCGCGGTGCTGCACCGGGTCGGCACCTTCTCCGCGCGCGAGGTCGGCATGTTCGGGGCGCCCTCGCTTATCACCCGCAATACCAACGATATTCAGCAGGTTCAGCTGCTGATCGTGATGTCGGCCACCATCCTGGTGATGGCGCCGATCATGTGCATCGGCGGCATCTTCATGGCGCTGCGCGAGGACCGCGGGCTGTCCTGGCTGCTGCTCATCGCCGTGCCCGCACTTGCCATTTCGATGGGTGTCATCGTGGCGAAGATGGTGCCCGGCTTCCGCGATATGCAGCACCGGATCGACGAGGTCAACCGCGTGCTGCGCGAGCAGATCACCGGCATCCGCGTGGTGCGCGCGTTCGTGCGCGAACGCCAGGAGACCTGGCGCTTCGGCGTGGCCAACACCGAACTCACCGA
Source organism: Nocardia sp. NPDC102475 (assembly GCF_055584605.1). Taxonomy (NCBI): domain Bacteria; kingdom Bacillati; phylum Actinomycetota; class Actinomycetes; order Mycobacteriales; family Nocardiaceae; genus Nocardia; species Nocardia sp. NPDC102475. The sequence continues at coordinate 282,050 of NZ_JBVJLS010000010.1, read as the reverse complement.
ATCCTCGCTGCGAGTCGGGCGGCTGATGGCGCTGATGTTCCCGCTGGTGATGCTGATCAGCAATATCACCGCCGTCGGGGTGATCTGGTTCGGCGGACATCTCATCAACGAAGACAAAATGCAGATCGGCTCGCTCACCGCGATGCTGTCCTACATCATGCAGATCCTGATGGCCGTCATGATGGCCTCGTTCCTGGCCATGATGGCGCCGCGCGCGGCCGTCTCGGCCGACCGGATCGGTGAGGTACTCGAGACCGAAACCTCGGTGCTACCGCCGCGGCTGCCGCAGCCGCTCCAGGGCGATCCGGCGCAGGTAGATCTGCAATTCGCCGAATTCGCCTTTCCCGGTGCGGAGAAGCCGGTGCTGTCCGCGATCCGGTTCCAGGTCGAGCCGGGTACGACCACGGCGATCGTCGGCTCCACCGGCGCGGGCAAGACGACGCTGCTCAATCTGATTCCCCGGCTCATCGATGTGACCGATGGCGCGGTCTACGTCGGTGGCACCGATGTGCGTCATATCGACCTCGAAGTGCTGCGCGAACAGATCGGGCTGGTGCCGCAGAAGGCATATCTGTTCTCCGGCACCATCGCGAGCAATCTGCGCTACGGCAATCCGGACGCCACCGACGAGGAACTGTGGCGATGTCTGGAGATCGCTCAGGCCGCCGACTTCGTGCGCGATATGCCGCAGGGTCTGGAAACGCCTGTCGCGCAGGGCGGCACGACCGTTTCGGGTGGTCAGCGTCAGCGGTTGGCCATCGCACGAGCGCTGGTGAAGAAGCCGCGGGTCTACCTGTTCGACGATTCGTTCTCCGCCCTCGACGTCGCCACCGATGCCCGGCTTCGCGAGGCATTGCGGCCGGAGACCAGGGATGCCTCGGTAGTCATTGTGGCGCAACGGGTTACCACCATCCGCGATGCCGATCAGATCGTGGTGCTCGAGGACGGCGTGATGGCCGGAATCGGCACCCATGAGCAGCTGATGCGCGATTGCGCGGAATACCAGGAGATCGTCGCCTCACAACTCGGCGCCGATGAGGCCGTCGTGCTCGCCAAGCGCAACGTATCGCCGCCCGGTGCGAGCGGTGACGGGTATCGGACCCGGCGGGAGGAGATCCGATGAGACCCGGAGCGGTGAATCCCGGTGCGCCGGACGCGAAAGCGAAATCGTTCGGCCCGTCGCTGCAGCGACTGTTGCGCAGGCTGGTGCCCGAGCGCGTGTACGTCGGCCTGATCGTCGGGCTCGCGATCATCTCGGTGGTGCTGAATACGCTCGGCCCTTATATCCTCGGCAAAGCCACCAACGTGGTCTTCGATGGTGTCGTCGGCCGCCAATTGCCGAGTGGCATCACCAAAGAAGAGGCGATTCAGCGCCTGCGGGCCGCCGGTAACAACACCTTCGCCGACATGCTCGGCGCGATGGATGTCACCCCGGGTGTCGGTGTGGATTTCGGTGCGGTCGGCCGGGTGCTGATGCTGGTGCTGGTGCTCTACATCGGCTCCGCGGTCTTCAGCTGGCTGCAGTCCTTCCTGCTCAATATCGTCATCAACCGCACCGTGAAGCGGCTGCGCAGCGATGTCGAGGACAAGATCCATCGACTTCCGTTGCGCTACTTCGATTCCACACCGCGCGGTGACCTGCTCAGCCGCGTCACCAATGACGTCGACAATGTGTCGCAGACCCTGCAGCAGACCATGAGCCAGCTGATCCTTTCGCTGTTCTCGGTGGTCGGCATCTTGATCATGATGTTCTGGATTTCGCCGCTGCTCGCGTTGATCGCTCTGCTCACCGTGCCCGCCGCGATCGTGGTCACCACGCAGATCGCCAAACGCTCCAAACCGCACTTCGTGAACCAGTGGAAGTACACCGGCATGGTGAACGCCCAGGTCGAGGAGGCCTTCACGGGGCACGAGGTGGTCACCGCATTCGGCCGCAACCGCGAGGTCGGTCAGGAATTCGACAAGCGCAATAACGATCTCTACGAGTCGAGTTTCAAGGCGCAGTTCATCTCCGGTCTGATCATGCCCGCGATCATGTTCCTCGGGAATGTGAACTTCGTGCTGGTGGCGCTGGTCGGCGGGCTGCGGGTGGCGACCGGCAGTCTGTCGCTCGGTGAGGTGCAGGCCTTCATCCAGTACTCCCGGCAGTTCAGCCAGCCGCTGACCCAGATCGGTGCGATGGCCAACCTGCTGCAATCCGGTGTCGCATCGGCCGAGCGGATCTTCGAGATCCTCGATGCCGAGGAGCAGTCGGCGGATCCGGTCATGGAGAACACCCGTCCGGTCGATCGCGGCCGGGTCGAGTTCGAGGCGGTGTCGTTCCGCTACGAACCGGAGACGCCGGTCATCGAGCGGCTGTCGCTGGTCGCCGAACCGGGACATGTGGTCGCCATCGTCGGTCCGACCGGTGCGGGCAAGACCACGCTGGTGAATCTGCTGCTGCGGTTCTACGAACTCGACGCGGGCACCATCACCATCGACGGCGTCGATATCACCGAGATCACCCGCGATCACCTGCGCTCCAGGATCGGCATGGTGTTGCAGGACACCTGGCTGTTCAAGGGCACGATCCGGGAGAACATCGCCTACGGCAATCCGAATGCCAGCGAGGCGGATATTCTCGAGGCCGCCCGCGCCGCCTATGTCGACCGCTTCGTACACGCGCTGCCGCACGGTTACGACACGGTCATCGACGAGGAGGGCTCGGGCGTCAGCGCTGGTGAGAAGCAGCTGATCACCATTGCCCGCGCCTTCCTGGCCAAGCCGTCCATCCTGGTGCTGGACGAGGCGACGAGTTCGGTCGACACTCGCACCGAGGCGCTGGTCCAGCACGCGACCGCGGCCCTGCGCCGGGACCGCACCAGCTTCGTCATCGCCCACCGCCTGTCCACCATCCGTGACGCCGACCTGATCGTCGTCATGGAGGCGGGCCGCATTGTCGAACACGGCAATCACGAGCGCCTCCTCGAAGAACGCGGCGCCTACTACCGCCTCTACAACGCCCAGTTCGCCGCGGCCGCCGCCGAGGCCTGAGCCGCGGCATCGCATAGCTGCCGACTGTGCGACAGCATGGTGCGGGGCACTGCGGCGTGCCTGAGAGGATGTACAGCGTGGCTGATCCTGGAGCTTTCTCGTTCACCGTCGGTACCCGTATCCCGGGGCGACACGGTCGAACGGGCGTGATCAGCACACCGCACGGTGATATCGCGACGCCCGCGTTCATTCCGGTCGGCACCAAGGCGACGGTGAAGGCGGTGCTGCCCGAGACCATGAAGGAACTCGGCGCGCAGGCGCTGCTGGCGAATGCCTACCACCTGTACCTGCAGCCGGGCCCGGACATCGTGGACGAGGCGGGTGGGCTGAGCAAATTCATGAACTGGCCCGGCCCGACCTTCACCGACAGCGGCGGCTTCCAGGTGATGTCGCTGGGTGTCGGCTTCAAGAAGGTGCTGGCCATGGAGGCGGTCGACATCCGAAGCGATGACGTGATCGCCAAGGGCAAAGAGCGCTTGGCCACCGTCGACGATGACGGCGTCACCTTTCGTTCGCATCTCGACGGCTCGAAACACCGGTTCACCCCGGAGGTTTCGATGGGCATCCAGCATCAACTCGGCGCGGACATCATGTTCGCCTTCGACGAGCTGACCACCCTGCTGAATACCCGTGCCTACCAGGAGAAGTCGCTGCAGCGCACGCACGAATGGGCGCAGCGCTGCATCGACGAGCACGAATGCCTGACCGCCGCGCGCACGCATCGCCCATATCAGGCGCTGTTCGCGGTGATCCAGGGCGCACAGTACGAAGACCTGCGGCGCAAGGCCTGTCGGGAACTGGAATCGCTGCGCGGCAGTGCCGGAACGGGTTTCGACGGCTACGGCATCGGCGGTGCGCTGGAGAAACACAATCTCGGCGCCATCGTCGGCTGGTGCTGCGATGAACTGCCCGAGGACAAGCCGCGGCATATGCTGGGCATCAGCGAACCGGAGGACATCTTCGTCGCGGTGGAGAACGGAGCGGACACCTTCGACTGTGTGAACCCGTCCCGGGTAGCGCGCAATGCGGCGATCTATGTCGCCGAGGGCAGATTCAATATCAATACCGCCAGATTCCGCCGCGACTTCACCCCGATCGACGACACCTGCGACTGCTACACCTGCGCGAACTACACCCGCGCCTATATCCATCACCTGTTCAAGGCCAAGGAGATGCTGGCCTCGACGCTGTGCACAATTCACAACGAGCGCTACACGATTCGGCTCGTCGACCGGATTCGCGAGAGCATCGAGGGCGGCTGCTTCGACGAGTACAAGGCCGAAACGCTAGGTCGCTGGAAAGGTCGCAGCTCTGCCTGATTGCAGCGCCTGCGGCGCTGCGTGTTCGCGGCCCCCTACTGTCTCGCGTCCGAGTCGTCGAGACTCGCGCCTGCGGCGCATGCGCTTCGACGACTCGGACGCGAGACGGGCCGCGAACGGTCGCTCGTAAGACTCGCTCCGTCGTGGTCAAGTTCCGAGCGGGCCTGCCGCGTCACATAATTCAGCTCAGGAGCGCGGGAGTTTCGCGTGGCGCGTAGCTCGGTTCGTGCTTCTTCAGGAAGGCGATCACCCGGTAGGTGATCGGCAGCACGATGACCTCGGCGAGCGTCTTCCAGACGAAGCCGACGATCACGTAGTTCACGAACTGTCCCCAGCTGTCGATGCCGATGGCGGTGGCCGCGATCGAGCAGAAGATCAGCGTGTCACCGAATTCGCCGACGACCGTGGAGCCGATCAGCCGCGCCCACAGGTGCTTCTCCTTGGTCTTCTCCTTGATAAATACCAGCGAGGCCGAATTCAGCATCTCGCCGACGAAATACCCGGCCAGGCCCGCGGCGACGAGCTGCGGGGTGGTGCCGATGACGGATCGGAAGGCTTCCTGATTGTCGTAGAAGGTCGCGGCGGGCAGCTCGATGGCGATCTTGAAGCAGACGACCGCGAGCAGCAGGATGGCGAAGCCGTAGTAGATGGCCCGGCGGGCGGCTTTGAAGCCGTACACCTCGCTCAGGACGTCGCCGATAATGTAGGCCAGGGGGAACAGGAACCACGCACCGTCGGTGGAGATCGGCAGGATCTCGACCGGGCCCAGCTTCACCGAATGATCGGTGAAGAATTGGACGCCTTTGGTCGCGCAGATATTCGAGATGATCAGCGTCGCGGTGAACAGGGCGACGACGGGGGTGTAGTAGCCCCGCGCGGCGACGGCGAATGCCGCGTGGGCCGCCGCGGGGCCCCCAGATTCTGGGTGTTCTTCGACTGTTTTGGACTCACTCACGCGCTTCATCCAACCAGGTTGTGGAATAGGCTGTACCAATGACGAATCCCGGCGATTCCGACGAATGGTGGAAACAGTACGGCGGCGAAGGCGTGTCGCCGGAGGCTGGCTCCCAGGGGTCGGTACCGCAGTACCCCTCGGCGCCGCAGTACCCTTCCGCGCCGCAGTACCCGCAGCAGCCGGCTCCGACGCCGCCACCTCAGCCGCAGTCGCAGTACCCGAGCTATCCGCAGCAGCCGGTCGCCGGCCCGCAGCAGCCGTACCCGCAGACCCCGGCCTATCCGGGCGCGTATCAGCCGTATGGCTATCCGCAGCAGGCCCAGGGCACTAATGGACTCGCGATCGGTTCGCTGGTCGCCTCGGTGGTCGGGCTGTGCACCTGCATCGGTTCGATCGTCGGGATCGTGCTCGGTGTCATCGCGCTCAACCAGATCAAGGAGCGCGGACAGGAGGGCCGCGGCCTGGCGCTGGCCGGTATCTGGGTGGGCGCGGGCGGCATCGTGCTTGCCATCGTCTACGTGATTCTCAACGTCGCGCTCTCGACGACATAGGACTTGAAAACATTCAGGGGCGCTCCCGATTTCGGGAGCGCCCCTGAGCTGTATCCAGGGTATGCGATCAGGCCTTGACGACCTGGGTGCCACCGGCGAACTTGTCGTGCCAGCCCTGCTTGTTCGGGTCCTGCGAGGTGGTGATGATCATGTAGATGATCAGGCCGAGCTCGGCCAGGCCACCGATGCACGGAATGATGCCGAGGGCGACATAGAGGTTGCGCTTCAGCGAAACCTCCGGGGTGATCTTCGCCGCGCCGCCGGGGGCGACGACCTTGAGGCCCACGATCTTTTTGCCGAGGGTGGTGCCCTGCGAGGTCTCCATGCCGACGAAGTACCCGAGCAACGCGATCGCGCCCACCAGACCGGTCACGATCTGCCCGCCGAGTCCGGAGCCCAGGATGAGCAAGATGATGACGTAGACCGGGATGCTGACGATCAGGTGATCGATGACGCGGGCGCCGATGCGGGCTCCGATATCACCGGGCTGTCCGCCGTATCCGTATCCCGGCTGCTCGCCATAGGGCTGCTGGGGGTAGGGCTGCTGCTGGCCGTAGGGATCCTGCGGCTGCTGTCCGTATTGCGGCTGCTGTCCGTACTGCGGCTGCTGCTGACCGTACTGCGGCGGTTGCTGGCCGTACTGGGGCTGTTGTCCGTACTGCGGCGGCTGCTGGCCGTACTGGGGCTGTCCACCCTGCGGGTACTGCTGTCCGCCTGGGTATTGTTGCCCGCCTTGCGGATATTGGTTGGGGTCGTAGCCACCGCTTGTCATATGTGTGTCCTCGTCAGTGATCAGTAGATCGGTCGATTGCGTACGTTACGGACATCGCGCGGGTTGCAACAACCCATTCTCATCGAGTATCCACGGTTCCTGGGTCAGATCGGCCGGGTCGAACCCGTCGAGTAGTTCGGCGGGCGAAACCGGGGGATAGCCCAGGGAACTGGCCAGTGCGGCCGCGACCCGATCGGGTGTGTTGCCGAGGGCGAGCTGATCGGTGAGTGTCACCGCGCCGTCGCGTTTGGCCAGTCGCTTGCCCGCGGCATTCAGCACCAGCGGCACATGTGCGTAGTGCGGGACCGGAAGGTCGAGCAGCGTCGCGAGATAGGCCTGTCGTGGCGTCGACGGCAGCAGATCGTCACCGCGGACCACCTGATCGATGCCCTGCTCCGCATCGTCGACGACGACGGCCAGGTTGTACGCCGGAATTCCGTCGCCGCGGCGCAGTACGACATCGTCGACGGGCCCGCGGTAGCGCCCGTGCAATTCATCGGTGATCTCGAATTCGGTTGCGTGCGCACGCAACCGCAGCGCGGCCGGGCGTCCGTCGGTGCGATGCGCGGCCCGCTCGGCTTCGGTCAGATCACGGCACGTGCCCGGATAGTGGCCGAGCGGTCCGTGCGGTGCGGTCGCGGCCTGCTGGATTTCCCTTCGGGTGCAATAGCACTCGTAGGTGAGCCCGGCCGCCGTGAGCCGATCGATGGCCGCTCGATAGTGCGGCAGCCGGTCGCTCTGCCGGACTACGGGGCCGTCCCAATCCAGTCCTATCGCGGCGAGATCCGCTAGTTGGCGCTGTTCGGCACCCGGCCGGACGCGATCCAGATCGTCGATTCGGAGCACGAAGCGACGTCCGGTCGATCGCGCGAACAACCAGGCCAGCACCGCGGTGCGCAGATTTCCGATGTGCAGATCGCCGGACGGGCTCGGGGCGTACCTGCCTGCTGGATTTCTGGTTACTGGCACGTTTGCCATGCTAGGGGCTCCGGTGCGGGTCACCGGATCAGCAGACGCGGCTTGAGTCGGTCTTCGGTAATCGAGGTTCCGCTGTCGAGGGCGGCCAGCAGGTCCTCGGCGTGCGCGATGAGACCCGCGCGGTCGATTCCGTATGGCACAGCAGTGTTTCGGTCGGCCGCATAGGCGCGCAGCCGGGTCACCGCACGGGTGAGCAGGGTGCGCGCGCCCTTCGGATTCGCGCGCTGGATGTGGGTCAGGCCGACCGCATATTGCGCCAGACCCTGCCACAGCATCCTTTCGGCGAACGGCCCGTTCTTCCACGCGGCCTCCAATACCTCGTGTGCGTTGAATGCCAGGCCGTCATCCAGCAGTTGCTGGGCGAAGGAAAGGGTTTGCTGGGGCGGCAGATTCAGGTCGTCCGGAATTCGCGGCACGCCGACGCTGCCGACCGGCAGCGGCCGCCCGAACCGGTCGCGTGGGCGGGGATTACGTGCGCGACCTGCCTCGTCGCGCGGGCGTTCGACCATGCTGCCCATCATCCATGGACGGAGTCGAAGGCGTCCACCCGAGTTGGTTCGATCACGATTAATTGACGGATCACGGAGCAATCACATCCCAAAAAGTTTGCTGCCCAGCAAACATAGGAATGAATGTCATCTTCCGGCAATGTTCCCGCAACTCCCCATCTTCGCAAGATTGGCAAATGCAAGCATTGAATGGGCAAGAGATCGGCAAATTCTCGACGAACCTGCTACTCTTTACCGCGCGGGGGCGACCCCGCGAGGTGAATTCACCTCGAAGTGCAGTGCGATCACGACGCACCGTGAAAGTCGCGCGCTTTGGCAAGGCGCACCGCGGGATTCGGCGTTCCGCGCCGGATGCCGGTGCTAGTTAGAACGATGTCAGAAGAATAATCTCGTTCTCGACGCAGCAAAGGAGCTAGTGCCGTGGAAGTTGACTTGACGGGCGCTGTGTGGCGTAAGAGCACATACAGCGGCCCCGACGGGAACTGCGTGGAAGTCGCATTTCTCGTCGACGGCAACGTGGCGGTCCGCGACACCAAAGACAACGGCTACGGTCCGTTGTTGGCGTTTACGCCCGGCGAGTGGAACGCGTTCCTAAACGGAATGTCAAAGGGGGAGTTCGGCCGCGCCTGAACAACAGGTACGTCCGAACCAACAGCACGGGCCCCGGGTCGGCACGGACTCGGGGCCTTCGCAGGTGCTGAGCGCCTTTCTCAGGGGTGCCGGCCGTCGGTCTGCTCCTGAGCTGCGCGTAGCACGGCGAGCTGCTTGCGTTCTTCCTCGTGCTCGGCCGCCGTATGCGCGCGGGACTCCTGCCACGGATCGGGTCGGAAGAATCCGCCGGTGCCCGGCTTACCCGCCGAACCCAGCTTGTTCATCTTCTTCGGCACCGTCGCGCCCTGATAGGTCAACGGAATCGGGTGACCGTGCTCGTCGACCGGACCGAGCGGCTGGTGGATCTCGATGTACTCGCCGTCCGGCAGCCGCCTGATAATGCCGGTCTCGATGCCGTGCTCCAGCACCGCGCGGTCGCTGCGCTGCAGGCCCAGGCAGATGCGGTAAGCGGCGAAGTAGGCCATCGCGGGCAGTGTCAGAATGCCGATCCGGCCGACCCAGGTCGTCGCGTTCAGTGAGACATCGAATTTGTAGGCGATGATGTCGTTTACGCAGGACAGCGTCAGTACCACGTAGAAGGTGATCGCCATCGCGCCGATCGCGGTGCGGACCGGCACGTCACGCGGGCGCTGCAGCAGGTTGTGGTGTGCGGTGTCCTTGGTCAGGCGCCGTTCGATCCAGGGATAGGCGATCAGCACGGTGAAGACCAAGCCCATGATCATCGCACCCCAGAACGGTGCGGGCACGGTATAGCGGCCCGGATACAGCTCCCAGGGCGGGATCAGGCGCATCATGCCGTCTGTCCACATCATGTAGAAGTCCGGCTGGGTGCCCGCCGACACCTTGGCCGGGCTGTAGGGCCCGAAGGCCCAGATCGGGTTGATCTGCAGCAGGCCGCCCATAAGTGCGACGACACCGAGGGTGAACGCGAAGAACGCGCCCTGATCCAGCGAGAACACCGGCACGATGCGCGTGCCGATCACATTGTGTTCGGAGCGGCCCGGACCCGGGAACTGGGTGTGCTTCTGGTACCAGACCAACGCGATATGCGCGGCGATCAGCGCGAGCATGATGCCGGGGAATAGCAGCACGTGCGCGATGAACAGGCGCGGAAGGATGATCTCGCCCGGATAGTCGCCGCCGAACATCAACCAGTGCATCCAGGTGCCGATGAGCGGAATGCCGAGCGTGATGGAGGAGAACGCCGCCCGCAGGCCGGTGCCCGAGAGCAGGTCGTCGGGCAGCGAGTAGCCGAAGTACCCCTCGAACATGGCCAGGATCAGCAGCAGCGAGCCGAGCACCCAGTTCGCTTCGCGCGGCTTGCGGAACGCGCCGGTGAAGAAGATCCGGAACAGGTGCACGATGATCGAGGCTGCGAAAAGCAGTGCAGCCCAATGGTGGACCTGGCGCACGAACAAACCGCCGCGGACCTCGAAGGAGAGGTTCAGCGCCGTCTCATAGGCGCGGGTCATGGACACCCCGCGCAGCGGCTGGTAAGCGCCGTTGTAGGTGACCTCGGCCATCGATGGGTCGAAGTACAGCGTCAGATAGGTACCGGACAGCACCAGGATGATGAAGCTGTAGAGCGCGATCTCGCCGAGTAAGAACGACCAGTGGGTCGGAAAAACCTTGTTGATCGACCGTTTGATGAATCTCGCGGCCTGATATCGCTCGTCGAAGGAGTTGGCTTGTTCGCCTACCTTACGACCTATGTCAATAGCCATGGCCGACACCCCGCTCTGGTGAGTGGTGGTATGTGTTCTACTACAGACGGTAGCAGGGGATCGGCCGGGAATCGATAGGTTTCCCTGAACCGCAATGTGGAACAAGATCATTCAGTTTCCCGGTGCCGGCCTATACCTCCCGCTAACCGGTGTCATATCGTCGACTCGTGAGTACGGTGGCCGCCCAGGACGCGACGATGTACTGGCTGTCGGGCCGTACCCGAAATGACCTCTTCATGCTGTATTGCTTCGATGATTCCGGGCGTTCCGGTGCGCAACTGCGCGAGTTCGTCGCGCACCGCAGTGCGGAGATTGCCGACCTGTCGGTGCGGCTGCGCGAGCTGCCCGGAGATCTGGACTATCCGGCATGGGTTCGGTGTGAATTCCGTGCCGAGCAATTTATGGAACATATCCTTCCGGAACCGGATTGGCCGAGTGTGTGTGAGGTGCTCGGCAAACTGCTCGGTACCGGGGTGGACGCGGCGGTGCGGCCATGGCGGTTGCATGTGTTTCGTGGGGTTGCCGGTGCGCCAGGGGGTGCTGGACCGGCAATGGTAGCTGTGTTGCAGATGTCGCACGCGTTGGCGGATGGGCGACGGGGTGCGGAGCTCGCCAGGGCGTTGTTTTCCGAGGTTGGCGGGGGTGATGGGGTTGCGCCGATCGCCGGCGCCGCGCCGGTTGCCGATGGCGCCTTTTGTGCCGTACCGGTTGCTGTATTGCGAGATTCGGTTGCTCGGGCGCTGGGTGGGCATGCTGCCGGCTTCGGTCGGCGCCTCGGTGCGGCAGTGGCCGAATCGGCGCCGGTGGATCCCATGTATCTGCATTCGGTGCCCGCCCTGCTGCGGATGCCGATTCAGTTCGCGCGCACAGCGATTCGCGGGTATCAAGCCTTCCGGGCGCAGCAGGAATTGGCCGAATTGACCAGTGCGGGAAGGCTTCCGGAGCCAGGGCCCGCGTTCACGCCGAGTCTGGTGAACCGGAGCGATTCGACAGATAGGCACGCCCATCAGGCACGAATGATCGTCTGCGATGCCGAACGGCTGCGCATCCCGGGCTGCACCGTGACCGTGGTCGCGCTGACCGCCGTGTCGATAGCACTTGATCGCTATCTGATCGCGCGAGGTGAACGAGCGGACCGCCTGGGCGCGCAAGTGCCGATGGCCTTGTCCGGCAATCGGATAGCGGCTCGCAATAACTACCGAAGCCTCGGTGTCGACCTGTTCATCGACGAACCGGACCTACTGGCCCGCGCGAACAAGATCGCCACAGCCCTCGCCGATCGCCGAACCCGCGCCCAGCATCCACTGCTCACCGCACAGGACCGCGTCACCGCCGTCACCCCCGCCCCACTACTGCGCCGCGACATCGAGCACTACCCGCTCGACACCGTCCCCGACTCCATCGCCGGACATACCGTGGTCTCCAGCGTCCACCGCGGCCCCGCCGACCTGACCTTCGGCGGCGCACCCGTCCGCTTCACCGGCGGCTTCCCCGCAATCGGCTCGGTCATGCACCTGACCCACGGTGTACACGGCCTCGGCGAAACCGTCACCGTCTCGATCCATGCGGACACGGCCGCACTACCGGACATCGATAATTACGTCGACCTGCTACGCGATGCGCTGAACGAGGTATTCGACTGTGCCATAGGAGAATTGGGATAGCTCCTGAATTCGGGCCGGGTGATTCGGCGCATTCCGGCACAGGACTTCGACTCATGGTCGAACCGCTTTTTGCGCTCGAATGTATTGGGTGCCAGCACATTCGGGCTTCAGGTGATCAGGGCTCCGGGGAAGCCGAACATCGCGACCAGCGCCGGATCGTGGAGTGCGATCACACGGGAGACGCCGGTAGTAGTTGGGGCCAGCACCACGATGCCGTTTGCCCGGAACACACAGTCGGCGTCTCGGTAGTAGATGACGGCGGCCGGCTGGCCGTTGGCTGTAGTAGCGATCATCCGCCAGTCGCCGGGTGTGCCGAGCACGTACGCGTCGAGCATGTGGATGCACCGCACCCGGCCTGCGTACCATTCGCGGAATGGCGTCGCCTCCAGCGTGGCGTCTGTGCGCAGCACTTGTTCCAGCAGACCGGCATCGGAACGCTCGAAGGCTGCGATGTAGCCGTCGAGCAGTGCACGCGCCCGCTGGTCGGCCGGTTCGAGCAGTTCCTCGGGCTCCGGATCCAGTTCGTCCAGCCGGGCGCGGGCGCGCTGCAGACCGCTCTTGACCGCCGCCGTAGTGGTGCCGAGGATCTCCGCGGTTTCGGCCGCGGAGAACGCGAGCACCTCGCGCAGGATGAGGATCGCGCGCTGGCGGGCGGGCAGGTGCTGCAGGCTCGCGATGAGTGCCAGCCGTAGCGACTCGCGCGCGATCACCGCTGCGGCCGGATCGTCGGCGGCCGGGGCGATCCACCCGTCCGGCAACGGTTCCAGCCACGAGACCTCGCCCGGCGCAACGTGACTCGGCGGGCGATCGGGTCCGTCGTAAGCCCCTGTCAGGCCCGAGGGCAGCACCCGGATCCGGCGCGGCTGCAACGCCGTCAGGCAGACATTGGTGGCGATCTTGTAGAGCCAGGACCGAATCGACGCGCGTCCCTCGAAGCCGGCGTAGGAACGCCATGCCCGCAGATATGTTTCCTGTACCAGGTCCTCCGCGTCCTGGGACGAGCCGACCATGCGGTAGCAGTGCGCCAGCAGCTCACGGCGGAACCGCTCGGTTTCGGCGGCGAAGCGGGCCTGGTTCGCCGCCTCCGGCCCGTGCGCCGTCATGTCGCGAGTGTAGGCCGCGGCCGGTCGGCCGGATGCGCGATGGAATCCCACGGGCTGCTCCTTGTCCGGACCGGTCCCGCTGGTCGGGACGGTCGCTATTACGACCGGGATGCTGTTGCGAAGGAATCGAAACGCAGCTCAGGGGTGGTCACGGCAGCAGTGCCAGTTTGCCGGTGGTGGCCCGGGTTTCGAGTTCCGCGAGGGCTTTCGGACCGTCGGACAAGTCGTAGGCGGTGGGGCGAGCGGGCGTGAGGACGCCGGTGGTGATGAGCGCGGACAGCTCACCCATGAGCTCGCCGAATATCTGTGGTGCGGCCTGGCTCAGCACGCCGATGTTGAGTCCGATGATGTGGACCTGGTGCTTGTACACCAACTCCCAGTTGGTGATCGCGGCCTCGCCGCCTGCCACGCCGTAGACGACGATCCGGCCGGTGACCCGCTTGGCCGCGGCCAGGCTGGCATCGAAGGTGGCGCCCCCGGCGGACTCGAGCACCAGATCGGCGCCGATGCCGCCGGTCAGCTGCAGTACCTCGGCGGCGAGGTCCTCGGTGCGGGAGTCCAGGACGTGGTCGGCGCCGAGTGCCCGCACAGTCTCGTGCTTGCCCGGCGAGGCAGTGGCGATGACCGTCGCACCGTAGTGCTTGGCCATGGTCACCGCGGCCTGGCCGGTCGCGCCCGCCGCGGCGTGGATCAGCACGGTCTCGCCGGCGGTGATGCGGCCCAGCGGCCTGAGCGCGGCCAGCGCGGTGGGCCAGTTCACGACCAAGCCCAGCGCCTGCTCGGCCGTCCAGCCGTCCGGCACCGGCACCGCCGCAGCCGCGGGCAGGACCATGTACTCGGCGAAAGCCCCGTAGCCGACGCCGATAACCCGGTCCCCTGGTTGCGGACCGGTCGTTGCAGCACCCACCGCCACGACCTCGCCGACGGCCTCGAAACCCGCCAGATACGGTGGTTGCGGGCCGTCGAGGAATGTGCCGTAAGCCCTCGAGATATCGGCGAAATTGACACCGGCGGCCGCGACCCGGATCAGGACCTCGCCCGGGCCGGGCACCGGTACCGGTGCGTCGATGATCGAACGCATATCCTGCGGACCCTTCAGCGAGGTCTGCTGCAGGGCGCGCATAGTGGTGGGAATACTCACAGCGATCAGCTCTCTTTCTCGGCTTGCCTCGTCGACATGTAGACCTCGGTCGCCGCAGAAAGGAATCGGCAGCCGCGAATCGTCCGAAAACCAACAGACCGGTGAGCCCGCGCGCACGCCCTGCAGCACAGCGACCCCGGCAGCAGTCGACGAAAGCGAGCTGTGCTGCCGCCTACCGCGCTGACCACACCAGCGGCCGACGGGCGAGACCCGCTGCGGCGCAGGACATCCTGTAATGCTGGGTTGAACTGCTTTGGCGGTATCAGCGGCGACAATCTGTGACCCGGTTGTAGTCACCGAGACGTGAAACCCCCGCTGCAGCCCGAGCACCGGTCAGCCCGACCGATATGCGAATAGGCGTCGCACGATGCCGGGTGCGCCGCCGGGGCGGGCTGCAGAAAGTCGACGGCCGCAAACGCAACCACGTCTGAACGGAGGGTGAGTGTCGACCGCGTCGATGCGCGGGTCGAGCAGCGCCCGAAATGGCATTCGACAAGTGGTGCGGAAACAACAGCAGGTCAGGACCTTGAAAACGTGTCCTGACCTGCTGTTTTGTGGCGGAGGATAGGGGATTTGAACCCCTGAGGGCGTTAACCCAACCCGCGTTCCAGGCGAGCGCCATAGGCCACTAGGCGAATCCTCCGTGGAGCAGCATACCGGGTGCCCCCGGTCGGTCGCCAAATTGGGGCTGGTCGGGGCGGGAAGTCCCAGTTCGGCCCCTCTTCGACCCTGCTCGGCACACCCGGTGATGATCATTGTCGGATCCGCCCGCTACACTGGCATACGGATCCCGCGCGGCGCGCATCCTGTGAACTCCCCCAGGGCCGGAAGGCAGCAAGGGTCAACGGGCTCTGCCGGGTGCGCGGGGTCCCCTATATTCACTCCAATTCGGAGCAACCGCCGGGTAACGTGAACACGGTCCGCCGGACGTCGAACGCGCTCGGCTGGATCGAAGAGTCCGACCGCGATAATCGGCTCGGACGTCAATCGCCCCTTCGCTGCTTCGAAAGGCTGCTCAGGATGCCCCGGCAAACGCAGATCGGTTTGATGAGCCCCCCGGAGCTCGTGTCCGAACACGAGACCCAGACCGCGAATTACGCGACGCTCAAGACCGAGAAGCTCACGCTGGATCTGACCAGGGGTAAACCTTCGCCGGAGCAACTCGACCTCTCCGCGGAACTGCTCACGCTGCCCGGTCCTGGCGATTTCAAGGACGGCACCGGCACCGATTGCCGCAACTACGGTGGGCTGCACGGTCTTCCGGAATTGCGTGCGATCTTCGGTGAACTGCTCGGCATTCCGGTCGAGAACCTGATCGCGGGCAATAACGCCAGCCTCGAGCTGATGCACGATGTGATCAGCTACGCATTGCTGTACGGCACACCGGATTCCGAGCGTCGCTGGGTGGCCGAGCCCACGCTGAAGTTCCTGTGTCCGAGCCCCGGCTACGACCGGCACTTCGCGATCACCGAGGCGCTCGGCTTCGAGATGATTCCGATTCCGATCGGTCACGACGGGCCGGATGTGCACGCCATCGCCGAATTGGTGGCCGATGATCCGCAGATCAAGGGTCTGTGGGCGGTGCCGAACTACTCCAACCCGACCGGCGTCATCTTCTCCGAAGAGGTTGTCCAGGAGTTGGTTTCGATGCCCACCGCAGCGGCGGACTTCCGCCTGTTCTGGGACAACGCCTACGCGGTGCATCCGCTGACCGATACCGCCGCACCCGTCCTCGACGTGCTCGGTATGGCGGCCGCGGCCGGAAATCCGAACCGCCCCATTGTTTTCGCCTCCACCTCGAAGATCACCTTCGCCGGTGCGGGGGTGAGCTTCCTCGGTGCGTCCACGCCGAACCTGAACTGGTACCTCGACCACGCGGCGAAGAAGAGCATCGGCCCGGACAAGATCAACCAACTGCGGCACCTGCGGTTCTTCAAGGACGCCGACGGCGTGCGCGCGCATATGCAGAAGCATCGCGCCATCCTCGAACCGAAATTCGCACTGGTACTGAAGATTCTGGAGGATCGGCTCGGCGCCTCCAAGGTCGCGTCCTGGACCGAGCCGAAGGGCGGCTACTTCATCAGCCTCGATGTCCTGGAGGGCACCGCGGCCCGGGTGATCGCGCTGGCCAAGGATACGGGCATCGCGCTCACCGCGGCCGGTTCGGCCTTCCCGTACCGGAATGACCCGGAGGACAAGAACATCCGCATCGCCCCCAGCTTCCCCCAGCTGCCCGAACTGGAGAAGGCGATGGACGGTCTGGCCACCTGCGTACTGCTCGCGGCCACCGAGAAATTGCTCGACAAATAGCTCGACACACAACGGGCGCATACCGAATCGGTATGCGCCCGTTGTGTTTTCGCTCGAATATCAGTGTGGCTTATGCGCCAGTACGGCGAACATGGTCACCGATAGGTGGACGTCACCGGTTTCGGCGCCCCGTTCCAGATCCGCGATGAGCTGGTCGCGCTGTGCCTCGGTGATGGAACCGCGCGCGACCGCCATGGCGGAGATGCGGTTGACCAGCGCGCCCGCGCCGACCGTCCGGTCCTGTACCAGGGCGTGCGAGCCGATCTCATCGATAACCAGGCCGGCCTTGGTCAGCAGTCCGGGCAGTCTGCGGCCGGAGAACGGGTTGGTGGTTGCGGCGATCAGGGTGTCGACGACCTCGCGAACCACCCGACGGTCGCCGGGATGCACGATTGCCGTGCCCCAGTCGCTGTCCATCACAACGACACGGCCACCGGGCTTCAGCACTCGAACGATCTCGTTGGCGGCGCGATTGGGTGCGGTCAGGTGTTGGAACACCCGCTCGCAGAGCGCGGCGTCGAAGGTTTTCGCGCCGAACGGCAGCCCGTAGGCGTCGCCGGAATGGAACTTGGCCGTCGAACCGGCCTGTTCGGCGCGGCGTTCGGCGGAGGTCAGCAGCTGCGGATCGGGTTCGACACCGATCGCGGTGCCGGTCGGGCCGACCGCCTCAGCGAAGGCGATGACCTCCGAGCCGGTGCCCGATCCGACATCGACCGCACTCTCGCCGGGCTGCAGCGCCAATGCTTCATGTGCCCACGTGCGCAGTCGGCGGATGCCAGGCAGCGCCGCCTGCAGGTCTCGCACGTCGACCAACTGATCCTGGCCCGCGCTATCGAAGCGATCCGGGCGTAACCCCTGCATATTCATGGGCCCGATTCCGTCTCTGGGTATTGCCGTCGTCTGAGGCATGGCGCTGAGCCTACTTCGGCACCGAGCGCATCGCACGGCAGGACTGTGAGGTGGGTCACGATTCGGGCATGCCACCGATCCGGGTGGGCCGGACCACGCGACGGTTCCGAGTGAGATGATCGGAGAAGTCCGGTACCAGCGAAAGGAAGTCCTGTGGCCAAAGCGAAGTCCGCGACTGTCAAGCTGTGTCTCGCCCAGGAGCCGGAGGCGGACAAACTCCTTTCCGAGGATTCCTTCGCGTTGCTGACGGGCATGCTGCTCGATCAGCAGTTCCCGCTCGAACATGCCTTCCGCGGGCCGAAGAAGATCGCCGACCGCATGGACGGCTTCGATATCCAGCGGATCGCCGACGCCGATACCGAGGCGTTCGAAGAACTGTGCGCGACCCCGCCCGCCATTCATCGCTACGGCCGGTCCATGGCCCGCCGCACCCAGGAACTCGCGCGCTATGTGGTCGAGCATTACGACGGCAAGACCGAGCGCATCTGGACCCAGGGCGATCCGGACGGCAAAGAGGTGCTACGACGTTTGAAGGACCTGCCGGGATACGGCGATCAGAAGGCCAGGATCTTCCTCGCGCTGCTCGGCAAGCAGCTCGGTGTGCAGCCGAAGGGGTGGGAAGCGGCGGCAGGCGCCTACTCCGAAGCGGGCTCCCGGCGCTCGGCCGCCGATATTGTCGACGGCGAATCCCTTTTGGAAGTAAGGGCTTTCAAGAAGCAGATGAAGGCCGCGGCCAAGAAGTCCTGAAGTCGCTCCGGGTTTGCCTATTCGAATCTGTCTGCATTTTTCCCTCGTGCCCGATTGAGTTCTCGCCGATGCTTTTCCCTCGGTAGCAACACCTAGATGAGGGAACGCAGTACATGAGGATGAGCAAACTCGCCGTCGTCGCGGCGCTGGTGACCATGGCGACCGGTGTGGTCGCGGGCACCTCGGCCGCCGCCCCGGCCGCGACCGAAAGCGACGATAGCGCAATCAATTTCACCGCCGAAGCAATAGGCGATTCATCGATTATCAAGACCGACGCGGGTTCGCTGGCGGTCGAGGGCGATGTCTTCGAGATCAAGGCCGCCGATGGCACCGTGCTCGCGGGCACCCCACTGCGGTTCCGGATCGACGACTTCGAATTCCCGATCGCCGCACAGATTTCCGATCGCACCGCGACATTGACCCCGCAAATCGATCGCGAACACGCGGTCTACAAGCCGGTCGCGCTGCCCTACGAGGACCAGGCCCCCTGGAAGACCCCATACGACCGTGAGGTCGCGGCCTGGACCCGCTTCACGAGCACCGTCTCGGCGGCGGCCACCGTCGGCACGCTGGTCGGCGGTCTCATCGGTGGTGCGGCGGGCTGCGTGCTCGGCGGTATCGCCGGTGCCACGGTTGCCTCGGCGACCATTGTCGGCCTGTTCGGTCCGTTCATTCCGGCCGCCGCCATCGGCTGCCTCGGCGGCATCATCGCCGTCGGCGCCCTCGGCACCCTGGCCGGTCAGATCCTGGTGACCGCGCCGGTCGCGATCGGTGCGGCGATCCAGTACTTCACCACCATCAACCAGCCGTTCGTCCCGGCCAAGTAGGTCGCACGGCATCCGTGGCCCCACCGTCGCCACGGAAACAGGCCCCGCCCAGTACCTCTCGACTGGGCGGGGCCTTCTTGTGTCGACCGGCAAGATCATGACCAGGTCTTTTATGCGCGCGCATTACTTGCGTTGACATTTAATGCGTGTGCATCTAAATTACCGAACGTGACTATGACAGCTACCGCATCCGAGACCCGGACCGCCGCATCTACCGAGCACGCCCCGGGCCGTTGGGGCCCGACGTTGTGGGCCGTGCTGTTCGTCGCCGGTCTGGCGATGTTCCTCGACGCACTCGACGTCTCTATGGTCGGCGTCGCCCTCCCGTCCATCGGATCCGAACTGGGGCTCGACACCGAGAGCCTGCAGTGGATCGTCAACGGCTACATCCTCGGCTACGGCGGCCTGCTGCTGCTCGGTGGCCGCGCCGCCGACCTGCTCGGCCGTCGACAGGTATTCCTCACGGCTCTCGTGGTTTTCGGGCTCGCCTCACTCGCGGGCGGTCTGGTCGACGACGGTGCGCTGCTGATCGCCAGCCGCATCATCAAGGGCGTCGCCGCCGCATTCACCGCACCCGCGGCACTTTCGATCATCACCACCACCTTCAAGGAAGGCCACGATCGCAATCGCGCACTGTCGATCTTCACGGTCTTCGGCGCCACCGGTTACGCCTCCGGCCTGATCGTCTCGGGTCTGCTCACCGGCGTCGACTGGCGACTGACCTTCTATGTCCCGGTGCTGGTCGTCGCGGCCGTGGTGGTCACCGCCTACTTCGTGGTACCGCGCAATATCGAGAAGGAACAGGGTCGCATCGACTTCGCCGGTGCCGCACTGCTGACCGGTGGCATGCTGGCCGCTGTCTACACCATCGTCACCGCACCTGAAAAGGGTCTCACCGCAACGGTTGTCGCGACCGCGGTAATCGCCGTCGCCCTGCTCAGCGCGTTCTTCGTGGTGGAGAACAAGGTGGCCCACCCGCTGGTGCGGCTGAGCATCTTCAAGGTGAAGTCGATCGTCCGGGCGAATCTGGCCGCACTGGCCATCTTCGGCTCCTACATCAGCTTCCAGACGATCGTGTCGCTGTACCTGCAGAACACCCTCGGCTGGACGCCGCTGAAGATGGCGCTGGCCCTGGCTCCGACGGGCATTATCGTGGCGATCCTCTCGCCGGTCGCGGGCAAGCTGATCGACCGCTACGGCACTACACCGATGATCATCGCCTCGATGACCTCGTTCGTGATCGGGTACGTCTGGTTCATCTCCTTCGGCGGCAGCGCCGACCCGGCCTACGTCGTGGACTACCTGCCCGCGTTCCTGCTGCTCGGCCTCGGCTTCGCGCTCGGCTTCTCCTCGGTCATGGTGCAGGCCACCGAGGGCATCGCCGACCATGAGCAGGGGCTGGCCTCGGGACTGGTGCAGACCTCCGGCCAGATCGGTGGCGCGGTCGTGCTCGCCGTGGTCACGGGGCTGATCAGCGGTGGCGCCGCCACCAGCATCGCGCAGTACCGACCGGGTCTGTATCTGGTCACCGTGGTCGCGCTGGTCGGGCTGATCGCCTCGGCCACCGCACTGCTGGCCCGTCGTCAGTTGGTCGCGGAAGCGGCGTAACCCAGCAGCCCGGGATCGGGCGAGCCAGTCACCCCATGGGGGTCGCCGAAGCGGCGGCCCCCATTCGGCTTTTTCGGACAAATCGTGCTCTGGGCCACATTTTCCCGGAACCCGGTGCGCGCCAAGGATTTCGAAACGAAGCACGCATCCGAGGAGTTCCCGCTCCGCCGATAGGGCTTGGTGCGCGGCGATTTCGGTGTTAACTTTGATCCCATGTCTTCGAGCCGTCCGACCGCACTGCGGGTCACCTACGTGACCGCCGCACTGGGTCTGCGACTGCCGTTGACTCGCGAACTGTGTTGTTCCTGCTGCAGCTGAGCCGCTCTTTCGGCTCGTGCGCTGCCCCGCCGCCGCACATGTAGGCACGTCCCGTGCTACGGGACTTCAGCAAGGAACCTTCATATGTCCCTCACCCTTGATCGATCCGGCTCCAGGGTCGTAACCGGTCGTGTCCGTGTCCAGCGCCCTCCCGTCGCGCCGGAACTCCGCATCGCCGACAATCCGGCCGCAGCCGTGCTGCGCGCCGCGACCAGCGGTCCGGTCTCCCGTGACAATGCCGCGCGCACAACGGGTTTGAGCATCGCGACGGTCAACCGCCAAGTCTCGGCGCTATTGGCCGCCGGACTGCTGCGCGAGCGCCCCGATCTGACCGCATCGGGTGCGGTCGGTCGTCCGCGGGTGCCGTTCGAAATCGACCACGAGGCCTATCTGACCCTCGGCATCCACATCGGCGCCGCGGTCACCAAGATCGTCGCGGCCGATCTGCGCGGACGCATCCTCGGCGGGCTGGCGATCGCGACGCCGCAGACCGGTCAGGACTTCGCGACCACGACCGTCGCGCGCAGCGCCAAGGCCTTCCTGCAGCGCTGGCATCGGCGCAAACCACTCTGGGCCGGTGTGGCGATCGGTGGACGGGTGGATTCCGCGACCGGTGTCGTCGATCACCCCAAGCTGGCTTGGCAAGGGGCGCAGGTCGGTTCGGTGCTCGGCGAGGTGCTCGAGCTGCCGGTCTCGGTTGCGCCGCACGTCGAGGCGATGGCCGCGTCGGAACTGCTGTTGCCGACCGGCGAGCCGCGTGGGACCACTGGTCCCGGCAGCAGCCTGTACTTCTACGTTCGCGAAACCGCCGGTATCGCAGTGACTTTGGACGGCCGGGTGCATACCCCCAGCAGCGGCCCCGGTTCGATCGCGCACTTCCCGACCGGCTCCGATGTCGAATGCACCTGCGGACGGCGCGGCTGCCTCGAGGTGACCGTCGGTGATCGGTCGCTGCATGCCAGAGCCGTTGGGCGCGGGATCATTCCGGCGCACAAGGGCACCGGCGGCACCACCATCGCCGACCTGTACCGCGCCGCCGAGGCGGGCGCGGCGGATGCGCAGGAGTTGCTCGCCGAGCGCGCCACCATCCTCGGACACACCGTCGCGATGGTGCGCGACATGCTCAACCCGGACCGGGTGATCCTCGGCGGCCAGGCCTTCACCGGCTACCGCCCCGCGGTCGCCCACGTCGCCCGCGCGTTCACCCAGTCCTCCCAACTCCCACCGACCGACATCCGCATCAGCGGATTCGGCGGCAAGGTGCAGGAATTCGCCGCAGTGGTCACCTCACTCAGCGCCATCTACGCCGACCCGCTCGCCGCCATCCGCCGCACCACCCTGAACGACTAGTCACCGACCACGCTCGAGCGGCCACTGGGATGATTCCGATGGCCGGTCGATCGCGTTGTGCCACCGTACATATCGCTGTTGCACTCTGCCCTGCCCAACTGCGCCTGCCGCGACGAGCATGACCCCGGTCCGGCGATCTTTATATCGGAAACTGGGCACCGCGGTGCCGGCCCGCGCGGTCGACCGGACGGCGCTTCGTGCTCCGAATCAACGATCTGGATCGCGTCCGGCCGGGAGGCGAACCGTGCCGAACTGGCGGAGCTCGCCGGGATCGGCCCGGACTGGGACGGAGGCATCGTGCGGCGGCCGACCGGGCGGCTCGGCGTGGGCCCATGGCACCGCCTCAGGCGAAGAGTCCTTCGAGGGCGGTGATGAAGTAGGGGAAGTGGCCTGCGAAGCGTTGCAGGTTGCGGTCGCGTTCGAAGGTGCCGAACCAGTAGAGGCCGGGTTGGGAGTCGGCGGCGGGGTTCAGGTCGCGGAAGGCGCGGATCCAGTTGTCGGCGCGGCCGCCGATCACCGTGAACGGCAGCGCACGGGAGAAGACCAATTCCTGGTCGGCGGGCGGGATCTGGTCGCGGGTGGTCGCGTCGATGCCGCGCTGCAGTGCGCGGATCTGGCCGACGAGTTCGCGGCCCTGGGCCGTGCGCACCGGTAGGAATCGCGGCAGCAGTACCGTCGCGACGCCGGCGAGCAGGATCGCGATGCCGACCAGTGCGCTGCCCGAGGTGAGCGCCAAGGCGACGGTCGCGGCGATACCGGCGACGATCAGTGCCCCACCCAACAGGATCGGCAATCCGATGCGGGCCCGATCGATGAACGCGCCGCGTTCGACCGCATCGGCGAGCATTGCGCTGCGCACCGTTTGGGACTGCAGGCGTCCAGGCGCACGCAACTCGCCGACGGTCACCGAATCGGTGCCGTCCGGCAGCAGTGCGCGGTAAACCGCCTTCTCGTAATCGCGCAGCTGGTCATCGGGTGCGTTCACCCGGTCGATGCGCCAATCGCTATCGCTGACGGGCGTGATCCAGATGTACCGGCGCACGGCGAGGTCGATCACCGTCGCGGCGATATCGCTCGGATCGGCATGTTCGTCGAGCAAGACGCCAGCCTCGCCGGGCAGGATGCCGGCCGGAGAGGTGAATTGGACCTGCGTACCGTCGCGCAGCAGCGGATCGATCGTCTCCGAACCGGCTGTGGCGGCGGCGTTTTTCCGCCTGGTCTCGAGCACATAGCCCGCCATCGCGGCCAGTGCGAGCAGCAGGACACCGAATGCGACGAGCACCGGAGTCGTGAAGGAGAAGGCGCCGGCCTCGCTGTTGTCGCGAATATCGGCGTTGGCGGGCACCGTGCCGGGCGGCAGCTGCAGGGTCAGGTCGATATTGTCGCCCTTGCGCAGGTCGGTCTGGCGCCAGTAGAGCACTCCGTCCGCCTCGATCTGCAGATCGGAGCACTGCCGCAGATTGCCGGGCGGGCCCAATTTGCAGTCCACCACGCCCATTTCGTAGCTCGGGCTGATCAGGGATGCGTCGATCGATGCGACATCGGCATTGATGGTGCCGAGCCAGCGGAAGACCTGGGTGCCGGGTGCGTCGCTGACCGTGTTGTGAATCGCGTAGGTGAACGTCGATTCGCCCGGCTTGGCATCGATGGTGAACAGATCGTTCGCGACCGTCGCGGTGCCGGGGCCTTTGGTATCGACATCGGTGACTTTGAAGACCCGTTCGACATCGTTGCCGACCTTGAGGCGCAGCGGCAGAGTCATTTTGAAGCCGCTGTCGGCGGGGACGGTCACCTTCTCGGTGACCTCGAGCACGCCCTCGCGACTCAGTTTCAGGTCCGCGACAATATCGACGCCATCGGTTGCGGGCTCCGTGTGGGCAACCGGTGCCGCGGCCAGCATTCCCGCAGCGGCGAGAAGCAGCGCGCTCGCGGCGCCCCCCCGAAAAGTCAGCATGGCTGCCTACTCTAGACAAGTTGCTAAGCTGCGTCAGCAGCCCGGCGCGAGCGACGGGCCCGCAGGCGGTAGCGCAGCGTGACCACGAAGGGCCCCGGGAGCGCCGCGAATTCAATACCGCAGGCGATCATGAGACGAGGGGGACGGGGGACATGACCCAACCACCGTACGGCTACGGGCCGGTTCCGCCTGGTGGACAACCGGTTCCGCCGCGTCCCGGTTCGCCATACGGGCAGCCCGGATATCGTCCCGCGCCGGGGCAGCAGGGGTATGGTCAGCCCGGATATGGCCAGCAGCCGGGTTATCCACCCGGTTACGGCCAACCCGGTTACGGTCCGCCGCCGGGTTATGGCCAGCAGCCCGGTTATCCGGCGCCCGGATACGGACAGCGCGCGCCCATGGCGCCGCCGACGCCCTATGGCCCACCCGGACGTCCACCGCAGAAGCGCAAGAGCGGCGGCGGATGGATCGCGCTGCTGTTGATCATCGTCTTCGTGGTCGCGGGTGGCCTGGTGCGTGGCGCGTTTTCGCACGGCAGGCTCAGCAGCACCGCGTCGGGCCCCGGTCCGAGCATGACCTATACGCCTGATTCGAACGGCGGCGTATCGGAGACCGGAACCAACCCCCTGCTGACCGATCCGAACACCACGTTGATCCCGGCGAAGTGCTCGTACGCACCGTGGAGCACGCAGGTGGACACCGCGCGCAAGTTCTTCGAGACCGCCGCGAGCTGCCTGGAGTCGGCGTGGAAACCCGTACTGGCACAGAAGAATCTGCCGTTCCAGTCGCCGACACTGAATGTCAGCGCGAGCACGGACGGGATCACCACGCCGTGCACCGGCTCCACGAGTAATTTCGCCGCGTTCTACTGCCCGGCGAACAAGACGATCTACATGCCGCTCAGTCAGCTGCAGACCGATCTGTTCAAGGACAACTGGATCGTCTACCTGTCGGTCTTCGCCCACGAATACGGTCACCACGTGCAGGCGATGGCCGGAATCCTGCGCAAGGCCAACAGCGATCGCGTCGACGCGGGCGTGCGCAGTGAGAAGGGTTTGGAGCTCTCGCGCCGAATCGAGTTGCAGGCCAACTGCTTCGACGGCATGTATCTCGGCTCCTCGGCCAATGGCGGTTCGCTGAGCACGGCGCAGATCACCCTCGCCCGCCGCGACGCCCACGGCCGCGGTGACCAGCGTGGCGATATGCGCGATCACGGGACCGCGGACAACGGTGGCACGTGGTTCGAGATCGGAGTGGACAAAGACCGTGCGGCACAGTGCAATACGTTCACCGTGTCGGCCAGTTCGGTGTCGTGAGTAGATGACGCAGCCGCCCTACGGCTATGGTTCGCCGCCCGGCTACCAGCCGCCGCCCGGATACCAACCGGCACCCGGCTACCAGCCGCCGCCCGGATACCAACCGGCACCCGGATACCAACCGGCACCCGGATACCAGCAACCGCCGGGATATGGCCTGCCACAGGGTTATCCGCCCGGTCCTTCTCCGCCCTACGCGGCGCCGTACGGTCCGCCGATGCCGTATCAGCGGCCGGGTTATCCGCCGCGTCCGTACCCGCCGCGACGCCGGAGTTCGGGTGCTTGGCTCAGTGCACTGCTCGGTGTACTGACGGCCATCATCTTGGTCGTCGGACTGTTTGTCGCCTCGGCGATTTCGGCCGACAACGAGAAGAAGCGCAACCGCCCGTCGGCCTACACTCCGCCGACGCCGAGCTACACCTACACTCCGCCGACTTCGTCGACCTCCTCGCCGAGCCCGACATCGAGCGCCGCGGCGGCGACCACCAGTCGCGCCGCCGCGCCGACGACGACGAAACCCGCTGGGCCGCAACCGGTTGCGAAGCTCGGAGATAATCCGCTGTTCAGCGACGCCGACACCGGGCTGATCAATGTCGAGTGCGGTTATCCGTCCTGGGCCGCGACGGCTGCCGCAGCCCAACGGTTCTTCGAGGCCGCCGCGGCTTGTCTGGACAAGAAGTGGCGGCAGGCCCTGCAGGGGTCGAATCTGCCGTTCTCCAGCCCGAATGTTCGGGCGCCCGCCCGAGCGGAGGACGAGCCGTCGCCGTGTACCTCATCCGGTGGTAGCTATGCGGCGTTCTACTGTTCGGCCAACCATACGATCTACATGCCGCTCGATCACATCCAGCTCGAGAAGTACGGCAATGATGTGGTGATCTACCTGGCGGTTTTCGCTCACGAGTACGGCCACCACGTGCAGGCGATCTCCGGGATGACACAGCAGATGAATACCGAACGCGGCGCGGCGGGCACTCGCAGCGCTCGCGGGCTGGAGTTGTCACGCCGCTTGGAGTTGCAAGCGCAGTGCTTCTCCGGAATGTACGTCGGCACATCGGTCTACGATGGCGCCTTTACCGATGCGCAAGGGGCGCGCGCCACGCAGGACACGTATGGGCGCGGCGACAAGCAGGGTGACGCGCGCGATCACGGCACCGGGCAGAACGCTGGGGACTGGTTCGCACAGGGCTACAAGACCGACCGGACACCCCAGTGCAACACCTGGCTGGCATCCTCGGACGACGTCGCGTAACCGAGTCGTCGGCCGCAACGGACACGTCGCAACTTCGGGCTCAGCCAAGGTGTCGTGATCTGTTGGTGTTTCGTGTCAGTGATCGCCGCCGTGCGAATGACCGAAGTGCCCCTCGCCGAGCCGCCGTGGCGCATGTCCGTGCACGCCTTCGGCATACGCGGTCTCCGCATGCAGTGCGAAGTCGATGCCCGCGGTCTCGTCTTCCTTGCTGACCCGGAAACCGAGGAACCGGTCGATGGCCTTGCCGAGCACGAAGGAGACAGCGAACGCATACGCCGCGACCACCAGCACGCCGACCAGTTGCTTGCCGAACTGCGCGAGGCCGCCGCCGTAGAACAGGCCCTCGACACCACCGGTCATCACCTGGTTGGCCAACAGTCCGATCAGCAGCGTGCCGACGATGCCGCCGACGAAGTGAACGCCGACCACATCGAGCGAATCGTCGTAGCCCGCCTTGAATTTCCAGCCGACCGCGAACGAACACACCACACCCGCTGCCAAACCTACGATGAGCGATCCGAGCGTGTTCACCGAACCACACGAAGGTGTGATCGCGACCAGACCGGCCACCACACCCGAGGCCGCACCGAAGGTGGTCGGCCGACCGTCGCGGATCTGCTCGACCGCGAGCCAGCCGAGCATGCCCAGACAGCCCGCGACCAGAGTGTTCAGGAATACCGCTGCCGCAATACCGTTCGCCGATAGTGCCGACCCGGCATTGAAACCGAACCAGCCGAACCACAGTAGACCCGCCCCGAGCAGTACGAACGGCAGGTTGTGCGGACGCATCGCATCGGTCTTGAAGCCGATGCGCGGGCCGAGCACGAGGGCCAGTGCCAGCGCCGAGGCGCCAGAGGCGATCTCCACGACCATGCCGCCCGAGTAGTCGAGCGCGCCGAAGGAGGCCAGCCAGCCGTCCGGCCCCCACACCCAGTGCGCGATCGGCACATAGACCACCAGCGCCCACAGCGGCACGAACACCATCCAGCCCGCGAATTTGGCGCGGTCCGCGATCGCGCCGCTGACCAGTGCCGCGGTCAGGATGGCGAAGGTCAGCTGGAAGGTGGCGAACAGCAGCTCCGGAACGGTGCCGTGAACGGAATTCGGATCGATGCCCGCCATCCCGAAGTGGCCGAGATCACCGATCAGACCGCCGCCCGCGTCGTCGCCGAAGGCCAGGCTGTAACCGGCCAGTAGCCACACCACGGTCACCAGCGGGATCGCGATGAAGTTCATCATCAGCATGTTGAGTACGCCGGTCGAGCGCACCATCCCGCCGTAGAAAATCGCCAGCGCGGGCGTCATCAGCAGCACCAGGGCCGTGCTGACGAGCAGCCAGGCGGTGGCCGCGGGATCGATGGTTGGGGACACGGGGTAACTCCTTCCACGCGTACATGCGTTGCGAAGAAGTTACCGAATGCTCACATCGTCGCTGGGTGTCGGCCCAGACAGTTCAGCGCCGCGCCTTCTTGGCCAAGGCGCGCAGACCGCGTCGCCCGGGCACCGGAAGGTCCTCGCTCTCGGCCATCCATTCGGCGGTGGTGAGCCACCGGCGCTGGATGCGCGCGTCGGCGGTGTCGTGGAAGAGCCGGCGGCCGCGATCGTCGCGCAGGTCGTGGGCGAGGGTGGACCAGCGCGGCGCGCGGTCATTTTCGGCCAGATAGTCGCGCAGGTAGGTCGCGACGATCGTGCCGATCGTATTGACCGGTCGCAGCGAGACCCGATTGCCGTACTTGGCGGAGTAGAAACGTCTTGCGGCGCAAAGCGATCCGGCATTGGCATTGGAGGCGATCCAGCCGGCACGCTGGGCGCGCTCGATCAACCAGAGGTGTTTCACCGCGGTCGGGGCGATATCGCCGATCCGGTCCCGGATCAGTGTCATCACCGGTTCGGACTGCAGTACGTCACGTCGGGTGGGGCCGGCACCGTGCGCGAGCCAATGGTCCTCGGCCAGCCGGGCGAGCACCCGGCCGAAGTCATCGATGCTGCGCTGGGCTCGGCGGCCGAGGCGTTCGATGCGTTCGGCCTCCCGGCGCATCTCGTTCTGCGCCGTGAGGGTGCGGATCGCCGCCATGGTCGGCACCTGGCCGCGTTCCAGTAGTTCGAGGATGGCGGCGGCGGTCGACGGATCGGCGGCTGCGGCCACCGGTAGCGAATCGCGCTTGATCGCGAAGTCCTGGGGGCTGATCGCCCGGCTGAGCAGGTCGACGGCGGCATGGTCGTCGGCGAAATCGGTGCTCGAAAGCCAGGCGGCGGCGATGTCGTCACACGACGGCACGGTGGAAATATCCTCCGGTGGAAGTGGTGTGAGTTCGGCGAAGTGCGCCGGAAATTGTGGATTTCAGGTTGTGCCCCGGTCGGGATGAGGGACCGGCCGGGGCCACCAACCTGATGAAGGTTTGGCTACCGAAGTTGCCGCTAACCACGGTAGCCAGGCGATTGCGTATATGTCATGCTCGTTGATTGATTCGTTATCTCCGCAAATAGAGCTCGAACCGGGGCGTGAGTTCAACTAATCGCCGCGAAGTGCACTGGACGGGCGCCAAAATTCGCTGTTCGTCCGTTCTCGATCTTCGATTGCTCCGACTTTGCCACCTTCGGCGCTGATCAGTGGGGGCTAACAAAGATCCGTGCATCCTGTGATCTACATCACATTACTGTCGCGAAACGCCCGGCGTCACGCCGCGCCCGGCCTGTCGGTCGAGGGGAATGTGCTTTGTCGGTGGGCGCCGGTAACCTCGGGCCGTGGCTCTGTACCGGAAGTACCGACCGGCAACGTTCGCTGAAGTGGTGGGTCAGGAGCACGTCACCGACCCGCTGAGTACCGCACTCGACACCGGTCGCATCAGTCATGCCTATCTGTTCTCCGGTCCCCGGGGCTGTGGCAAGACCTCCTCGGCGCGCATCCTCGCGCGCTCGTTGAACTGTGTGCAGGGCCCGACCTCGACACCATGCGGCGTCTGCCCGTCCTGTGTGGCGCTCGGCCCGGGCGGTCCGGGGAATCTCGATGTGATCGAACTGGACGCCGCGAGTCACGGCGGTGTCGACGACACGCGCGAACTGCGCGATCGGGCCTTCTACGCGCCCGCGGAGTCGCGGTATCGGGTGTTCATCGTCGACGAGGCGCATATGGTCACCACGGCCGGGTTCAATGCGCTGCTCAAGATCGTCGAGGAGCCGCCCGCCCATCTGATCTTCATCTTCGCCACCACCGAGCCGGACAAGGTGCTGCCCACCATCCGGTCCCGCACGCACCACTACCCGTTCCGGTTGCTGCCGCCCGCCACCATGCGTGGACTGCTCGGCAAGATCTGCGAGCAGGAGCAGGTATCGGTCGAGGAGGCGGTGTACCCGTTGGTGATTCGCGCTGGCGGTGGGTCGCCGCGCGACAGCTTGAGTGTGCTGGACCAGTTGCTCGCGGGCGCCGGCCCCGAGGGCGTCACCTATTCGCGGGCGGTTTCGCTGCTCGGCGTCACCGATGTCGCGCTGATCGACGATGCGATCGACGCGCTCGCCGCCGGTGACGGCGCTGCCCTCTTCGGCACTATCGATCGCGTCATGGAGGCGGGTCACGATCCGCGCCGCTTCGCCGTCGATCTGCTGGAACGGCTGCGCGACCTGATCCTGCTGCAGGCTGTCCCCGATGCCGCCGACCGCGGCCTTGTCTCCGGCCCCGGCGATGTCCTGGACCGCATGCGCGAACAGGCCGAACGCACCGGCCCGGCCACCCTGGCCCGGCACGCCGGACTCCTGCACGAGGGCCTCGGCGAAATGCGCGGCGCCACCGCCCCGCGCCTGCTGCTCGAAATCGTCTGCGCCCGCATGCTCCTCCCATCGGTCTCCGACGCCGAATCCGCAACCCTGCAACGCCTGGAGCGCCTCGAACGCGGCATAGCCACCGGAGCAATGGCACCGCCCACCGTCGCGGCCCCATCCGCTCCGGCGCAGCCCGACGCCCCAGCCCCAGCTCAATCGACACCGTCGCGTTCGTCCAACGAACCCCGCCGCCGGGGCGCAGAGCTCCTCGCCGCCGCCCGCCGCGAAAAGGACGCCACCCGTGCAGGCGCGAGCCCCGCGAGCGCTCCAGTGCAGGCTGGTGCTCCAGTGCAGGCTGGTGGCCTTGGGCAGAGCCTGCCTGCAGAGCGGGCAGCGGCTGTTGAACAGCACTCGACCGCCGGGCATGGTGCTGATCCAGAGGGGCCGGCCGGTGGGCCGGATCCTGCGGTCGGACCGAGCGCTGCGGCAACACAGACCTCATTGGCGGAAGAGGCTTCGACCGCGCGCGGGCATTCTGTCGAGCAGGGTGCAGCCGCAGGTCAAGCCGATGCCGGAGCCGGATTCGCTTTCGTGCCGGATGATTCGACGGCCGAGCGTGGCGAGACGCAGACGGATGCCGATCGCACGGCTGTCGATCCGGGTTCGAGCACTGAACAGGTCGTTGCGGCAGAGCCGGCCGGAGTCGATGCCTCCGACGAGACGAGCGGCGCGCCCGTTGATGCGGCGTCTGTGGGACAAGCGCGCTCTGATGCTTCGTCGGGTGCTGGGGCTGCCCCGACCGATGCCGCACCTAGTCAGGCTTTCGCCTCTTCAGGCGTCGAATCTGCGGATCGGGCCGCCGCATCCGGTCGCGGTGCGGCCGACTCGGCGGGCGACGCGGGTTCGCAGGCTGCCGCCGGATTGCTGGAATCCGAAGGGACGCAGGCGGTCTCCGAGACAACGGCGCCGCGAGAGCGCGACTACGCCGGGGTCGGCGAGGGGCAAGCGCCGTCTAATTCGGAAGTTGCGCAGTCGATTTCGGCTCGGCAGTCCGACCAGGCTGCGGCAGAGGCGGCGTCCAGGGCCGGCGCGGCGCAATCGAGCGAGCAGACCAGTGGCGCGGGCACGAGTGCCGCGGCGCACCACGACGCTGCGGTGCAACGGTCGGAGCGAGGTGTCGCGGATCGGACCGCAGCTGGTGCGGCGCAACTGAGTGAGTCGACGACCGGGGCGGGCCCGGGTGGTGCGGCGCCGCAGGGCGGCGCGCGAGCTGCTGCGCGGCAGGGGCGCGCGCAAGGTGCCGTGCAGGAGAGCGGTGCGCAGGGGCTCGCGGACCAAGCCGGTGCGGAGGCCGGTGGGCAGGGGGATGGGGATTTGTTGCGGGTGGTGGAGGGGGCCTGGGCGGAGATTCGGGCGAAGGTTCGGGAGTTCGGGCCTACGGTGCAGGCGTTGCTCTCGGGGGCGTCGGTGGCGCGGATCGAGGGGGAGGTGATCGTATTCGCGCATCAGCATGCGCCGTTGGCGCAGCGGTTGTCGGATCCGCGGAACGTGGAGGCGGTGCGGTCGGCGGTGCGGGCCGTGCTGGGCAGCGATCATCCGGTGCGCTGGGAAGCGGGTGGGGCCGCGCCTCGGCCCGCGGCTGCCGCGCCGAAGGCGAGTCGGGGGCGTGGTCAGGCCGGGCAGCAGGCCGCTGGTGCGCCGGGACGTGAATCCGGCAACCCGGCCGGACGCGCTTCGGATGCACCTGCGCCGCCGCGGTTCTCCCGGCCGAGTCAGGCCAGGGCGGCGGCCTCCGATCCGGCGGGGGGACCTGGTCAGCGGCCCGCACCGAGTGGTGACGCACGGTCGTTCCGCGGCGACGACGATATTCCGCCGCCCGACTTCCCGGATCTACCGGATGACCCGGGCCCGATGGATTACGCGCCGGTCGATGGCGTCCCGCCGCCCTCCACTCCGGAGGAGGAACAGGAGATGCTGGCCGAATCGCAGACCCCGGTGGCGCCAGGGGATCGGCGCGACCCGGATGAGGTGGCCTTGGAGTTGCTCAAAAGTGAGCTGGGTGCCACACGGCTGGATGGTTGACAACCCTCGTTCACAAGACGTTAAGTTAACCGGAGTTCGCACACCACGGTAGTATGAACGGGTGGCCGCGAGCCGCGGTGTGGCGAAGTTCTATGGTATGCGGAGGCATGCGGGTATCAAGAACTCGTCATCGCCGCTGCTTGTCGACTTTTGTACAGCGTCAGGACGGTCGGTCTCCGGACCGATCGGCGAGGTCACTCGCATGGACGGACGAATGTTCGGCCGCCGCACCCTTAAGGAAGGAACACTCCGATATGACCACAGAGGCCTACATTTACGAGGCCATCCGCACCCCGCGCGGACGCGGCAAGAAGAACGGTTCGCTGCACTCGGTCAAGCCGATCGACCTGACTGTTGGTCTGATCCAGGAGCTGCGCGGCCGTTTCCCGAACCTCGACGAGGACCGGATCTCCGACCTGATCCTGGGCGTCGTCGCGCCGGTGGGTGACCAGGGCGCCGATATCGCCCGCACCGCCGTGACCGTGGCCGGGCTGCCCGACACCGTCGGCGGCTTCCAGCTCAACCGCTTCTGCGCCTCCGGCCTCGAGGCCGTCAACCTGGCCGCACAGAAGGTCCGCTCGGGCTTCGACGACCTGGTTCTGGCCGGTGGCGTCGAGTCCATGTCCCGCGTGCCGATGGGCTCCGACGGTGGCGCCTGGGCGCTGGACCCGGCCACCAACTACGACACCTACTTCGTGCCGCAGGGTGTCTCCGCCGACCTGATCGCCACCATCGAGGGCTTCTCCCGCGATGACGTGGACGCCTACGCCGTGCGCTCGCAGGAGCTTGCCGCCAAGGCCACCACCGGCGGCTACTTCGCCAAGTCGATCGTTCCGGTCAAGGACCAGAACGGCCTCGTCGTCCTCGACAACGACGAGCACATGCGTCCGGGCACCACAGCCGAGGACCTGGCCAAGCTGAACCCGTCCTTCGCCGTGGTCGGTGAAATGGGCGGCTTCGACGCCGTGGCGCTGCAGAAGTTCCACTTCGTCGAGAAGATCAACCACGTCCACCACGGTGGCAACAGCTCGGGCATCGTCGACGGCGCCGCACTGGTGCTGATCGGTTCGGAAGAGGCGGGCAAGGCTTCCGGCCTGACTCCGCGTGCGCGCGTCGTCGCGACCGCCACCAGCGGCGCCGACTCCACCATCATGCTGACCGGTCCGACCCCGGCCGCCAAGAAGGTGCTGGCCAAGGCAGGTCTGACCCTCGACGACATCGACCTGGTCGAAATCAACGAGGCCTTCGCCTCGGTGGTGCTGAAGTTCCAGAAGGATCTGCAGATCCCGGACGAGAAGCTGAACGTCAACGGCGGCGCCATCGCGATGGGCCACCCGCTCGGCGCCACCGGCGCAATGATCACCGGCACCATGGTCGACGAGCTGGAGCGCCGCAACGGCCGCTACGCGCTGGTCACCCTCTGCATCGGTGGCGGCATGGGCGTCGCCACGATTATCGAGCGCGTCTAACCCCAACCGACAGCCGCCAATTAGACACAGGAGACACAGAGCTGTGAGCGAGACCAACATGATCGGTTGGGAGCAGGATTCGGACGGCATCGTCGTTTTGACGATGGACGACCCGAACCAGGGCGCCAACACGATGAACGAGCTGTACAAGACGTCGATGACCGCGACTGTCGACCGGCTCGAGGCCGAGAAGGACAGCATCACCGGCGTGGTGATCACCTCCGCGAAGAAGACCTTCTTCGCCGGCGGCGACCTGAAGAACATGATGAAGGTCGGCCCGGAAGACGGCCAGGCCCTCATGGAGGAGCTCGGCACCATCAAGTCGGCGCTGCGCCGGCTGGAGACCCTGGGCAAGCCGGTCGTCTCGGCGATCAACGGCGCCGCGCTCGGCGGTGGCCTGGAGATCACCCTGGCGACCCACTACCGGATCGCCGCGGATGTGCCGGGCGTGCAGCTCGGCCTGCCCGAGGCGACCCTGGGCCTGCTGCCCGCCGGTGGCGGTGTCATCCGCACCGTGCGCATGTTCGGCCTGCAGGGCGCGCTGATGCAGTTCCTGCTGCAGGGCAACAAGTACCGCCCAGGCAAGGCCAAGGAGATCGGCCTGATCAACGAGGTCGTCGGCTCGGTCGAGGAGCTGGTGCCCGCCGCCAAGGCGTGGATCAAGGCCAACCCCGAGGGTGGCGTGCAGCCCTGGGACAAGAAGGGCTTCAAGATCCCGGGCGGTACACCGTCTTCGCCCGCATTTGCAGCAAATCTCCCGGCCTTCCCGGCCAACCTGCGCAAGCAGCTCAAGGGCACCAACATGCCCGCGCCGCGCGCCATCATGTCGGCCGCGGTCGAGGGTTCGCAGGTCGATATCGACAACGCGTCGCTGATCGAATCGCGCTACTTCGTCTCGCTGCTGACCGGCCCGGTCGCGAAGAACATGATCCAGGCGTTCTTCTTCGACCTGCAGTCGATCAACAACGGCGGCTCGCGGCCCAAGGATGTCCCGAAGAAGGAGATCCGCAAGGTCGGCGTGCTCGGTGCGGGCATGATGGGCGCGGGCATCGCCTACGTCTCGGCCAAGGCGGGCTACGAGGTCGTGCTGAAGGACGTCACCATCGAGGCGGCCGAGCGCGGTAAGAACTACTCCGAGAAGATCGAGGCCAAGGCCCTTTCCCGGGGCAAGACCACCGAGGAGAAGTCCAAGGCGCTGCTGGACCGGATCAAGCCGTCCGCGGATGCGGCCGACTTCGCCGGTGTCGACTTCGTCATCGAGGCGGTTTTCGAGAACACCGAGCTCAAGCACAAGGTGTTCCAGGAGATCGAGGACGTCGTCACCCCGGACGCGCTGCTGGGCTCGAACACCTCCACCCTGCCGATCACCGGTCTGGCGACCGGTGTGAAGCGCCAGGAGGACTTCATCGGCATCCACTTCTTCTCGCCGGTCGACAAGATGCCGCTGGTGGAGATCATCAAGGGTGAGAAGACCTCCGACGAGGCGCTGGCCCGGGTGTTCGACTACACCCTCGCGATCAAGAAGACCCCGATCGTCGTCAACGACAGCCGCGGCTTCTTCACCTCGCGCGTGATCGGCACCTTCGTCAACGAGGCGATCGCCATGCTCAACGAGGGCATCGAGCCCGCGACCATCGAGCAGGCCGGTCTGCAGGCGGGCTACCCGGCCGCGCCGCTGCAGCTGTCGGACGAGCTGAACCTGACGCTGATGCAGAAGATCGCCAAGGAGACCCTGGAGGCCGCCGAGAAGGGTGACAACACCCTGGGTGTGAAGCGGCACCCGGCGCAGGATGTCATCGACTACCTGGTCGAGCAGGGTCGCCCGGGTCGCCTGGGCAAGGCCGGTTTCTACGAGTACGACGAGGACGGCAAGCGTCTCGGCCTGTGGCCGGGTCTGCGCGAGCACTTCAAGACCACCGCCGGTTTCGGTGTGCCGCTGCAGGATCTGATCGACCGCATGCTGTTCATCGAGGCGATCGAGACCCAGAAGTGCTTCGACGAGGGTGTGCTCATCACCACCGCCGACGCCAACATCGGCTCGATCTTCGGCATCGGCTTCCCGGCCTGGACCGGCGGTGTGCACCAGTACATCGTCGGTTACCCGGGCGGCCAGGCGGCCTTCGTCGAGCGCGCCGACTACCTCGCCAAGACCTACGGCGAGCGCTTCGAGGTCCCGGCCTCGCTGCGCAAGTAGTCACGCGGTAACTCGCAACGGGCCGTAGCGACTGCTTGCAGGTCGCTCGAAAAGGTCAGCCCGCCACCGCATTTCGCGGTGGCGGGCTTTCGCCTTTCCGGGCGTCGATTTCGGATGCTGTTAACCTGTGCGACCGGCATCGTCGATACGGTGGTTGATTGTGGTCAGAAGTAGAGGGTCCCTGCTGGTAGCGGCCGTCGCGCTCGCATGTGCTGTCGCCCCGGTTGCCAACGCAGCGCCGCAGCCGGTCGCGTCCGATGTCGCACCGGTGCGCTTACTCGGCCAGCAGATCATTCCGTTCGACATGGACTTCCAGGGCACCACGGTCGGGGGACTGTCCGGTATCGATTTTCAGCCGAGCACCGGCGAATACGTGTTGATCAGCGACGACAGGTCCGAGCGGGATCCGGCGCGCTGCTATACCGCGCGATTCGGTGTGGGCGAGGGCGGCGTCGGTCCGGTGATGTTCACCGGGACCCGCCCGCTGCGTACTCCGGACGGCTCGCTGTACGCGCCGAAGTCCTTGGATCCGGAGGAGATTCGGGTCGACCCGTGGACCGGTGACTACTTCTGGACGCAGGAGGGTGAGCGCACCGATGCCGTGCTCGCCGACCCGTCGGTCCGAATCACCCACCCGGACGGCGCTTTCACTGCCGAACTCCCGATTCCGGAGAACGAGCGGATGCGCCCGACCACCGGCCCGCGCCAGAATCTCGCGCTCGAGGGCGCGACCTTCGCGGCGGGCGGCGCCCTGTTCGTGACCTCCGTCGAGGGCCCGCTGCTGCAGGACGGCCCTGTCGCAACGGCGAAAACCGGCGCCACTTCACGGATTACGGTACAGGTGCGCTTCGGCCCGCTGCTCGCTCAGTACGCCTACCCGATGGAGCCGGTATTCGCCGAGTCGAGTCCGGAGCCGGGCCAGGGTATGAACGGCATTGCCTCGATCCTGGCCGCCGATCCGCTCGATCCCACGAAATTCCTTGTCCTGGAACGCTCTTACGTGCTCGGCGTCGGCAATAAGATCCGGATCTACGAGGCCGATATCAATGGCGCGACCAATGTCCTCGATGCTCCGCTCGGCACCGCCCGGCCGGTCGCCAAGCGCTTGCTGGTCGACCTCGCCGATCTCGGGCTCGACCCCATCGACAATATCGAGGGCATGACCTGGGGGCCGCGCCTGCCGTCGGGCGAACGCACCCTGATCCTGGTCAGCGACAACAACTTTTCGGATAAGCAGGTCACCCAGATCGTGGCACTGGCCGTCCAGTAGTAGGTCCAGCGGCTGGCTCGCAGTTCAGCTGGGCCGCAGATCCTCCGCCGCCTGGTAGTACGCGTCCGCGGCGCGGGTGAAGTAGTCGAACAGCACTTCACGCTGTTCGGCGGAATAGCCGCCGAGGATTTCGCCGATGGCGCGGCGGGCGGGGGCCAGGATTTCGTCGAGATCGGCTGGCTTGTCGATCAATTCGACGATTACCTTGCGGCGGTCGCCGGGCACCGGAACGCGCCGCACATAGCCCGCGTCTTCCAGGCGATCGATGAGGCGGGTGGTCGGGCCGGTGGTCAGTCCGCTGCGCGCGCCGAGTTCGCCGGGCGTCATGGCGCCGTTGAGTTCCAGGATGTTCAGGGCGTAGAGGTCCGTCGCGCCCAGATCGACGGCGCGCGCACCGGCCTGTCCATGCAGCATGACCGCGCTCAGATAGCGGCGGTAGACCTCGCTCGCGTCCGGGCGCATGGCAGGTGTTGACACGAATACCTCCATCTTCTAATCTCTTCTTCAACGAAGAGACTTCTTGAACGAAGAAAGCTCTTCCAAGAAGAAATCTAGCACGGAGGACCATCATGAGCATCAGTGACACCCAGGCGATCGAAGCCGTGCTTGCGGAATTGGTCGACGCATGGGGCCGCGGCGATGCCGACGCGTACGGCACCGTCTTCACCGAAGACGCCACCTACACAAGCTTTCTCGGCACCCTCTACCGCGGCCGCGCCGATATCGTCGCCTCGCATCGCGCCCTGTTCGGCAGCGTCCTGAAGGGCACCCGGCTCGCCGACGACATCGTCGACATCCGCTTCTACGGCGCGGATACCGCCGTGGTCAACAGCCATGGCGACACCTACAAGAGCAAGCCCAAGCGGCTCACCAAGACCCAGACCTACACCATGGTCCGCCGCGACGGCCGCTGGCTGATCGCCGCCTTCCAGAACACCAAACGCAACAAACTCATGGAACGCATCACCTACCTGTCCACCCCCGCCGCCCGCCCCGCCGCCGAGCGCTGAACTCCCACTGCCCCAAAGGATCCGCCATGAACTCCCCCGCACCCCGCAATCGCCGCCGCATCGTTTCCCGCGTCCTGGCCGCCTCCGCCATCACCCTCGGTATTGCCGCGGGCGGCGGCTACCTCTGGCTGGACCAGACCTCGGACGTGCACAACCTCGGCACGAGCGCCTGCACCACCGTCACTACGCCCGCGCCGCAGTCGGCCCGGGAAATCTGTGATCTGCTCGACCAACTCGCCGACGCCTGGGGTCGCGGCGACGCCGACGCCTACGGCGCTCTGTTCACCGAGGACGCCGCCTACACCAGCTTCGTCGGTACCTACTACCAGGGGCGCGCCGATATCGTCGAGGGCCACCGCGCCTTGTTCAAGGGCTTCAAGAAGGGCACCGAACTCACCGATTCGATTCTCGGCATCCGTTTCTACGGCCCGGATACCGCCGTCGTCACCAGTCGCGGCGATACCTACAAGGGCGACCCGAAACAGCCCGAGGAGCTGTCGAAAACGCAGACCTACACCATGGTTCGCCAAGACGGTCGCTGGTTGATCGCCGCGTTCCAGAACACGCAGCGCAAGAACGTCATGGAGCGGATCTCGTTTCTCTACGATCCGGCGACCAGGCCCGCGGCCGAGCGCTGAGGCGGTCGCAACCACGCGTTTCGAAAGCCACCCACTCGGGTTGATACCGCGCTACGTTGGAGTGTGCGTGACATATCGGGCATCGCGAGATCGTTTCGCGATGTCCGATGTACGTGTGTTTCTCGGTCGCCGGTGACGCCGATTCGATGTGAATTCGAGGTGGTCACATGAATCCACAGATGCGTTCGGGCAAGGCAAACGCCGAATCGACTTCGGCCGAATCGGACACACAGCGGCATGCGCCCATCGATATCGTCGACGAGCTGGAGGCGATGGGCCTGTCGGGTGCGGTCGAGATCGGCCGGGGCGGGTTCGGGGTGGTGTATCGCTGTGTCCAGTACGCATTGGACCGGGTGGTCGCGGTCAAGGTGCTGTCGTCGGAGATCGATGCCGAGAGCCGGGAACGATTCCTGCGCGAGGAGCAGGCGATGGGCCGGCTGTCCGGCCATCCGAATATCGTCGACATCCTGCAGGTCGATGTCACCCCCACCGGCCAGCCGTTCATCGTGATGCCCTTCTGCACCCGGGGCTCGCTCGAACAGGTCATTCGGGACCAGGGCCCGCTCACCTGGGCGGATTCGCTGCGGGCTGGGGTGAAGCTGGCTGGCGCGATCGAGAGTGCGCATCGGGCCCAGATTCTGCATCGGGACGTCAAACCGGCGAATGTCCTGCTCAGTGCGTACGGCGAACCGCAACTGACGGATTTCGGAATCGCCAGGATTCCGGGCGGTTTCCGCACTTCCAGCAGTTTGATCACGGGCTCACCCGCCTTCACCGCGCCCGAGGTACTCAAGGGCGACGAACCGACCGTCCACTCCGACGTATACGGACTCGGCTCGACGCTGTTCGCCCTGCTGACCGGCCATGCCGCCTTCGAACGGCAGTCAGGGGAGAAGGTGGTCGCACAATTCCTGCGGATCACCACTCAGCCGGTGCCGGATCTGCACGGCCACGACATTCCCGACGATGTCGCCGATGCCATCCAGCACGCGATGGACACCGATCCGGGTAACCGGCCCGCGTCGGCCTTCGAGTTCGGCGAGCTGCTGCGCACGGTACAGCGCGAGCACGATCAGATGCCCGATGAGATGGCGCTGCTGGATACCTCGGTGGTGGCGCCGGATGAGACGGAACATCCGAACGCGGCCGAGGTGACGGTAACGCGACCGGCGGTGACCGCACGCCGCAGTTGGCCGTTGACATTGCGTCCCGCGGTCTCCCAGCATCCGGCCAACTCGACCTCGGTCGCGCCGACACTGCCCCCGACGGCGACGACGAAATTCCGCCCGCCGACCCCGGCCCGCGAGCCGGTGCCGCGCCCGCGCCTGCTGGACACGCTGCGCGCCGGTGGCCGCCGCCGGCTCGCGGTGATCCACGCGCCGGCCGGATTCGGTAAGAGCACGGTGGCCGCGCAGTGGCGCAACGAGCTGAGCGATGGTGGGGTCCCGGTGGCCTGGCTCGGTGTCGACCAGTACGACGATAACGAGATCTGGTTCCTGGCCCACCTCATCCAGGCGATCCGCCGGGTATGTCCGGATATCGGCGAGGGCTTGGACCAGGTGCTCGAGGAGCGGCCCGCCGACGCGGTCGCCTATGTCATCTCCACGCTGATCGATGAGATCCACGCCGGCGGGACCACCGTCGTGGTGATCGTGGACGACTGGCACCGGGTCGGCGATGCGGGTGCGCGGCGGGCGATGGATGCGTTGCTGGACAACGGATGTCACCACTTGCGCTTCGTGGTGACCAGTCGGGAGCAGTCGGGTCTGCCGACCAGTCGGATGCGGGTGCACGACGAATTGGTCGAGATAGGCTCCTCGGCGTTGCGCCTGACCACCGACGAAACCAAGGAAATCCTGGTGCAGCGCAACGGATTCGTGCTCACCGATAACCAGATCGAGGAAATCCACGCGACCACCGACGGCTGGCCCGCCGCGGTACAACTGGTGAGTTTGTCGTTGCGCGGCAATGCCGATCCGGATCGATTGATCGCGAGTCTGGCCGAGGGCAGTCACGGCATCCGCGAGTATCTCGCCGAGAATGTCCTGGACACCCTCGAACCCAAGATGCTCGACTTCCTGACCTCGATCTCGATCACCGAGCGGGTCAGTGGTTCGCTGGCCTCGGCGCTGTCGGAGGAGCCGGACGGCGAATCGATGCTGGAGCAGGCCGAACAGCGCGAGTTGTTCGTCCGGCGCATTGCCCATGATCCCGAGTGGTTCCGGATGCAGCCGCTGTTCGCCGAACATCTGCGGGCGCGGTTGGAGCGTGCCGATCCGAGCAAGGTGAGGGCATTGCACCGCAAGGCATCTCGCTGGTACGCCGAACATAATTTGCTGCGCAAGTCGGTCGATCACGCGCTGGCGGCGACGGATCTGAAATTGGCGTTGGATCTGCTCGAGAGTGGCGGCATGGACCTCATCGATAAGTCCCGCCTCGCGACGCTGCTCGGGACGGTATCGAAGCTGCCGGTTCAGCAGGTGGCTTCGCGATCCAAACTGCTGATGGCCGTGGCCAGGGCGAATGTGAATCTGCAGCAGCCCGCCGCGGCGCGCGCGGCCTTGGGCCGCTTGTCCAATGTGCTGGCGCGCGGGTCGGGCACCGATGACGATGCGGACCGGCAGCGCTGCCAGGCAGCGGTGCTGGCGGCCTCGGATCAGATCGCGCGCGACCACACCGAGGGTGTTCTCGACCGGGTGGCCGAATGCCTCGAGAAACCCGATGAACTACCCGCCTGGACCGTATCGACCGCCGCGAATCTGACCTCCTTCGTGCGCTTGTGCGAGTTCGACTTCGACGGGGCGCGCGAAATCCAGGAATGGGCGGCGCCGTATCACGCTCGATCCAAGGATCCGCTCGGCGAAGTTTTCGGACTGTGCGGCAAGGGTGCTGCGGCCTATGAACAGCTCGATATCGCCACTGCCACAAGCTGTTTCCAGCAGGCGTGGGCGACCGCACGGCAGAAGTCGGGACCGCGCTCCGATGCGGTGCGGGTGGCCGCGGCGCTGCTCGGCGAAATGAGTTACCGCCGGGGCGATCTGGATACCGCCGATCGGTTGCTCGACGACAGCCATCAGCTGGTCACCCGGGTCGGGCCGGTGGACTTCCTGATCTCCACCTTCGTGGTCGGTGCCAGGGTCAAGGCCGCGCTCGGCGATCTGTACACCGCGACCGCCCGCCTCGACGAGGGCGATCGAATCGCGGCCGATAACAGACTGATTCGGCTCGCCGCGCATATCCGCGCCGAGCGGCTGCGCCTGGGACTGCTGACCGATACCGCGGCCCGGCGGGTCGTCGACGCCGCGACCGGATACGAATCGGATATCTCCGGAACTATTCACCAGGCCCATCGGATGACGGGCGCGGCGGCGCTGACCGCCGAGGCGGAGGAGATCGCCGCGATCCGCGCGCTGCTGTCCGAACGTCAGCTGCGCGCCGACGATCGCGCGGTGCGCCGGGCCCGCGCGCTGCACGCTCGCATGGTCGAACAGCACCGTCCCCGAGCGGAATTGGATACCGTACTGCTGCTCGCCGAATGTCTGGCCGCCTCCGGCTGGGTCGGCGAGGCCACCGGACTGCTGCTGCCCGCGGCGGCCACCTGCGCCGAACACGGTTGGACCATGCCGCTTTTGGATGCGGGGCCCGGTGTGCTCGGCATCCTGCGCGTGCTGCGCACCGAAGTGCGTGCGACACCGGGACAGTCCGGCGAAACGACACTGCCCGCCCTATTCCTGGATGAACTCCTGGGTTAGGACGGGCAGTTTCGGTCGTTGCCTACGGCTGCCACCACGGGCGCAGCGGCAGACCCGATTCGCCGTTCGGGCCCAGCTTGACGCCGAGCACCTGGTGCAGCTGAACCACATTGCGCTGGAAGCCGAGTCGGCAACCGGCCATGTACAGGCCCCACACCTTCGCGGTGCCCTCGCCGACCTCTTCGACGCAGGCATCCCAGTTGGCGACCAGATTCTTACACCACTCGTGCAGGGTGAGCGCGTAATGCTCGCGCAGGTTCTCCTCGTGGATCACCTCGAGGCCGATGTTCTGGATCTCGGAGATGATCCGGCCGGAGCCGATCAGCTCGCCGTCCGGGAAGACGTAGCGGTCGATGAAGTCACCGGCCTTGGTGGTCCGGGTGTTGTCCGGCCTGGTGATGCAGTGGTTCAGGAACAGGCCGCCCTCGCGCAGCTTGCTCTTGATGTAGTCGAAGTAGAACGGGTAG
The DNA here is from genome assembly GCF_055584605.1 of Nocardia sp. NPDC102475. NCBI lineage: Bacteria > Bacillati > Actinomycetota > Actinomycetes > Mycobacteriales > Nocardiaceae > Nocardia > Nocardia sp. NPDC102475. Next base: position 238,463 of record NZ_JBVJLS010000010.1, on the reverse strand, counting down.
TTGTGCACTCCGATGTGCTCGGTCAGGCCGATCGAGGAGACGGCGTCGAAGTCGACCTCCGGAATATCGCGGTAGTCGGAATGCCGCACTTCGGCGAGGTCGGACAGACCCTCTTCGGCGATCTTCTGCTGCGCCCATTCCGCCTGTTCCGCGGATAGTGTCGCGCCGATGACCTTGACGCCGCGCTTGGCCGCGTAGCGCACCATGCCGCCCCAGCCGCAGCCGATATCGAGCAGCCGGTCGCCCGCCTTCAGCCGCAGCTTGTCGAAGACCAGGCGGTACTTGTTCTCCTGGGCCTGCTCCAGCGTCCAGTTCTCGTCCCCGTAGGTCGCGCAGGTGTAGGTCATCGAGGGGCCGAGGACGTATTCGTAGAAGGTGTTGGAGACGTCGTAGTGGTGGTGGATGGCCTCGGCATCGCGAGTCTTGGAGTGCCGCAGGCCCTCCAGCGCGATCCGGCGCCAGCGCGGCAGCGTCTCCTGCGGTGGCGGCGCGATCGGCTTGAGCCGCTCCCAGCCGAGCGAGCGGGCAATGGTGACCAGCGCGAGCGCCGACGGACGACGGAACTTCAGCCCGTCCATCGCCCGGAGAATGTCGTACGGGTCGCCGGGGTGCACGCCGGTGGCGGTCATATCGCCGGCGATGTAGGCACGGGCCATCCCGAGATCACCCGGCGCGGTGGCCAGGTAGTTGATCCCACGCGGGGACTTGATCTCCAGGGTGTATTCCGAATCCTCCGGCCCGGTCGCGCTGCCGTCGTAGGCGGTCAGCCGAATCGGAACATCGCCGTCGATCAGCGTCTCGAAGATCTCGGCAATGCTGAGTTTTGTCCCGAGGTCCGCGAAGACATCGGAACGGTCCTTGAATGTAGTCATTTGCGTTGCACCGCCTTCGAATACAAATCCAGCAGTCGCTGGTCCGGGTCGTAGCGCTTCTTCAATTCGGTGTAGGTCTCGCCGCCGTACAGGGCCGCGAATTCATCCTTGCCGTAATACGAATCCGAGTACAGGGATTTGTGCCCCTCGAACTCGGTGACGGTCTGCTCGATCGCGCGGTTGGCCTTACCCTCCTGCTGACCTGCGACGGTCGGCACCGCGGACCAGAATCCGACATTGACGTAGGTACGGTTCGGCTGCAGCGGATACAGCGGCCATGGACGCCCCGTTGCCGATGCGTCGTTTTCGCGCAGTCGCAGCGGGCACAGCCAGATCGGTTCGATCGGAATTTCGCGCAGGAACCATTCGACGAAATCCGCGGTCCGCTCGACCGGAACCTCGACGTCCTGCACCACACGCTCGCGCGGCGGATTGCCCTGGCGGGCCTCCAGTTTGTCGCCGATATCGTACTTGTGATCGAGTGCGATGAGTTTCCAATAGAAGCTGCTGCGCCGGTAGCGCGTCGGCCAGAACCGGCGGATCTTCGGGTTCTGGGTGCCGAAGGCGCGCGAACACCAGAACCAGTCGGTGTCCCAGCGCCAGAGATAGTCGTGGATGCTCAGCCGGTCGCGTTTGGGCCGGTCGGAGTCGTGCTGGATGGACCGGTAGTAGATGTCCATGCCGGTGTAGTCACTGACCGGGCCGGGCTCGTCGGTCTGCCGGCCGAGTGTCAGATAGCTCTCGTCGGCGGTGAAGACCACGCCGTCGAGGTAGTCGACGCGTTCGCCGTCGTAGGTCTTGTCCGTGACGATCCGGGCGAGGGTGGACTCCAGCTCGCGCAGGCTGTGGAAGCGGACGTGGCGCAGCGCCACATAGGGCTGGACGGTCTCCAGTTCGATCTTCAGGCGGACCGAGTAGCCGAGGGTGCCGTAGGAGTTCGGGAAGCCGCGGAACAGGTCAGCGTGCTCGCCATCCGGTGTCGCGGTGATGATCTCGCCCGCCCCGGTCAGCACGTCCATCTCCAGCACCGACTCGTGCGGCAGACCGCTGCGGAACGAGCTGGATTCGATGCCGAGGCCGGTGACCGCGCCGCCGAGGGTGATCGTCTTGAGCTGCGGCACCACCAGCGGGGCGAGCCCATAGGGCAGTGTCGCGGCGACCAGATCCTCGTAGGTGGTCATCCCGGCGACGTCGGCGGTCTTGGCTTCCGCGTCCACCGCGATGACCTTGGCTAGGCCGGAAACATCCAGGCCGGGCGCGGTGCTCTTGGCCCTGGCCCGGAACAGATTCGAGGTCTTCTTCGCCAGTCGCACGTTGGCGCTCGCGGGTATCGCGCGATAACTGGCCAACAGTCGGTCCACACCCGCTCGATGCGCGGCGAACCCTGATTCGTGTGCGGCCGATGCGGGTCCGGCCTTCCCCAACAGACTCACTGCCACTCCTCGACGCTAGTACGCACCGGTAACACAAGCCACTGCGAGGTCACCGACGAGGGATAAATGTCACGCATCTGTTGCATCGGGAATACCCAGGACTCGCCGTGTCAGTCCGGCGGTGGTCCGGGCGGTTTCGAACACCCGCTTAGCACGACATATTGCATGGATCCCCTCCGGCGCAATCTGATCGGGAAGCCTAACAGTGCAGGCCGGTCGGCGCGCGGTGATCAACAGGACCGACCTGGTCGTCGCGCAGCGGTGGGGACAGGGCAGGATAGGGGCAAATCACTGCCCGGACAAGGAGCTCATCGTGGGACAGGTCAGCGCCAGCAGTTCGATCGCCGTCGCGGCGGATCCGCAGCGCGCACTCGAGGCCATCGCGGATTACGAGAAGGTGCGTCCGCGCATCCTCTCCGCGCACTACCGCGACTACAAGGTGGTCGAGGGTGGTCAGGGCGCGGGCACCGTCGCCGAATGGACCCTGCAGGCCACCGAGAAGCGGTCCCGCAACATCCACGCGGTCGTGTCGGTCTCGGATTCCATCGTGACCGAACGTGATTCGAATTCGACGCTGGTGAACACCTGGACGGTGACGCCGGACGGTACGGGTTCACAGGTCACGCTGCGCACCACGTGGAAGGGCGCGGGCGGTGTCGCGGGAATCTTCGAGGGGATCTTCGCGCCGTTGGGGCTGAAGAAGATTCAGGCCGAGGTGCTTGCGAACCTGCAGCGCGAACTCTCCTGAGATAGCAGGGAAAGGCCCGACACGCGTCGGGCCTTCTTCTTATCCGGCCGCGATATCGAAGAGATTGCCCTCCGGATCGGCCAGTGTCGCCCATTGCGTGCCGTACTCGTCGAAATCGCCGATGTGCTTGGCACCGAGGCCGATCGCGCGATCGATCTGCTCGCGCCAGTCCGCGGCCTTCAGATCCAGGTGGATCACATTCTTGCCCGGCGTCTTATCCGGCACCTGGATGAACATCAGCACCGGCGCCATGCCTTCGGCCATTCCGACCGTCGCGAACTCCGGGCTCGCGTTCTCGTCCAGCGGACGATTCAACAGCTCGGACCAGAAACCGGCGAGCGTCGCGGCATCGGCACAGTCGAAGGTGATATGCCCGATCGTGAGTGTCATTGCGGTTCTCCTCTTTCAGAGCCGGCCGATGGGCCAGCAGACTTCGGTGCGGTAGGCGTTGGGGTCGTCGATTTCGCCCGGACCGAGGACGTAAAGCTCACGGACGGGTTCGGCCAGCGAGGTGTCGTGTTCGGCGACATGGCTGCCGAGGGCGCCGTAGGTGCGGTCGAAATCGTCGAACGGGCCGGAGTGCACGGTGATCGCGAACCGGCGCGCGGGCAGTTCGATGACCGAGAGTTCGCTCGGTAGGGCAATCCGCGGGTCGGCCGGAATCGGGATGAAAGCGGCGACCTCGCCCCCGTCGTCCTCGAAGAATTCCATCGAATATGTCGCGCCGTCGACACCGGCGGGCGCGATATTCGTCGCGGCCAACGTCTCGTGCAGCAGCGGATATGCGGCAGCGCACCAGTCGCCGATCGCATCCCGGCTCACCGAATCGACATACGCGAGTGCCGGAAATGCCGCGATCGACCGGTATTCGACGGTGATCGGCGCGGCCGGTGTGAGCAGCGAGCGCAGCGAAGCAACCACCGACTGCGTGCGCCGCAACTCCGCTTCCATACGTTCGAGATGCGCACGCAAGGCGGCATCCCGGGCCTCGGTATCCGAGGCCGCCAACACCGCCTTGATCTCCGGCAGCGGCATATCCAGCCCCCGCAGCCGACGGATCAGATGCGCCTGCGCAACCTGATCGACCGAATACCGCCGATACCCCGACCCCGCGTCGATCGCAACGGGCTCCAGCAACTCGACCTCGTGGTAATACCGCAGCGTCTTCACACTGAGGTACGTCAACCTCGCGAACTCCCCGATCGACACTGTCGCTGCCATATCTCATAGCGAACACCCTCCAGCTAGAGGAGAGTCAAGGACCCGCGAATATCGTGCCGGACAGGGATCGAACCCATGCTGCATCGCGCGGTCGATCTCGGTTGCGGCCGCTGCCGCGATCGACGAGTCGTGACGCGCAATTTCGAGTAGCCGCCGCCGGAAGTCCTGCTAGCGTCAGCTGAGATGGACAATTTCAGTCATGCGTTGTTGTCATTCGCGCGGGGCCATCTCGGTGTGGCGATCGAGCAATATTCGGCGTTTCAGCAGCAGGTACCTGACGGGCAGATAAGGATCGATCACGAGGCGGGCACGGCATGGGTCGGGGAGCGGGCGTTGCACCGTTCCGGCCAGCTGGGGACCTTCGCCGAGGATTTGACGTTCATGTGGGCGTGGGCGAAGCCGGCTCTTGCGGGACTGCCGGGCGTGGAGCATTCGACGCGGTTGCGTGATATCGGTGTGCGGCACGGGATTCCGGAGTTCACCGACGAGTTGTTGGATCTGGGCGAATTCTGGGACCCGAAGCTCGCCGCTGATCATTTGTCCTTGATCGCTCTCGGCGCGCTGCGATCCCGCGGGGCGATGATGTTCAACCACGGGGGCCGTGCGTACACCTACCTCGTCACCAGCGATGAGACCCTGACCTACGCCGAGCCGGATCCGGCACGCGTGTGCGAATATCTGCGGATGGCGGCGCTTCTGCTGCCCGGCGACGGAACGCGAGACGTAGTCACGGGGTATGCCAGGACACACGAGCTGGCCGCTCGCCCGATCCCGGAGGGCATAGAACTGACACTGCCCGACGGCTACCGGTTGGTCGCACGTGTCGATGCGAGCGACAACATCATCGATGCGAGCATGATCGGCCCGGACGGCCGGCCGTATCGTCCAGACCAGCCGCCGGCACCGCGGCGTCCTTCGTCCGTGCCTCCGTTCATCCCAGACGCTCTGCTGGTCGAGCTAGCACCCGCGGTGGCGATCACAATGGGGCTGAAGGGTGGACTACTCGACTTCGCCGAGGAACTGACCGAGCTGGAGCATCCGCAGGCGACCTGGGATCCGGTCGGCGGCCGATTCGGCTTTGCCGAATTGCCGAATTTGTCGGTGGCGGCCGTCGAAATCGGTTGGTACGACCGGGGTTCCCGAACGTGGGTTTGGGCCGACAACGACTGGGCGGGGAGCGTCGCGGTCCGCGGACTGGCGCGCGAGCATGGTGCGGACCAGCTCGCCGCGGACCGCGTCGACCTCACGGCAAGCATGCCGCACGACGACAACACCTGTGCTCTGCTGTCGGCCGCCGCTGTTCAGCTCGGCGGCGCCGTGGGCTGGGCATATGTTCCCGGCGACGGTGGCCACCATGCCGTCGCGCTGATCGACGAGCGCATTGTCCCGCCTGCTACGGATCCGGAGCTGGCCTGCGCCGTCTTCGATGCCACGGCGAATATGCTGCACCCACTGACCAATTCGGAGAACCGATACCGTGTCATGCGAGAACTGGTTGTCGGCTACTTCCGGCACTATGGCATCCCCACGCTGTATTTCGATGAGCCGCACCGATTGATGGGCCACGTCGGGCTGTACGAGGTGCGCGTCGATTTCGGCGTCGACGGCGCGGTCGGGCGAGTTGGCTACGGTTTGATCGGCAGCGCGCCAACTGTTCGCTGACGGGCTCGCGCGGCTTCCTGAAGAACACGTGGGGGCCGGGCCGGCTTCCGGGGCCGAAGCGACGTGCTGCAGCGACTTCTTCGGGCCCCAGTACGCTGGCCGCGTGAGCTACGACCACGTCTTGTTGCCGTCCGGTGTCGCGATGACGATCGCGCAGGTCGACGCGTATCTGGCTACCCAGCAGGGACGACCCGAGACGGAACCGGTCGCGGCGATGGCGGCGGAGCTGAACAGGCGCAATGCCGAACTACCCGAGCAGGACGGATTCCTGAGCACGGTTCCGGTCGGCGGCGCGGCGACCGGTGCGGTATTGCACGTGCCGTGCCCGTACGACGCGATCGGATTCGTCCGGCAGTTGCTGTTCGAGATCGCGACACCGCTGAACTACGCCGTCTACGATCCGCAGCTGGCCTGGCTGATGGATCCCGCCGGACATGTGCCGGCACTGGTCACCCACGGTGGCGCGGGCGAATTCCCCTATTTGACGAAAAGCCTTGCCGACCAGTGGATTTCCGAGCTGGCCCCGCCGAATCCGTATCTGGTCGTCGAACGTGACGAGCAGGTCTACATTCAGACCTACCGCGACAAGTCCGGAACATTCACCCTCGAGTATCGAGATGGCGCTCCGGACCGGCACTTCGGCATCACCGTCACCGACCCGCAGACCGTCGCGGATCTGATCTGGGACTGGGCCGTCGACGACCGCACCCGGCTGCAGGCCCTGCCCTGGAGTCGAATCACCGTCTGACGCTTACTGATTCTGCACCGCCAGCCGACCGGCCAGGGCAATGAACGAGGCCCCGAACACCCGGCGCATCCAGGTGACCACGGCGGGCCGGGAAATCACCTGGTTGCGCACGGCGGCCGCGCAAGCTCCGTAGATCGCGAACACTACGAAGGTGGCGAGCATGAACAGCCCGCTCAGTTCGAGCATGCGCGCCAACGCATTCGGGGCGTTGGTCGGCACGAACTGGGGGAGGAAGGCGAAAAAGAAGATCGTCAGCTTCGGGTTGAGGATATTGAGCAGTACCGCCGAGGTGATCACCTGTCGGGCCGATGGTGTTCCGGTCTCTTCCTCGGGCACGGCCAGTGCCCCCTTGTCCCGGAACGTATTCCACGCCATGTACAGCAGGTAGGCGACACCGAGATACTTCAGCGTCTGAAAGGCGACGGCACTCGCGTTGAGCAGTGCGGCCAGTCCGGTGACGGCCGCGATCATGTGCGGAATGATGCCGAGCGTGCAGCCGAAGGCCGCGATCACGCTGGCCTTCGTCCCCCGGGAAAGTCCGGCCGCCAGCGTGAACAACACGCCGGTGCCGGGTGTGGCGACGATGACGAGCGTGGTCAGCAAGAACTCGATGCTCATCCCCGACACAGTAACCCGTCCCCGGCCGAACGCAAGCTACAGTGCCCGCCTACCCGATAGCGCGCGGCCGAGAGTGAGTTCGTCGGCGAATTCGAGATCGCCGCCCATCGGCAGACCGGATGCCAAACGGGTCACCGACAATCCCGGAAAATCGCGCAGCATCCGCACCAGGTAGGTGGCCGTCGCCTCGCCCTCGGTATTCGGGTCGGTCGCGATGATCACCTCGCTGACATCGACGCCGTCCTCCTGATTGCCGATGCGCGCCAACAGCTCTCGAATGCGCAGCTGATCCGGCCCGATGCCGCTGAGCGGATCGAGCGCGCCGCCGAGCACGTGATAGCGCCCGCGGAATTCGCGAGTGCGCTCGATGGCCTGCACATCCTTCGGCTCCTCGACCACGCAGATCATGGTGCGGTCGCGGCGCGGATCCGAACAGATGCGGCACATTTCGTTATCCGAAACCGTGCCGCAGACGATGCAGAACTGCACGCCGTCGCGCACCTTCTGCAAAGCGGCCTGCAGCCGGTCGATATCGGGCGGCTCGACCTGGAGTAGATGAAATGCGATGCGCTGCGCGCTTTTCGGACCGACGCCGGGCAACTTGCCCAACTCGTCGATCAGATCCTGGACCGGGCCCTCGTACAAAGACGTCCCCGGATCAGAAGTCGGGCAGACCCGGCAGCGACCCGCCGCCGGCCAGCGGGCCGAGCCGCTCGGCAGCCAGCTGCTGCGCGTTGGACATGGCGTCGTTGACCGCGCCGATCACCAGATCCTGCAGCCCCTCGACATCGTCGGGGTCGACGATCTTCGGATCGATGCTCAGCGTGACAACCTCACCGGTCGCCTTGATGGTGACCTGGACCAGGCCGCCACCGGCCTGACCCTGCACTTCGGTCGCCGCGATCTCGGCCTGGGCCTGCATCACCGCCTGTTGCATCTGCTGCGCCTGGGCGAGTAATTGCTGCATATCGAACTGACCACCGGGCTGCACGGCTTGTCCTCTCTGCGGAAAGTGTCGTCGTCCAGCCTAGTGGGCGCGGCAACAGCGGTGTCCGCAGCCCCGAGCCGCCAGATAACAGTTCGATTTTTAACCAGATGTCTGCGAGGCCACCGTCTTACGATCGATGCAGGGTCGGGGACCGGGTGTGGTCAGTTCTGGAGACAGCAATGCGCGCAAACCGAGTTCTATTCATGGGCACCGCGGTGCTCACGCTGGGATTTCCCAGTCTGTTCCTGGGGGCAGGCGTCGCTGCCGCCGACTCCGGCATCGTCGACCCCGAGGTTGCCGACGCCGAGGTCGTCGACACGGCGGTGGATTATGGCGGCGGGTGCGTCCTCTATACCGACAATCCGACCGCCACCATCGACTCGCTGCGGTCGCGCTGCTCGGCCGAACAGCAGGACGCGATCTTCCGCAACGCCCCGCGCGGCGAGGTGCCGAGGGGAGTTACGAACGGCTGGGTGACCAGGCCGCCCATCATGGAGGTGGTGGCCCCGGCCCTGTGGATCGGTAAGACGTTCTACACCGGCCCCGACGGTGGCTTTCTGGTGAACCGGGTCACCCAGGCGGGCCTCGAGGCCTGGCAGGCCGACGTCTACACCGCTCCAGCGATCACCGATGGCGGGCCGACTTGGGCGTTGAACTATGCCCCGTCACCGACCCCGCAGGTCTACGACGAGATCCGCGAGGTCACGCCCAATGTCTGGTTCGGCTACTCCTGGTGGCGCGGCTACTTCCAGACCACCTTGCTGCTCACCTTCGCGTTGACCTACTAGCTCGGGCGGTGCGCGTGACATCCGGAGCCGCGCAGGCGCAGCCTCCGGCAATGTCACCGCAGTCGACGACGAAGATGTGCCGTGCGTGGGCGAGATCGATGCAGTCCACATCGGTGCATTCGGCGGTGCGGGCGAGGTGGACGATCAGGGTTCCGTGACAGTGGTCGATGGCGGATTCGCAGGACGGACACGTCGGCGCGCGCATATGGCCTCCAGACGAGATCGGTTCGTGAATCGGTCATAGCACCCGCCCCGGACAGGTGGTGGGAGATCTGTCGCGTGTCGCGCGACGGCATCGGGACGGCGGCTGTCCGGAAACCGACTGTTCATGCTGCGCCGCAGCTGGCTGGGGTGTGGTGAACTTGCTGTATGGGCATCAAGGTGTCGCTCGAACACCGGACCACCTACACCTTCGACCGGTCGGTGGAGGTCCACCCCCATGTAGTGCGACTGCGGCCCGCGCCGCATTCGCGGACCAAGATCGACGCGTACTCGATGCGGGTCGTCCCGGGCGATCACTTCTGCAACTGGCAGCAGGACGCGTTCGGGAATTTCCTTGCCCGGCTGGTCTTTCCGAATCCGGCGCGGGAGTTGTCCATCACCATCGGGTTGATCGCCGATCTCGAGGTGATCAATCCGTTCGACTTCTTCATCGAGGATTACGCCGAGCACTTTCCGTTCACCTACAGCCCGGAGTTGGTCGCGGATCTGGATCCGTATCTGCGTCCGGTCGATGAATCCGAGCCGGGTTCGGGACCCGGTGCGCTGGTTCGCGAATGGGTGCGCGCGTATACGCCGACCGATCGGCCGCACACTATCGATTTCCTGGTAGCGGTCAATCAGGCGCTGCGCGATGACGTCGGGTACACGATTCGGCTGGAGCCCGGTGTGCAATCGCCGGACCACACCCTGCGCAGCGCGATCGGGTCGTGCCGTGATTCGGCGTGGTTGCTGGTGTCGATCCTGCGGGAATTCGGGCTGGCGGCGCGGTTCGTCTCCGGATATCTGGTGCAGTTGGCGCAGGACGTGCCCGCGCTCGACGGGCCGTCGGGACCGCCCGCCGATTTCACCGATCTGCATGCCTGGACCGAGGTGTTCCTGCCCGGTGCGGGGTGGGTCGGTCTCGATCCGACCTCCGGACTATTCGCGGGCGAGGGGCATATACCGCTGGCCGCGACACCGCATCCGACCTCGTCGGCGCCGATCACCGGCGCGACCGGGCGGACCGAGACGACCATGGATTTCGCCAATACCGTGCGGCGGGTGCATGAGGACCCGCGAACCACATTGCCCTACACCGCATCCCAGTGGGAGCGGATCACGGCCGCGGGTGCGGCGGTCGACGAGCGCATGGCGGATGTCGGGCTGACCATCGGTGGTGAGCCGACGTTCGTATCGATCGATGATCAGACCAGCCCGGAGTGGACGACCGAGGCGGACGGGGCGCGCAAACGTGAACGTGCCGTCGATCTCGCCGATCGGTTGCGTCGTATCTATGCGCCGACCGGGCTTGTGCAGTATCGGCAAGGTAAGTGGTATCCGGGAGAACCGTTGCCGCGCTGGGAGATTGCGGTCGCGTGGCGTGCCGATGGCGAATCCGTCTGGACGCGTCAGGATCTGCTTGCTGATCCGTGGACGCCACCGAGGATGGTTGCCTCGGTGCCGGAGGGGGAGTCCGTCAGGGTCGAGCCGATGGCCGAGCACTCGGGAAATACGGCACGGCAGCAGTCGACTTCGGCTGATGGCGCGGTGCCGAGCGATGGCTCAGCGGTGGGCTTCGGGCCAGGTGATGGCGTCGGGAAGCTTGCGGTGCTGGAGCACGGTTCGGGCAGTGACGTCGGGAGTTCGTCAGGGCCGCAGCTTCATTCGAATACTCCAGGCGGTGGATCTTCTATCGCGTCGACCGGGAATGGGTCGGCTCCAGGCACCGAATCAACGATTCGTACGCCGTGGCCGGCGCCCGCCGGTCCCGAATCCGCCCGGGCACTGATCACACATATCGCTGCAGGTCTCGGCCTGCCGGACACCCAGGTGCGTCCGGCTTACGAGGACCCGCTGGCCCGGCTGGCGGGCAGTGCCCGTGCGCCCGAAGGTGATCCGGTAGACCCTGTCGATGATCTGGAACAGGATTCGGCGCAAGCGCGCAAGGAACTGTTGGCGCGGCTCGACACGGCCGTGACCGCGCCCGCCGCCTATCTGCTTTCGCTGTATCGCCGCGCGGACGGTGCCGGGTGGGCGAGTGCCGACTGGCGGATGCGGCGCGGTAAGTCGCCCGACCAGCCGGAGGGGCGAATCGTATTGTCGGAGGGCGATTCTCCGGCCGGTCTACGCTTGCCGCTGGATGCTGTCTCGTGGCAGCCGCCGCGTCCGCGTCCGGACAGTGATCCCCTGTTCATGGGACCGTTGCAGTTCCCGCGGACCGAACCATCCGCCGTGGTGGAGGACCCGGATTGGGAGCCGACCACCGCACTCGTCGGCGAGGTCCGCAATGGCCGACTGCACGTCTTCCTGCCACCGCTGGAAGAACTCGACGACTTCCTCGAGCTGATCCAGCGCGTCGAGACAGCCGCGGCGGCGGTGGGGCAGCCGGTGGTGCTCGAGGGCTATGCCCCGCCCGTCGATGTCAGGCTGCGCACCCTCTCGGTCACACCGGATCCCGGCGTGATCGAGGTGAATGTGCAGCCGACCGCCTCCTTCGTCGAACAGGCCGAACTGCTTTCGACGCTCTACGAGCAGGCCGGACTGGCCCGGCTCGGCACCGAATCCTTCGATGTCGACGGGACGCACAGCGGAACCGGCGGCGGCAATCACATCACGCTCGGCGGCGTGACACCCGCGCGCTCACCGCTGCTGCGCCGTCCGGATCTGCTTGTCTCGATGCTGACCTACTGGCAGCGGCATCCGGCGCTGTCGTATCTGTTCGCCGGTCGCTTCGTCGGTCCGACCTCACAGGCGCCTCGGGTGGACGAGGGCCGCGCGGACGCGCTGTACGAATTGGAGATCGCCTTCGCCGAAATCGCTCGGCTGAGCGCGGATTCGGATGCGCCGTGGCATATCGATCGGGCGCTGCGTCATCTGCTCACCGACCTCACCGGCAATACCCACCGCGCCGAATTCTGCATCGATAAGCTCTACAGTCCGGAAACGGCAAGGGGCCGACTGGGATTGGTGGAGCTGCGCGGCTTCGAGATGCCGCCGCATTTCCAGATGGCCATGGTGCAGTCGCTGCTGGTGCGCGGCCTGATCGCCCGGTTCTGGGCGGAACCGTTGCAGGCCAGACTGATTCGGCACGGCGCGAATTTGCACGGCCGCTATCTGCTGCCGCATTTCCTGATGACCGATATCGCCGAGGTGGCCGCCGACCTGCGCGCGCACGGCATCGAATTCGACACCAGCTGGCTCGACCCGTTCACCGAATTCCGCTTCCCGCGCATCGGGACCGTGGTGCTCGGCGATGTCGAACTCGAACTGCGCGGCGCGATCGAGCCGTGGAATACCCTCGGCGAACAGACCGTGGCGAGTGGCACCGCGCGTTATGTCGACTCCTCGGTGGAGCGGTTGCAGGTCCGGGTGGTCGGCGCGGACCGCGACCGTTTCGTGGTGACCTGCAATGGGATGCCGGTGCCGCTGCTCGCCACCGACAAGGCCGATGTGCAAGTGGCCGGAGTGCGCTATCGCGCGTGGCAGCCGCCCAATTCGCTGCACCCGACCATCACCGTCGACGCGCCGCTCGTATTCGATCTGATCGATGCCGAGACCGGGTTGTCCCGCGGTGGCTGCACCTATCACGTCGCGCATCCGGGTGGCATGGCCTACGCGGAGCCACCGGTCAATGCGGTGGCCGCGCAATCACGCCGCAACCGGCGGTTCGAGGCGGCGGGCCACACCACTTCCCGGGTCGATCCGGGGGTGCTACGTGCGAAGATGGCAGCACAGTCCATCGACATCGGCGCGCCGGGCATCCTCGATCTGCGCCGGGCGCGCACGGTGTGGGGACTGGTCAGCGATCGGTAAGCGAGGGGCGGAGGTCGGCGCGGTGACTATGCGCGACGAAGCGCGCGGCTCGGGCGCTCGGGAATCCGAGACGACGCTGTCGAATGCCGCACGGCTGAGTGTCCGCGAGCAGGTCGCGGAGCAGTTCGCCAGATATCGCGCCGAGGGCGCGGATACCGCGGGCTACGACGAATGCGGTCGGCCGACGGGCGGGTATTACGACGAGCTGGTCGATCCCGCGGGTGGTGTGCGGCGCATGTGGTCGGAGCTGTCCGCCGATTTCGTGGAATTGGGCACGACCGGGCTCGGGCGGCTGGACAGCCGGGTGCGCAGGCTCATCGATGACGACGGCATCTACTACACCGAGGTGGGCGCGGCGGGCGAACCGCCCATGCCGACCGCCTGGCGGCTGGATCCGATTCCGCTGCTGGTCTCCGCGGACGACTGGACTCGGCTGGAGGCCGGGCTGGTGCAGCGCTCGCGGGTGCTCGACGAGGTGCTCACCGATATCTACGGCGCGCGCCGCACCATCACCACCGGTCTGCTGCCGCCGGAAGTGGTGTTCGGCAATCGCGGATATGTGCGTGCCGCGCACGGCATCACAATTCCCGGGCGACACCAGTTGTTCCTGCACGCCTGCGATCTCAGCCGGTGGAGCGACGGACAGTTCCGTGTGATCGCCGACTGGGCGCAGGCGCCGTCGGGTGCCGGATACGCGCTGGCGGATCGACGGGTGGTTTCGACGGCGATTCCCGAGGCCTTCGAACATTCCAATCCGCGTCCGCTCACGCCGTTCGCGCGGGCCATGCGGTTGATGTTGATCGAATCCGCGCCGATGGCCGATGACAATGATCCGGTCGTCGTGGTGCTCAGTCCCGGTGTGCATTCCGAAACCGCTTTCGACCAGGCCTATCTCGCCTCGACGCTGGGTTTTCCGCTGGTGGAGAGCGCGGATCTGGTGGTGCGCGACGGCGCGCTGTGGATGCGCTCGCTCGGCATGTTGAAGCGGGTCGATGTGGTGCTGCGCCGGGTGGACGCCGAATTCTCCGATCCGCTTGATCTGCGGCCGGATTCGCGGCTCGGGGTGGTCGGGCTGGTTGAGGTGCTGCGGCGCGGTGCGGTGACCGTGGTGAATACGATCGGCAGCGGACTGCTGGAGAATCCGGCGCTGGCCGGATTCCTGCCGCGGATCTCGCGGGCCCTGCTCGGAGAGGAGTTGGTGCTCGAGAGCGCGCCGACGTACTGGGGTGGCAATGACAGCGAACGGTCGCATCTGATCGCGAATCTGGATCGGCTGATCATTTGCTCGGCGGTCGACGGTGCGACGCTGTTCGGTCCGGAACTGTCCAATGCGGAACGCGCGGAACTCGCCGCTCGGATCGAGGACTGCGGCTGGCAGTGGGTCGGGCAGGAGCCCGCGCAGTTCTCGGTCGCGCCCGCGGTGCTGGGTTACGGCGGACTCGCCTCGGCGCCGGTCGGTATGCGGTTGTTCTCGCTCGCCCGACGCGGCGGCTATACCGCAATGGAAGGCGGCCTCGGCCAACTGCGCCAACGCCTGCAACCCGAGCGGGTAGTCATAAAGGTTGCCGCCAAAGACATTTGGGTCCGCGCGGCCCCGACCGCCGTGGCTGCCATCAGCACCGAACCCGCCCACGAGGAACGCGAACGCCGCGCCCCGGCCATCGAACCGATCAGCTCCCCCCGCGTACTAAACGACCTGTTCTGGATGGGCCGCTACGGCGAACGCGCGGAAGCCGTTGTGCGACAACTGATCGCAACTCACAACTGCTACCAGGACTACCGCTATCGACCCTGGCTGGAAGGCGCCGACGCCCTACCCGCACTCATGGCCGCACTGGCCCGCACCACCGGCGCGCCGGCTCCGCTCAGTGTGCTGCCCGGTGGTGTGCATCGTGCCGGGGTAGTTGAGAAGGTGGCCGCTGAGCCGAGTGCGACTGGGGCGAGCGGAGCTGCCACCGAGCCGGGATCGACCGCGGCGGAGCCGCGCCCGCCCGTTGCCCGGTCACAAACGCAGTCGCAGGCGGCAGGGCCCGGTCCCCGTGCAGCAGGGGCGTCGGGTCCGGTCGGAGCGGAACCGCCTGCGTCGCACTCGGCTGGTCAGGGGACCCAGGCGACGGGAGCGCCGTCTGGTTCCGGCGAGCCCGGGTCGGATGCGAATTCCGATGCGCAGCTGCCACCTTCGGCAGGGTCCGGTCCGGCCGCTTCGGAAATGCCCGGATCGCAAACGCAGTCGCGGTCGGCCGGGCGAGGACCGGGTGTCAGGGGAGCGGAGCCGGGATCGTCGCAGTCGGGTGGGCAAGGGGCGAGTGCCTCGGGAGCGGCATCGGGCGCCGTTGACTCCTCGAAGCCGGTTGCGGCGATTACGGCTCGGTCGGTCGTGTCCGAGGAGGGGCGGGAGGGGCATGACTATTTGGTGGCGTTGACTGTTGATCGGGATATGCCGGGGTCGATGGCGTTTGCGATCAATCGGTACGGGTCGGTGGCGCGGGCGGTGCGCGATCAGTTGTCGGTGGATACCTGGATGATTCTGGGTGCGGTGGATCGGGCGCTGGAGGAGTATCGGTTCACCGGTGACGACCAGGAATCGGCGTTGTCGGCGGTGCATTCGCTGTCGTTGGCGGCGCTGCTTTCGCTGTCCGGTATCGGTGCCGAATCGCTGGTGCGCGATACCGGTTGGTACGTCATGGATATCGGCAAGCGCATCGAACGGGGGCTGTCGTTGACCGCATTGCTCGGGGCCGCGCTGACGACGGTCTATCCGCCCGAAGCCGAGCGGGTGGTCACCGAGACGGTGCTGAAGGCGACCGAGTCGTCGGTGAGTTACCGTCGGCGGCACCGGGATTCGGTGCGGGTATCGGCGGTGGCCGGACTGCTGCTTTTCGACGCCGGGAATCCGCGCTCGCTGGCCTATCAGCTCGATCAGCTCGATGCCGACTTCCAGGCGCTGCCGGGCGCGTCGGGATCCTCACGCCCGCAACGACTGCTGGCCGATGCCCAGCGCATGCTGCGCCGGGTGGATCCGGCCGATCTGGATATCACCGATGCCGAGGGCCGACGTACCGAACTGGCCGAGTTGCTGGAGGGCGTGCATTTGCGGTTGCGCAAGATCTCCGAATCCTTCGAGACCACGAAACTGGCGCTGCCGGTGGGCATCCAGCCGCTGTGGGGTAGCACGAGGGTCGTTGGATGATCGCGCGCAACGCCGCCGCCCGGTGCTATCGGGTCGAGCATCGCACCACCTACAAATATTCCGGCGAGGTCACCAGCTCCTATGGGCGTGCCTATCTGACGCCGCGGGAGTTTCCCGGACAGCGCCTGCTCTCGCATGAGATCCATATCGATCCGACACCATCGGACCGATCGATCGGCACCGACGTGTACGGCAACACCACCTCGTATTTCCATGTGACGGCGGAACATACGAAGCTTGTGGTCACCGGGGAATCCGTGGTCGAGGTCGACATACCCGATGCGACCGCGGTGAGCGCCACCGGCAAGCCTTGGGAGCAGGCCCGCCCGTCCACCGCCAATGGCCCACTGGCGGTGGAATT
The DNA here is from genome assembly GCF_055584605.1 of Nocardia sp. NPDC102475. Taxonomy (NCBI): domain Bacteria; kingdom Bacillati; phylum Actinomycetota; class Actinomycetes; order Mycobacteriales; family Nocardiaceae; genus Nocardia; species Nocardia sp. NPDC102475. Next base: position 221,820 of record NZ_JBVJLS010000010.1, on the reverse strand, counting down.
CACCCTCGACCTGCATCCGCCCGAGATCACCCCCGAGGTCACCGCATACGCCGCCGAATCCTTGACGCCCGGCAGGCCGCTACTGGAAGCCGTAACCGAACTCAACACCCGCATCCATGACGACTTCACCTACAAATCCGGCTCGACGACGGTATCCACCAGGGTCGCCGACGTCTTCGCCGCACGCGCGGGCGTCTGCCAGGACTTCGCCAGGATCGGCGCGGCCTGCCTGCGCTCGCACGGACTGGCCTCGCGCTATGTATCCGGTTATCTGGCAACCGATCCGCCGCCGGGTAAGGAACGCATGGTCGGCGCGGACGCGACCCACGCCTGGGCCGCGGTCTGGGTTCCCGGCGATACCGCACATGACCGGACCGGTCACTGGATCGGCTTCGATCCCACCAACGACCAATTCGCCGACGAACGGTACGTAACCGTCGCATGGGGTCGCGATTACGCCGATGTGCCCCCGATGCGTGGCATCATCTACACCGATGCCAAGGAGAGCTCGATCACCGTATCCGTCGACGTGGCGCCGGTAGAGGTGTAGCGATATGCGCGATTTCACCTGTCCGAACTGCGGACAACAGTTGGCCTTCGAGAACTCGGTGTGCCTGTCCTGTTCCAGCCCACTGGGTTTCAGTCTCGCCGATCGCGCGCTGGTGGTGATCGGCGATCCGCCGGGCGATGCGGCGGTGGATCGGTCGAAGGGCGTTGTCGATCGCGACAGGTTCCGGCTCTGCGACAACTTGCATGTGGCGGAATGCAATTGGTTGGTGCCCGTGCCCGGTACCGAGGCCTCGGTCAGTGCGATCGTGCCGCCTCCCTCGGGTACGTCGGAGGCTGCCTGGCAGATCACGGCGTCGCCCGCGGAGGGCAATGAGGGACCGCGACTTTGCGAATCCTGCCGTCTGACCCGCACTCGCCCCAACGATCTCGACGCCGCGGGCCTGCAGGCCTTCGCCGAGGCCGAGGGCGCCAAGCGCCGGCTGATCATGGAACTGGTCGAACTCGGTCTGCCGATCATCGGCCGCGACCGGAACCCGCAGACCGGCCTGGCCTTCGACCTGCTCTCCAGCGCCACCGACCGGGTCGTCACCGGCCACAAGAACGGTGTGATCACCGTGGATCTGGCCGAGGCCAACGACCCGCATCGCGAACAATTGCGCATCGAGATGGATGAGCCGTACCGCACCCTGCTCGGCCATTTCCGCCACGAAATCGGCCACTACTACTTCTCGGTTCTGGTCGCCGATGACGATGCCGCGCAACGCTTCCGGAATCTGTTCGGCGATCCGGACGCCGACTACCAAGCGGCACTGGACCACCACTACTCCGCGGGCGCACCCGCGGGTTGGGAAACCGGCTACGTCTCTTCCTACGCCACCATGCACGCCGCCGAGGATTGGGCCGAAACCTTCGCGCACTACCTGCACATCCGCGACACCCTCGATACCGCCGCCGCCTTCGGCATGGCCCCCGCCGGCGCGACCCTCGACCGTCCCCAAGTCGGCCGCGCCGGCTTCGACCGCATTATCGACCTCTGGCTTCCCCTCGCCTGGTCGCTCAATATGGTCAACCGCTCAATGGGCCACGACGACCTCTATCCCTTCGTCCTGCCCGATCCGGTGCTCGAAAAAATGCGCCTGGTGCACGACCTCTGCGCCACGCCGGAGCCCCGCTGAGCTAGCCGACCCCGTTGGTCGCGATCACGTGGTCCGCCATGCCTTCCGGTCCCCATTGATTCTGCGCCAGCGCCTCGTATACGCAGATCAGCAGTAAAATCCGGGCTCGCTGTCCGGCCGTCAATTCGGTATCCAGATACGAATCCTGGACGCGCAGGCCGGCGCCGGATACCCGGCGCGGGCTCGGCTCCGACAGCAACCAGAACAACTCCGGACCGATCAAGGTCGAGCGGCCGCCGGTTTCGGTGAACCACCGGGACGCGTATTCGATCATCAGATCGGTGAATGTTTCTCCGCTGCTGATCGATTCTGCGAACTGGTTCAACGCGCCCGAGCGATCGATGCCGCTCTGGAGCACCGACGCTAGCCGGCCCGCGACCTCCCGGAATTGTTCTACGCCCTGGTCTTGCCAAACGGTAAAAGCCATCGCTTACTCCATCGACGTGTCCGATTGTGGCTGAAGCAGTTTCGAGTCAGAAGGGGTTGATCGTTGTCTTGCCGCCCGCGCCGTTGGTCGCGAAGGTCGGAGTGATCCGCGGCGAGGCTGCTGTCCGAGGCAGTGCGCTGGCCAGCAGCTTTTTCGGAGCGACGGGCAGCGGGTCGGTATTCTCCAGGATCGCGGCGCCCCGCGGGGACACGACACGCTCTTCCTGGGGGGCCGAATCCCAATCGTCCTCCGCCGCGCCGTCCCACTCGTCCTCCGCGAGGTCCCAATCCTGCTCTGCCGCTTGGTCGTGGGCTTCTGGCGTTACCGGTGCGAGGTCCTTTGGCATCGCCGGTGTGCGATCCTCCTGCGCTGCGGGGGTCCGCGCCGCTGCTGGGGCCTGCTCCGCGGTGCGTCCGCGCCCGAACAGCATCAGGGTGAGATGCACCGCGAACAGCATGGTCAACGGCATACCGGCGTACAGCGACAAAGACACGGGGCTACCCCCGATTTCGCGCGCGTACTCGATATTTCCGGCCACCGACACCAGGGTCCAGAAGACGAACAGCGCGGTGGCGTACCACCAGGCCGAACTGTGCCTCTTGAAGGTGGCGGTGGCAATGATCGAACCGATGACCAGTCCGTCGATGGCGATCGGCACGTTCGCGGCGAGCGCCGGAGCCACCAGGTTTCGCACCGACAGGTCGTGCAATGCGGCAAAAGACATTTCGAATGAGGTGAGTGCGACGACGCCCGTGACGATTGCCGAAGCATGTAGCGGGCGCGGCCGCCATGCCCGTAGCCGGGTGACCAAGGACGGCCGGCGATCCGCCGATGCCGACTGTTCCTCGAGCAGTTCCGATTCCGTAGATGTGATCGTCGCCATAGCGGGAGCGTATCGTGCATCACTCCGTATTCCGCCGAGGTACCCGGCGAAAAGCGCGGCGCGTTGCCCCGACGCTCAGGCGCGCAGGCGTTCTCGCCGGAGCTGGTCCACCTCGGGGAGGTGCAGTGGGGGGAGTTCATCCACGCCGAGGACGCGCGCGAGCAGGAGGTCGGCGAGCTCCGGATTGCGGGCGAGAGCGGGGCCGTGCATGTAGGTGCCGATGGTCGAGCCCTGGACCACGCCCTCGAGTCCGTCGCCGACACCGTTGCCGACACCGCGGGTGACGTGCGCGAGCCCGGTGGCGTCACCGCCGAGTTTGGTTCCACCACGGTGGTTTTCGAAGCCGGTGAGGGCGGCGGTGAGGCCGGGGAGCAGCGGGGTGGTCGTCACCTCGCCGATGGCGCGCTTGGCCTGCGGGGAGGTGGTGACATCGATGAGGCCGACGCCGTCGACGCGCTCGCCGGTGGATGTCTCGTACCAGTGGCCGAGCACCTGGATGGCGGCGCAGATGGCAAGTACCGGAGCACCTTTCGCGGCGGCCTGCTGCAGGCCGGGATAGCGTTGCAGATGCCGGGTGGCCAGGCGCTGCGCCGAATCCTCAGCTCCGCCAAGGGTATAGATGTCGAGCGACTCGGGAACCGGGTCGGACAGGGTGATTTCGACGATCTCGGCGTCGTGGCCGCGCATGCGCAGTCGCTGCCGCAGCACCAGCGCATTGCCGCCGTCGCCGTAGGTGCCCATCACATCGGGCAGCACCAAGCCGATTCGTACCGTCGATTCGGGCCCGCCCGTCACCCGGCCACCACCCCTCATCGAATCGCTATGCGATGCTGCCATCAGTTCTGGTCCTCCAGATCGCGGTTGAGATCGCGGAACGCGGTGTAGTTGGCCAGCACCTCGACCCGTCCCGCCGGACAGGATGCGATGGCGTGCAACGGATTCGGCACCGTGGTGTGCCGGACTCCGGCATAGGTCAGGCGGACCGCGAGATCGGTGGCGCGCTCACCGGCGGCCACCACTTGAATGCCTTCGAAGTGCTCGAATCGCACATCCCACAGCCAGGACAGATCCTCGCCGTCGGGCACCTGCCCGTTCACGGCGATCACCAGACCGGCCGAATCGGGCTCGATCATCGACAGCGCCTCCTGCCAGCCCGCCGGATTCTTCGCCAGCAGCAGCCGGGCGGCGTGCTCGCCGACCTGCACCGTCCGATAGCGACCGGCGATCTCGCGCACCGTACCCGCCGCGGTCGTCGCCGCCGCCGGATCCGCACCGAGGGCGACCGCCGCGGCGACCGCCTGCGCGGCATTGCCCTTATTGGCCCGTCCGGGCAGCGCCAATTTCAGCGGCAGCCGGACATCGTCGGGTCCGACCAGCTCATCGCCGTCCAGCCACCAATTCGGTTCGGGCCGTTCGAAATCCGTGCCGGTGCTGCGCCAATGCGCACCCTCCCAGACGATCGGCTCACCGCTGCGCGGACAACTCGTCGCATCCATCGACCAACCGCTGCCCGCCGCGACCCACACCACATTCGGGTGGTCGTAGGCAATGGAGGTCACCAGCACGTCGTCGCAGTTGGCGATCACCACGGTCTGCGGATGCCGCGCCAGTCCGGCGCGCAGTTTGCGCTCGATCATATTGATCTCGCCGACTCGATCCAGCTGATCGCGGCTGAGATTCAGCAGGACGACCACGGACGGATTCAGCGAATCGGTGACGTGTGGCAGATGCAGTTCATCCACCTCGATCGCGGCCAGCGGCGTCCCGCGGTGCGCACTCAGCGCGGCCACGATGCCCGCGTCCATATTCGCGCCGTCGGCCTGCGTGGCGACCTTGCCGAGGGTGCTCAGTGCGGCGGTGGTCATCCTGGTGGTGGTCGACTTGCCATTGGTGCCGGTCACCAGCACGGTGCGCCGCCCGCGGCCCAGCTGATCCATGATCGTCTTATCGATCTGCAGGGCAATCAGCCCGCCGATCATCGACCCCTTGCCGCGGCCCGCCTTCTGCGAGGCCCACGACGCTGCCGCCGCCGCCCGCAGCGCGAGTCGCCCGCGCACCGTTATGTCTGCCACGCCGCGAGTCTATGTGTTCTGCTCGGCGGCGCATTCGCTGCGGCCCACCCGCTCGGCCGCAGTGACCGTACTCACTCCCGGTACAGCTTGGTGTTGTAATTTTCCGGCGAGTAGTAGCGCTCCAGCTCCTCCACCGACTCCGTCACATTGGTCTGGACCTCTTTGACGAGCCTGCCGGGACTGGGCAGATTGTCGACCGGCCACTGCTCCGGTTCCCACAGGTGACTGCGGATGAACGCCTTCGCGCAGTGGAAGAAGATCTGCTCGATAGCGACCTCGATCGCCAGGATCGGCCGATGGCCCTTGACCACCATGTCGTCGAAATACGGTGCGTCGCGAACCAGGCGTGCCCGGCCGTTGATGCGCAGCGTTTCGCGGCGGCCCGGAATCATGAACAGCAGCCCGACGTGCGGATTGCTGAGGATATTCAGGTAGCCGTCGGCCCTGCGATTACCCGGCCGTTCCGGAATGGCGATGGTGGTGTCGTCGAGCACCTTCACGAATCCGGCCGGATCGCCCTTCGGTGAGGTGTCGCAATTGCCGTCGGCATCGCTGGTACTGAGGGCAATGAACGGGGTGGCCGCGATCCAGTCGCGGTCGCGGGGATGCAGTGCGACCCGCTCCTTCGTCGCGGCTCGCGGCATGACCTCCCCGAGCAACTGCCGCAGCTCGCCCGGGTCGGTGATCTGATTGATGTCGGTGATCTCGCCCATACTTGAATCAAAGCACCGGCAAAGGGGCGCGGACGATCGAATTATGTTCCCGCGAGAGGAGATCGATCACAGTCGCACGTCGAACAGGTTGGGCTGGCCCGCGGCGTAGCGGTCGGCGTCGATGCGGCGCAGCGGTTCCAGTTCGGTGGCTCGGTAGAGGGTGAACTTGCGGCAGCGTTCGGCATTCGAACCCGAAACGTCGAGAATGGCATTGACCGCGTCGCGCGCGGATTCGTTGGCGCCCTCCATGGTTGCCAGATCGACATTGGTGCGCACGTAATCGCCTGCCAGGAACAGGTTTTCGAGCGTGCCGTGGGCCTCCGGCCGGCACTCCCACGACCCGGCGGTATTGATGAGCAGCGGATCCGCATCGGCATTGCGCCGCTGGGATTCCTGCCAGCTGATGCCCGGATCGAGGAACCAGGAATGCAGATCGGCATCGCGCAACAGGTCGTCGTCGCGGTCGTTCAGATGCGCCCGCAGTTGCGCCCACACTTCGCGCGCGATCTCCTCGTGCGTGCACTCCTTGGCGGGCTTGCCGTAGAGCATGCCGGGGGAGTTCCAATCGGAGATATCGACCGAAAGACAGTCCTGTACCGTGCCGTCGCCGAATTCGGTGAGTTTGCGCGTCCACAGCTGATTCTGGGTGATCGAGGTGAGCGACCACGGTGCATCGATATAGGCGGTGTGGCCGTGCGAAATATCCATCGGCCTGCGCAGATAGAACTGGATTCCGTTCATCCAGTCGACGAAGAGGCGATCCATCGCGGCCAGCTCCGGGCGCACCTCGAGTACGTCGGGCGACCAGAGCGCACGGGCCCGTTCGGCGGACAGCGCGACCACGAAATAGTCGGCGTCGATGCTGCGCTGTGCGCCGTTTTCATCGACGATGCGGGCCGAGGCGATCCGCCGATCGCGCACCTCGAGTCCGCGTACCTCGGCCCCGACCGCGAATTGCACGCCGAGGTCGCGCAGTCGCTGCACCCATGGATCGATCCACACCGAATTGGTCGGGCCGTTGAGCACCCGGTCCAACGCGCCGTCGTTGCCGATTTCGAAGGGGTTTCCCAGGAACTGTTCGCCCATGGTGCCGATGGTGCGGACGCTGGCGACATCCTCCTTCGCGGCGACCATGATGCTGGTCAGCGTGCGCGAGAGCAGGGCGCGGAATTCGTGGGAGCGCTGGTGGCCGCCGACGAAATCGCGCCATGAGGTGTGCTCCCACTGCCCTAACCGCCGGGCATCGCAGCTGGAGTTGAATACCAGCAGGCGATCGGCGAAGTAGGCGCCTTCCTCGGCGGGCATTTTCAGGGCCGTCGCGATCGCCGCGCCCATCGTTTCGCGGAACGCATCCGGAGTGAAATTCGTGCGGGCCTTGGGGCCCAGGGGAAGCCGGAAATCATCGCCGCCACGGCGGGCGAAACGCGCCTCCGGCACGCCGATCAGATTATTCCAAACGCCATTCGGATTGCCCGCGAACGGAATTCGCCGCATGGTGTCCGGAATGTGTTGATAGAAGCCGGGAAAGAAGCGGAAGCCGTGCTCACCGGGTAGATCTGGCCGTCCGCCCGATCCACTGCCCGGCACCGGAATACTGCGCGCCTTGCCCCCGAGCGCACGTCTCTCGAATACGGTGACCTGGAACCCACGCTCGGCCAATTCATGTGCCGCGGTCAATCCCGCGACCCCACCGCCGAGCACCGCGACCCGCCCGCCGCCGGGACTACCCACGGCAGGCGCCGGTCTCAGCCCACCGGCCGTCAGCGCCCCCGCCGTTGCTGCCCCCATCGCAACCGTGCCGCGAAGCATCGTTCTTCGCGAAACGGTCCGCTGTTGATGTGCCATGCGCTTCTTTGCTGCCCTAAGCCTTTGGACCGATGTCTACCGCCGCCAAACACTGTAAAGCGACTGCTCGAGGGTGAGCCGACCCACCCCTGCCGCCGCCGCTCGGACCCGGTCGGCCTCGCATTCGACCAGGTCACGAATACAGCGGGGCAGACATTACCGGGCGGTGTGACCGGGCCGAGTTGGTTTCTGGAACCGGGGTCGTACGCAAACTTCGCAGGTCAGGGCGTGGTTGTGGCGGTGTTGGCGGAAGGGGGCAGGTAAATCGCGTACGGCTGCGCTGGGCTGTCTATCGCAGGCTGTGTTGGCGGGACGGAAATGGACCTGCGCGATGGCTCTGGGCCGTACGAACCAGGGTTGCTTGCCGAGGGTCGGCTCCGGCGCCGGTGGCACGGTCGGGACCGGTTCCGCTGCTGTGGCACTCGCATGGCGGTCGGCTCAGGCGTCCACCAATCGGGGTTGCTTGCCGAGGGTCGGCTCCGGCGCCGGTGGCACGGTCGGGTCCGGTTGCACCGCTGTGGCACTCGCATGGCGGTCGGCTAGGCGTCCACCAATCGGGGTTGCCTGCGGAGGGTCGGCTCCGACACCGGGGTAGCGGGCGAAACTGGTTCCGCCGCTGTGGTATTCGTATCGCGACGTCCCGCCTTCGTCGCCGCGAACGCTCCCGCGATCACGATGGCTCCGCCGAGCAATGACAGCGGCGTCGGGTCCTCGCCGAAGGCGGCCCAGGCGGCGAGGATGCCGACCACCGGGACCAGCAGGGACATCGGGGCGACCGTGCTGGCCGGGTACCGGCTCATCAGGTAGGTCCACAGGCCCGAGCCCGCTATGGTGCCGAGCGCGACGATGTAGGCGAGACCGAGCAGTGCGTGCCAGCCGCCGGGGGACGTGGCATCGGTCAACGCGTGCAGGCCGGTCGTCGGTCCTTCGATGAATGCGGACAGCGCGAACATCGGGATCGGCGGTACAACCGTCATCCACAGCGTCAGATGCAGTGGGTTGACCTCGCCGGACGCCGTGGCCAAACGTGAGCCGATATTGCCGAAGGCCCACCCGAGACCGCCCGCCAGCGTCAGCAGCACCGGCAATAGCGCCGCATGCTGTGCGCGATCGAGCCCGATCACCACGATGCCCGCCACGGCGACGCCGACGCCGAGCAACTGTGTCGCCCGCAACCGCTCCCGCAGGAACAGCGCACCCAGGACAACCGTGAACGGCGCGGAGGATTGCAGCACCAGCGAGGACAACCCGGTCGGCATGCCCGCGCGCATCGCGGTGAACAGGAACGCGAATTGCAGAATCCCGAACCCGATCCCATACAGCAGCAACCACCGCAGCGGCACCTTCGGTCGCGGCACGAACGCCAGCACCGGCACCGCGATCACCACGAACCGCAGCGCAGCGAAGAAGAAGGGCGGAAAGTGGTCCAGCCCCACCCGAATAGCAATGAAGTTCAGCCCCCAGAGCAGGACAACGGTAAGCCCGAGCAAGCGGTCACGATTGGTCACGTTCCTTATCGTCGGTAATGAAACCGATAAGAACAATCGAATAAATATGCACTATCGATGTAGCATTGCTTAATGGTTTCCGGCAGTCATCCCTCCCCGACTCCCGACGCCGCGCGATCGGTCGGCAACACCGGCGAGTGCGCGGCGTCGGTGTCAGCACTTGCGATCGAGGTCGCAGCCTCGCCGCCGGCTGCAATGCCGGAACAAGCTGCGGCTGCGCGATCGGGCTGCGCAGGAATGCCAGGGATCGGAGTCTCACTACCGGGGGTTGGAGCGGCGTATGCCGCGGCGTTGCCGACAGCTACGGCTCAGGTTGCGGCGTCGCCTTCGGTGGCAGTGTTGGCGTATGCCGCGGGTGCGCGATCGGGCCGCGCAGGAATGCTAGGGATCGCAGTCTCACTACCGGGGATTGGAGCCGCGTATGCCGCGGCGTTGCCGACAGCTACGGCTCAGGTTGCGGCGTCGCCTTCGGTGACAGTGTTGGCGTATGCCGCGGGTGCGCTATCGGGTGGTGCGGGGATGCCAGCGATCACAGGTTCGCTATCGGCTACAGGAGCGGCGCATGTCGCAGCCGCCTGAGGACGTGCGGGTTGGGCCGCCGATGGCGGTTGAACGGCTGCGGGTGCTGCGGGAATTCGCCGATCGCGGGACGGTCGCCGCTGTGGCCGAGGCCCTTTCGATGACTCCATCGGCGGTATCGCAGCAGCTCAAGGTGCTTGCCAAGGAGGCCGGCGTCGCGTTGCTCGAGCCCGATGGGCGGCGGGTTCGGCTGACCGATGCGGGGCAGGCGCTTGTTGTGCGCGCCGACGAGGTGCTTGCCGCGATGGACCGTGCGGTGGCCGAGATGGCGCACTATCGCGGGTCCGCGCGCGGCCGGGTTCGGGTCGCGCTGTTCCCGTCCGGTGCGGCGCTGCTGCTGCCGCGGGTGCTGCCCGCGCTGGCCGACAGCGGTGTCGAGGTCGTCGCCCGTGACGAGGACCTGCCGCCGAGTGAAGTGCCGCGGTTGCTCGCCGACTACGACATCGTCCTCACCCACCGCGACGAGCGCTCGCCCGGTATCGCGGGCCCTCGCGTCAGCACCACGGTCATCATGCGCGAACCCACCGATGTCGTTGTCGCACCGACCCATCCGCTCGCGACCCGCACCGAGGTGACCCCGGCCGAACTCGCCGAGGAGACCTGGCTCAGCGTCCGCGGCGGCTTCCCGGTCGACGACGTGCTGCGCTCCATCGCAACCATGACCGGTGTCCAACCCCGTATCGCCCAGCGCCTCAACGACTTCCGCGTCATCGAAACCCTCGTCGCCGCGAACTACGGCGTCGCCCTCATGCCCCGCTGGGCCGTCGCGCACCCGAACCTCGCCGTACTACGCCTGTCCGGCGTCCGCGCCGCCCGCCTCTACGAACTGGCGACCCGCCCCCACGCCGCAACCCGCCCCGCCATAGCCACCGTCGTGCAAGCCTTCCGCACCGCCGCAGCCGAAATCGCCGCCGAATAGCCCAGCCCCGGCAGCTTGCTGTCGCACACCCGATCACCCCCTCGCAGAGGCTGCGCCGCATGCGCCGTGCTCACTGCCTGTGCGCCAGCTGGATCTCGGGCACGCCCGCCGATCACTGCGCTGGCGACTGTCGTGCCCGCGCGGTGGAATCCGCTGGCGCACATCGTGTGGTTCTGTCGCACGGGCGTGCATCCGGTGCGCCGTGGACGAGCTGGCAGGTTTCAGACTCGCAGAGGCCGTACCCCTATGCCGTGCTCACGACCTGTGCGCCAGCCGGATCTCGGGCACGCCCGCCGATCACTGCGCTCGCGACTGCCGTGCCCGCGCGGTGGAATCCGTTGGCGCACACCGTGTGGTTCTGTCGCACGGGCGTGCATCCGGTGCGCCGTGGACGGGCTGGCATGTTTCAGACTCGCAGAGGCCGTACCCCTATGTGCCGTGCTCACTGCCTGTGCGCCAGCCGGATCTCGGGCACGCCCGCCGATCACTGCGCTGGCGACTGCCGTGCCCGCGCGGTGGAATCCGTTGGCGCACACCGTGTGGCGCTGTCACACAGGCTGCAAACTTGTGCGAGGGTTCCAGCCGCCATGCGGCAACTGAATTCCGGTGTACGGCAGCAGATTTCGGACCCGAGGTGCGGCCCCGACGACGTGCTCGGGGCCGCAAGGGCTTCGAAAAGCTAATGGTGCCGGGGCGGACCGGGCCGGTACTGCTGGGTGCCGATGTAGCCGAAATCGTCGGCGACCATAGCGGCCAGTTCCAGGAGGGCACGCCGGGTCGGCTTGCTCACCAGTTCCAGATCGATCTCCGCGCCCTCGGCGAGGTGGTCGTCGAAGGGCACCACCTGGACCGCGCGGGTGCGGTCGAGGAACAGTTTGCGTAGCTGGTCCAGGTCGACGGTGGAGGCGCCGCGGCGAGATGCGTTGACCACCACCACCGTTCGCTCGACCAACTTGCCGTAGCCATGGTGGTCCAGCCAGTCCAGGGTGGCCGAGGCGCTGCGGGCGCCGTCGATGGCGGGTGAGGTCACGAGCACCAGCGAGCTGGCCATATCGAGCACACCGGCCATGGCCGAATGCATCAGACCGGTGCCGCAGTCGGTGAGGATGATGTTGTAGAACGACTGCAGGATGCCGATGGCCTGGCGGTAATCGGCCTCGCTGAAGGCCTCGGAAACCGCCGGATCCTGTTCGCTGGCAAGCACTTCCAGTCGGCTCGGCGCCTGGGACGTATGCGCCCGGACATCGGAGTACCTGGTGATGTGGTGATCCTCGAGCAGGTTTCGCACGGTGGAGCGGGTCTGCCGCGGCACCCGATGCGCCAGCGTGCCGAGGTCGGGATTGGCGTCGATCGCGATGACCCGGTCACCACGCAGCGAGGAGAACGTCGATCCGAGCCCGACGGTTGTCGTGGTCTTGCCGACGCCGCCCTTCAGCGACAGGATCGCGATCCGATAGTCCCCGCGCACCGGCTGATTCACCCGGTCGACGAGATCGCGGTAGACGACATCCGCCGCGGACTCACCCGGATTGATCATGCCGCCGGAGGCCTTGTGCACCGCGCGTCGCCAACCACTGCGCGGCGCCTTGCGTGCCCGCTTGAGCAGGTTCAGGTCGTTGACCGAATGTCCCGGCTGACCGGGCTGCGGCACATGCTGCGGCTGGAACGGCTGTTGCGTATTCGGCGGGCCGCCTTGCCATCCCGGCGGCGGTCCCTGTTCGGTATACGGCACCATCCCGGTGCCCGGCCCTTGCTCGCCATACGGCATCAGACCGGTGCCCGGCCCCTGTTCGGCATACGGCAGCGGTTGCTGACCCCTGGGCGGCTGCGCCATCGGAGGCTGTTGCCCCATGGGCGGTTGCTGATACATCGGCGGCTGCTGCACCGGCGGTGGCGGCGCCCAGCTGTAGATCGGCGGCTCCGCCGGACTTTCCACCGGGACCCGCCGGACCAGCCCATCGTGCCCGATCTCCTGGCGATATTCGCCATAGGACGGCTCGGGCTGCACCGGGTGGCTACCGCTCTGACCGGGACCCGGCTGATACGGCTGCGCGAATTGACCTGTGTTGTACGGCGTTCCGGGCGGCGCGAACCCTTCGGGCGGTCCGTACTGCTGCTGCGGAACTCCGGCCTGCGGGTAGCTGTTCTGATCCGTTGGCCCGCTCGGATATCCGGTGAACTGTCCCGGCTCCGACTGTTCGGACTCATCGGGCTGTTCGGTGACCTCGGCGGCCTCGTGCTCGTCGGTTGCGGGCTCCGCGTCGACGGGTACGGACTCGGATGTTTCGTCCGGCGCCGAGGAGTCGGTGGTGACCTCGGCCGTATCCACCGAATGACTCTGCAGCCAGGGCGGAGAAGTCGGGTTGTGGTCGTTAGTTGTCACAGTTCCCCCATCTGCTCGGGAATTCGAGCAGAGAGCTCGGCGCTTGAAGTGCGAATCAACGCTAGCACGGGGTACTTGGCCCCGCGCCGTGGTATACACGGCCGCCGCGCCGCGTGAAGCACGGCGACCAGCCGTAACTCGAAAACGCTGTCCAACAGCAAGATCGAGAGCCGGGCGCCCGGGTCGGCAACAAAATGTCACCGCTGGGCGCCCGATTCCCACCGTACTCTCCGGCCTGAGCCGAAGTACCCGGATCGACTCGAGCGGCTCAGTGCGCCCGGTTCACCGCCGACACCACTGCCCGCAGCGATGCGGTGGTAATCGAGGTGGCGATGCCGACACCCCACACCACCTTGTCGCCGATCGCGCACTCCACATACGCCGCGGCCTGCGCGTCGTCGCCCGCGGACATCGCGTGCTCGGAGTAATCCAGCACTCGCACATCGAATCCGACCGTCGCGATCGCGTCGACGAATGCGGCGAGCGGCCCATTGCCCGCGCCGGTGACTTCCTGCTCGACGCCGTCGACCTTGACCACCGCGGTGATCGAGTCCACGCCGCCGTCGGTCTCCGAGGCGGTGACCTTCTGGCGCATCCGCTCCAGCGGCCGGATCGGGCTCAGGTACTCGTCGGCGAAGACATCCCACATCTCCTTGGGCGAAACCTCGCCGCCCTCACCGTCGGTGATCTTCTGGATCGCCTGGGAGAACTCGATCTGCAGCCGGCGCGGCAGCACCAGCCCGTGATCGGTCTTCATGATGTAGGCGACGCCGCCCTTGCCGGACTGCGAGTTGACCCGGATGACGGCCTCGTAGGTGCGGCCCACATCCTTCGGGTCGATCGGCAGGTACGGCACCTCCCAGACGATGTCGTCGACATCGGAGTCGGCGGCGTCGGCCGCGGCCTTCATCGCGTCCAGACCCTTGTTGATCGCGTCCTGATGCGAACCGGAGAACGCGGTGTAGACCAAGTCGCCGCCGTAGGGGTGGCGCTCGTGCACCGGCAGCTGGTTGCAGTATTCGACGGTCCGGCGGATCTCGTCGATATCGGAGAAGTTGATCTGCGGATCCACGCCGCGGGAGAACAGATTCATCCCCAGCGTCACCAGGCAGACATTGCCGGTGCGCTCACCGTTGCCGAACAGACAGCCCTCGATGCGATCCGCACCGGCCTGGTAGCCCAGTTCGGCGGCGGCCACCGCGGTGCCCCGGTCGTTGTGCGGATGCAGCGACAGCACGATCGAATCGCGGCGGGCCAGGTTGCGGCTCATCCACTCGATCGAATCGGCGTACACATTCGGGGTCGCCATCTCGACGGTCGCGGGCAGGTTGATGATCATCGGCTTGTCGGGGGTGGGCGCGATGATCTCGGTGACCGCGTCGCACACCTCCTTGGCGTAGGACAGTTCGGTGCCGGTGTAGGACTCCGGGCTGTACTCGTAGCGCCAGTTGGTGTCCGGGTAGCGCTTCTCGACCTCCAGGCACAGCGTCGCGGCATCGGTCGCGATCTTCTTCACCGCCGCCTGGTCCGCGCGGAACACCACACGCCGCTGCAGGACCGAGGTCGAGTTGTAGAAGTGGACGATCACATTGGTCGCACCGGCGCACGCCTCGAAGGTGCGCTCGATCAGTTCGGCGCGACACTGCGTCAGCACCTGGATGGTGACGTCGTCGGGAATCGCGCCGTCCTCGATGATCTCGCGGACGAAGTCGAAATCGGTCTGGCTGGCCGACGGGAAGCCGACCTCGATCTCCTTGTAACCCATCCGCACCAGCAGGTCGAACATGCGGCGCTTGCGGGCCGGGCTCATCGGGTCGATCAGGGCTTGGTTGCCGTCGCGCAGGTCGACGGCGCACCAGCCGGGGGTGCGGTCGATGATCTTGTCCGGCCAGGTGCGGTCGGGCAGCGTGATCGGCTCGACCTCCTCCGCGAAGGGCCGGTAGCGGAAGGTTGGCATGGAGGAGTTCTTCTGCCGGTTCCAGGCGGGCTGGTCGGCAGGGGCGGGCTTGCTCGGTGCCGTAATGGTGCGCGAACCGGATACAAAGGCGTCAGCGGGGGACATGCGATTTTCTCCAGGGTGTGGTGGATCCCAGTTATCGGGTCGACCGGCGCGGCAAAACCCCGCGACGGGAGGCCAGTCCGATCAGACCCCGTCGCGGCGGCCGAGAAGAAGTGCCCGCTGCATGATGTCGGCGAGTTTACCGTGCCTCGGCGGACTGCCGAAAGCCCGGTCCCCATCGTCCGGTCATCCGACGTAACGATTAGCGTTCCGACCGGGCTGGAGGTACTTCATATGACTTGGCTGGAACAACTGGCGGTCTTCGGCGCGGGCATCGCGGCGGGCGGCATCAACACCATTGTGGGATCGGGCACTCTGATCACCTTCCCGGTGCTGCTCGCCTTCGGGATTCCGCCGGTCACGGCGAACGTGTCGAACACCATCGGTCTGGTCCCCGGGGGCGTCAGCGGCGCGTACGGCTATCGGCGCGAACTCGAGGGCCAGCGGGCCAGGTTGGTCCGGCTCGGCAGCGCGTCTCTGCTCGGCGGCACCACCGGCGCGATCCTGCTGCTCATTCTGCCCGCCGCGGCCTTCAAGGCGATCGTGCCTGCGCTGATCATCGCGGCGCTGATCCTGGTCGTGGTCCAGCCGCGGTTGGCGCGCTGGGTGAAGGAGCGCCGCGCGGCCGATGCTGGTCCGGTGCCCGAACACGGTGGCCTGATCCTGTACGTCGCGATATTTCTGTGCGGCATCTACGGCGGTTATTTCGGCGCGGCCCAGGGCGTGTTGTTGATCGGGTTGCTCGGGGTGTTCGTGCACGAGGACATCCAGCGACTCAACGGGGTCAAGAATGTGCTCGGTCTGCTGGTGAACGCGGTCTCCGCGGTGGTGTTCACCCTGATCGCCGATGTCGACTGGCGGGTCGCCGCGCTGATCGCGGTCGGTTCGATCATCGGCGGTCAACTCGGCGCGAAGATGGGCAGGCGGATGCCGCCCACAGCATTGCGTGCGGTGATCGTTGTGGTGGGCAGCATTGCCGTCGTCCGACTGCTGATGACGTAGACGGAGGAAGTACGTGGCACTCGAGATGCGAAACCCCTAGTGCGGTCGCGCTTGTCGCGCGGCGGGATTGGTCCCAAAGGAGGACGACGGCGGTCGGGTCCGCAACGCAGGATGATCGGTATGCGCGGGTGGAAGATCGTCGGGTTGGCACTGGCGGCCGTATTGGTGCCGTCATTGGTTTCGTGCTCTCGGCACAGTGCTGCGGTTACGCAGGTCGCCGAACTGGTCGCGCAGGCCGATGCGGCGCCGACTCCGAAACTCGATTGGGCGCAGTGCCCCGAAACGGAGTTGAGCAAGTATCAGTGCGCGACGGCCGCGGTCCCGATCGACTACGCGCAGCCCAACGGTGCGACGCTGTCGCTGGCCGTCGTCAAACAGCCTGCCGCGGATAAGGACCGTCGCATCGGCACCCTGTTCAGTGCGGTCGGTGGACCCGGCGGTTCGGGCTTCAAATGGGCGAGGCACGGTGAGTTGTCAGCCGGTGAGGTCGCCCGCCGATTCGATGTGATCACCTTCGATCAGCGCGGCATCGGCCGCAGCGCTCAGGTGCGCTGTTTCGCGAATTCCGAAGAGCAGCACCGGTTCTGGTCCGGCATCCGGCTCCCGCCGGCGAATGCCGAACAGGAGGCCGCCGCCGCGCGCGATGCCCGCGAACTGGCCGCCGGTTGCGCTGCGCACAGCCCGGAGCTGCTGCCGCACCTGACCACCGTCGATGCCGCCCGCGACCTGGATCTACTGCGTCGCGCGGTCGGCGAGGCGACCATGACTTACACGGGCGGTTCCTACGCGAGCTATTTGGGCGAGGTCTACGGCGCGTTGTTCGGCGACCGGGTCCGCGCACTGCAACTCGGCTCGATGATCGACCCGGACGCCTACACCAACGATTCGCGCGCCCAGATCGCCGACTCCGCGGCGGGCACCGAAGAGGTGCTCGCGGAGTTCCTGCGGCTGTGTGCCGAAGCGGGACAACCGCGCTGCGTATTCGCGGGCCCGACCAAAACCGATGCCGCCGCACTGCGCGTCCGCAACGACGCCGTGCTGGACCGGCTGCGTCAGGGACCCATCGTGGTCGGCCAGGGTGAGCGCACCCGCGCGGTAACCCTCACCGAGGTGCTGCCCGCACACGCCACCATGCTTTACGACACCAAGGAGGGCTGGCCCGCACTGGCCGAACTGCTCACCGAACTGGAGCGCGGCCCGGCGGGCAATCCCGATGTCGTACAACAGATTCTGGACGCGGGCGGGTTCACCGAAGACTTCCTCGATGCCTTCACCGCAATCACCTGCGCGGACAACAGCTTTGGCCGCGAACCGGAGCAATGGCCCGCGATGGCGGCCGAACTCGCCGGTGTCGCACCGCATTACGGTGCCATGTGGCTGTACCTGCGACAGGCCTGCGGTGCCTGGCCCGCGATGACTGAGGGGTATCCGCAGCGCATCACCGGTCCGTGGATTCTGCGTTCGGATAAGCCCGCTCTGCTGTTCAACAACCGCTTCGATCCGGTCACCCCGTTGACGGCCGCCCGCCGGGCACAGCAGGAGTTGGTCAATGCCAGGCTGGTGATCATCGAGGGCGGTTACGGGCATCTGGTGGTGAGTGACTGCGCGGGCAGGCTCCAGGAGCACTACCTCGTGGACCTGCAACTCCCCGCGCCCGGCGCGACTTGCAAGCCGGACAAGGCCCCGTTCACCGACTGAAACGCCAGTACCGGAAACCGCGTCGACCAAGATCGTCCGCATTCCTGCGACTACCACTGTTCAGGACTCCCGAATCCCGGTAGTCTGCGCTCGGCCATGCGTGATGAGGGAGGTGGCCCGGGTGCATAGACGTGCCTTTTTCAAGGCAGCCGGTGCAGCCGCGATGCTGGGTGTCGCGGGTACCGCACTGGGCAGGGCGACAGCCGGTGCCGCAGATCCGATGTGGGACAATCTTTTCCGCATGTGGGTTCCGGAAATCTTTGCGCCACTTCCCGATCCGCCCGAGCATTCGCCCGCGATCGTCATCGGCTCCGGCTTCGGCGCTGCGGTCACCGCACTGCGCCTGGCCGAGGCCGGCATCGCCAATACCGTGCTGGAGCGCGGTTCGCGCTGGCCGAACGATCCGTGGCGGGAGATCTTCACCGGTGACGATCTGCCCGACGGCCGCGGTTTCTGGCATCGCACCAACTTCACCGGCGTCACCAAGGTGCCGACGCATTTCGCCAGCTTCGGCGGGGTGCTCGATTGCACCCAGTACCCGGGTATCGATGTGTGGCGGGCGGCGGCGGTCGGTGGCGGCTCGGTCATCTTCTCCGGTGCGATGGTCGCGCCCGAGCGCCGCTTCTTCGACCACGTCTTCGGCGGCACCGTCGATTACGGCGAAATGGAGCGCGTCTATTACCCGCGCGTGCGGGAGATGTTGCGGCTCAGCCCTATTCCGGCGGACCTGTATGCCGCTTCGCCGTTCGCGCATTCCCGGGCCTGGGACGAGCAGGTGCGCAGGGCGGGCTATCAGCCGGTGGCCAATGACTCGATCTTCAACTGGGATGTGCTGCGCGGCGAAATCGCAGGCACCACAAGGCCTTCCGCGACGGTGGCGCGCAGTAATCTCGGCAACTCCAACGGCGCGAAGTTCGACCTCGGCCAGAACTACCTGCGCTACGCCGAGGACACCGGAAAGTCCGCCATCTATCCGGGGCACCGCGTCGACGCCATCGCGCAGGAGTCCGGCGGCCGCTATTCGGTGACCGTGACAAAACTTTCGCCGACCGGCGACGTGATCGGCACCCGCACCATCACCTGCGACCGCCTATTCCTCGGCGCGGGTTCGGTCGGCACCTCGGAGCTACTGGTGCGGGCCCAGGCCACCGGCGCACTGCCGAACCTCAACGAGCACATCGGCGACGGCTGGGGCACCAACGGTGATGTGGTGCTGGCTCGCGGCGCCAGCCAGTTGGCCGGTTTCGGTCAGGGCGTGCCGAGCGTGAGCCGGATCCTCGACGAATCCGCGGTGCCGCTCACGCTCGAAAATTGGTACATCCCCGGCATTCCGTTCGAGACCGGCGCGCTCGCCTCATTGGGCATGGTGCTCGATCCGGCCCGCGCGCGCTTCGGCTACGACCGCGCCCGCAATACGGTCGGACTGTCCTGGTCGACCAGGAACCGTGACGATATCGTGGCCGCCGCCCGCGCGGTCGATCATCGGATCGCCGAACGCTCCAATGCCCTCGTCGAATACGGCGCACTCGGTTACGACGCGAACGCGCTGTTCACCGCGCACCCGCTGGGCGGTGCGGTGCTCGGGCGGGCCACCGACGGCAACGGTCGCGTGCACGGTCATCCGGGCCTGTACGTGATGGACGGTGCGGCCATTCCGGGCAGCACCGGCACGGTCAACCCCTCGCTCACCATTACCGCACTGGCCGAACGCAATATCGAGGCGATCATCCGCGCTGGGAAGTAGCCCAGCGCGGCGCGTATTACTGTCGGCGGGACCGTTCGGCGTCGAAGGGATCCTCACGTGGCAACACCGACCAGGCCGACCACGCCCGGCCTCGACGACGGACCGAAGCTAGATTTTCCGCGTAAACCGCCCGCGCTGTGGTCGGACCTGGTGATGCTGGCGCTGGCGGTCGTCTCGGTCGTGCTGGTCACCTGGGTCAGCTTCTTCGACGTCTCCGCGCACACCTACCGCGTGATCGTGGTGCTCGACTACTCGGTCTGCGCGATATTCGCCGCCGAATTCCTCTGGCGCTGGCGTCGCGCGGGCTGGCCGTGGACATTCCCGTTCATCTACTGGTACGAAGTGCTCGGCATGATCCCGGTGACCAGCCCGTTCTTCCGCGGGTTCCGGTTACTGCGGATCGTGGTGATCGCGGTCCGCCTCGGCCGGGTCGCCGATCGGGCCCTCGGCGATCGCGTGACCGCCGCGGTGGTGAACCGGTTCGTGACGACCATCGTCGAGGTCATCAAGCGCCCCATGACCATCGCCATCATGGACGAGGTCGCGCAGGTGCTGCGCACCGGCCACTACACCCGCAATATCGCGGCGGCGCTGGAGGAGAACCGCGCCGAAATGGACGAGATGATCCTCGAACTCATCAAGAACGATCCGCAGGCCGGTCGGGTCCGCTACATCCCGTTCCACGACGAGATCATCCGGCTCATCGCCGACACCACATTTCGGATCGTTTTCCAGGTGCTGGCGGATCCGCGAACGGACGAACTGGTCTCGGACATGATCCGCGAGAACGTGGATCAGATCCGAGACGCCGTGCACGCCGGGGTGCGCGTCGCGCCGTCCAATTACGGCCCGACGCCGCACGAACAGACCGTGCGCTACCACCTCAGCCGTGTGCCGCGTGCCTGATCTCGTCGCGCGGCGCCGCGTAACGCATTGTCTCCCAGACGATCAGCAGCACCAGCACACCGCAGAGCAGCCCCAATGACGCCAGCGCGGGCAGTGCACAGGCCGCCGGAATCAGCGCAAGCAGCAGTCCGGCGGCCACCAGGCGCGGCACCGTGACGTTCCCGGTCGCGTACTGCTTGAACCCGACCAATGCGATCAGATACAGCACCACACCGCCGTACAGCGCGAACAGCGGTATCCCGGACAGCGCGTCCTTCAGGCTGTGCGCCGATTCGTTGCCGACGTAGTAGAGCACCTTCTTCAGTCCGAGCGAGAGACCGATGATCCCGGCGATCATCGGGAAATGCCAGAAGGTGTAGGAGTTTCGGGCGATCTTGATCTGCCGCTCGCCCTCGGCGTGCTGCAACTCGTGCTCCACCGACAGCGCCGCCACATCGAAGTACGCCCACCACAGCAGACCCGAAACCGCGAGTCCGAGCAGGGAGCCGACCGCGATCGGCCACGAGATGGGCAGTCCGGCAACGCCGATGCCGATCGAGACGATCGATTCACCCAGCGCCACGATGGTGATCAGCCCGTAGCGTTCGGAGAAGTGACTGGCCGAGTTCAACCGCCAGTCCTCGCCCGCCAGCAGGGTCCACCCCATATCGCCGACGATCGCGGCGATCCACAGCACGATCTGCGTCGTGCCTTCTGTCATGGCGGCGATGACGAGCAGGGTGGTTCCGATGGTGATGGATCCGAGACTCCAGCGCAGCACCTGGTTGCGCAGTTGCGAATCCTCGGCGCTGGCCAGCACGAACATGGCCAGGTGCACTAGGCGCACAATCAGATACGCGATCGCGAAGACCAGCGGGCCGAACCAGCCGCCGGGCGCATCGTCGAAGGCCTCTGGAATGGTGAGCGCCGCCAGGAATCCGCCGCCCATCGCGACGAACATGGCGACCCGGGCGATGCCCTCGTCCGCGCGCACCACATTGCCCAGCCAGGAGTAGGCGATCCACAGCCACCACATGACAGCGAGTACCAGCACCGCCCGCAGCATGTTCTTGGCGCTGGTGTCTGCGACCAGGCCGGTGACCATGGTGAACGCGAAGACGAGCACGAGGTCGAAGAACAACTCGAGCTGAGTTACCGACGCATCCTCGGCCGTTGGCAGCAGGCGTGCCCGTTTGGAACCGATCATGGTTCACATCGTTGCATCCGGATGCGACAGGTGCGTTCCTATACGGCCTGATAGTTCTCGTTCTCGGTGAAGCCCTCAGCGAACTCGATGAAGTTCTGCACGACGGCCTCGTTCGAGCGACGCATGGTCCGGCTCACCAGCATGCCCGGAACGGGGATCGGGATGTAGAGCTCGACGTGGTACCAGACGTCGGTGCCCTCCTCGCCCTCGGTGACTTCGAACCAGCCGCCGCCCTTCACTCCGCGGGTGCTGTCGGCGACCTCCCAGGAGGAGCGGGTCTCGGTCCATTCGTACTCCAGGACCTGCAGATCCGAGCCGCCCATCAGCTCCGCTTTGACGAATACCCGGCGTGGTCGCAGGTTGTCGTCGCGGCTCGCGACCCGGGCGTCGCTGTAGGAGGTCGACCACTCCGGGAGCATCTCGACTGCGGCCAGTGCATCCATTACCTGCTCGGGATCGGCGTCGACGACGAAACGGATATCGGTCTTTGTACGCATTCCACACCTCCGCCCCCGCCCAACTACATCGGCAAATTGTGCCCAGCGACACATTCACAAGTCAACTGAGCGGGCAGTGCCCGAAGCCACATCGGCCGCATATCTCGGGGGGATCACGGTCGATTATGTACGGCGAGAACAAGTTACGGTTCAGTATTTTCGAACGAATCGCGATATCGCCGGTCCAGTGGACTTGCCGTAGGAGCTGACGGGGCCGTAAGTCGATCGTGCGCAAGGTATTCGCTTCTTCGTCTGCGTAGGGGGTAACGGGCCCGCGGCGAGCGGGCCTGTGGGGTGCGGCGGCTCAGTGTGGCGTTGGTTCGATGATCGCGTCCGGGCCCGGGTAGACGAGCGATTCGTGCCCGTCATCGAATCGCACCACATACGGCGGTGCGCCCTGAGGCCCGCGGACTTCGACGATTTCGCCGTGGCGATCACTCTGTCCCACAACGTGGCCGTGTACGAGGAGCCGGTCTCCGACATTCGCCATCATCGCCCCATTATCGAATGACGGTGACGCGCGTCACAAGGGTTCCCCGTACGACGCGGCGTTTCACTCGTTACCGACGAGTCGATCGACCGCGGCCTCGATCAGCTCCTGGCTCTGTGCCTCGGTGAAGATTCCCGGCAGCGTGAGCCGGTCCACGATCAGCCAATTCAGCGCCAGATACAGCAGAATCACCGTTTTTTCGTCGCCGGGCAGTTCGGCTTCGAGATGGTTGCGCACATTGAAATCGAGATCCGCGCGCACGGCCTCGGTCATGACCGCCCGCAACTCCGGTCGCCGCGTCGCCTCCAGGCGCAGCTCGAGCATGGCCAGGTAGCCGGTGCGGAATGCCTCGATGCGACCGACCGTCTCGCGCATCAACTCGGTGATATGCGCCCGTGTCTTCGGACCCGTCGCCAGGTCGGCCATGGTCGCCGCGCTCGGCGTCAACCGTTCGTAGAACCGCCCGCCCACCTGGGTCAACAGGTCGTCACGATTGGTGAAGTAGTTCGACGCCGTACCGGCGGGCACCCCGGCCTCCTTGTCTACGGCGCGAAAGGTGAGCCCACGCGCCCCCTCCTTCGCCAACACCTCGATCGCCGCGTCGAGCAGCGCTTGCCGTCGCTCCGGATTAGTCCGCACTTGACACCACTCCATCTGTAGTACTACCTTCAAACCACTTCAGTTAGAGTACAACGGATCAGGCGGTATTGATATGCGAAAACTCGTCTACTACGTAGCCGTATCGCTCGACGGCTATATCGCTGGTCCGGCAGGGGAGTTCGACTTCTATCCGCTCGACGCCGAGATGGCGGCCTGGATCACGGGGCAGTATCCGGACTTCGTGCCGAGTCAGGCGCGGTCGCACATCGGGATGGCGGTGGACGAACCGAATAAGCGGTTCGACACCGTACTGATGGGCCGCGCGAGCTACGAGCCCGCGCTGTCCGAGGGCGTCACCAGTCCGTATGCGCATTTGCAGCAGTACGTCATTTCGAGCACCCTCGGCCCGATCGATGATCCGCAGGTCGAAGTGGTCGCGGGCGATCCGGTCGGGCTGGTGCGACGGTTGAAAGCCGAAGCGGGTGGCGATATCTGGCTGTGCGGCGGCGGCAAGCTGGCCGGGGCGCTGCTCGACGAACTCGACGAGATGATCGTCAAGAGCTATCCGGTTGTCGCGGGCGGCGGCATATCCGCCTTCTCGGGTGCATTCAACCCGACCCTGTTCACGCCGACCGAGCGCCGGGAGTTCGGCAACGGCGCCCAGGTCACCTGGTTCTCCCGGTCTTGACGATCCCACACCACGAAAGCGGTATTCATATGCGAAAACTCGTGTACTACGTCGGCATGTCCCTCGACGGCTATATCGCGGGCCCCGGCGACGACATCAGCTTCTATCCGGTGGACGACATGTGGGACTGGATCAAGGCGGAGTATCCGGAGACCCTGCCGACTCATGTGCGCCCACATATCGGGCTGGCGGTGGATGCGCCGAACCAGAAGTTCGACACCCTGGTCATGGGTCGAGGCACCTATGCTCCGGCCCAGGCCATCGGCGTGACCAGCCCGTACGCGCATATGCGCCAGTACATCGTCTCGAGTTCCCTCGGCCGGCTCGATGACCCGACTGTCGAACTGGTCGACGGCGATCCGGTCGGTCTGGTGCGTCGTCTGAAGCAGGAGGACGGCATGGATATCTGGCTGGCGGGTGGCGGCAAGCTCGCCGCACAGCTACTCGGCGAGATCGACGAGCTCGTCATCAAGAGCTATCCGGTGGTGGCCGGAACCGGAACCCCGGCCTTCGCGGGCGAATTCGACCCCACCTTGTTCACACCCACCAAACGCACCGAATTCGGCAGCGGTGCGCAGGTCACCTGGCTCACCAGAGCCTGATGCCCCCGGGCCGTGGCGGCAGTTCGCCGCCACGGCATCGGGACCCTCACGCGACCTTGTCGTAGACCAGAACGATCGCACCGGAATCCGTGGTGGACAGATCGGTGAGCGACCAGCTGGTTGCGGGCACGCCGTCTTCGAACAGTCGTGCGCCGCCGCCGACGAGTTCGGGGCACAGCGTGATGATCAGCCGATCCAGTTCGCCCGCCGCCAGCAGGTTGTTGATCACGCTGCCGGAGGCCAGTACCACGATGTCGCCGCCTGATTCGGCGCGCAGCAGCTTGACCGTCGCGGCCGGATCGGCCTCGGCAATCCGGGAGTTCGGCCAGGGCGTCTCTGTCACGGAGTGTGAGAAGACCACCTTGTCCACCGCATCGAGCCAGGTAGCGAAGGCCCTGTCGCGTGGCTCGGCGTTCTCGTCGCCGGCGACGGTCGGCCAGTAGCCGCCGAAGCCCTCGTAGTTTTTGCGGCCGAGCAGGGCCGTGGTCGCGGTGGTGGTCAGCTTGACCATCTGATCGCGGGAGGCGTCGCTCACGGCGTGCGGCACGATCCAGCTCATGTCGTAGTCGCCGCCGCTGCCATTGGTCCGGCCGTCGAGCGACAGCGAGATATTGGCGATGACGCGGCGGGTATTGGTCTCGGTCATGTCGGTTCCTTTGTTATCGGTGGCGCTCCGTGCGCCGCTGCAATGAATACTTCCGGCGCGGCCACCCCCGAACATCTGCCAGCCGGCCGATATTCGTGCGGGGCAGGTGGCAGATACCCGGTGGTCGGATGCGGGCGGTCGTGGCAGACTCCGAGGCGCGATGATCGACTCCGGCCAGCACTTTCCGCCCGAGCTGTCGTCGTTCGTCGGCCGCGCCGAGGAACTGGCAACGCTCACCGCAGCGGTCGCGCCCGGACGGGTGCTCTCCCTGGTCGGCCCGGGTGGCTGCGGTAAGACCCGGTTGGCCCTGCGCTCCTGCGCTGCGCTCGCCGATTCCTGGCCCGACGGCATTCGCTGGGTCGGCTTGGAGGACGAACGCGACGCCGACGGCGTCACCCGAGCCATCGCATCGGCGCTCGGCGTACCGCTGGCCGCCGATCCTGTGCACACGCTGACTCGGGAACTGACCGCGCGCAGCATCCTGCTGGTGGTCGACAACTGTGAGCACCTGCGCGAACCGGTAGCGGGGATCGTGTCGGCCATCCTGGCGCGCTGCCCGAGCGCCGGTGTGCTCGCCACCAGTCGGGTGCCGCTCGGCCTACCCGGTGAGCAGGTGTATCGCCTGTCGGCACTCAACCTGGCCGATGCACTGGATCTCTTCTCGGACCGCGCAGGGACCGCGAAACTCGGCCCGGACGCGCTGGCGGCGGCGCGTCGGGTCTGCGACCGGCTGGATCGACTGCCGCTGGCCCTCGAACTCGCCGCAGGTTGGGCGGGCACTCTTTCGTTGGCGCAGTTGGCGGACTCGTTGCGGGATCCGTTCGCATTGCTCGATGACGACACCGGACGCGCCCCCTTCCGGCAGGCTACGCTGACCGCATCGATGCGCTGGAGCCACGACCTGCTGGACCAGGATGAGCGCGAATTGTTCCGGCGTCTCGGTGTTTTCGAGCCCGGATTTGCCGCGCAGGCGATTGCCGGTCTGGCCGAACGGCTGGACGTCCCGGTCCAGCGCTATCTGCGGGCATTGCGTGGTTTGATCGCCAAATCGCTGGTGTCGGCGGATACGACGGGTCCGGTCGCCCGCTACCGAATGCTCGGTGTGGTGCGCGACTACGCGCTGCTGCGGCTCGACGAGGCGCAGGAGACCGCGGCGCTGCGCGATCTGCATCTGGAACTGATGCTTGCACTGGTGGAAAGTGCTGCGCTGCTACTGGATTCGGATAAGGACGAGTGGCGCACGCTGCTCACCGTCGAATATCCGAATATCCGTGCCGCCATCGAATGGGGTTTGGATCGGGCCGAGCCCGACGCCGCAGCGGGCCGTAGACTAGCGGCCGCGGTGGCCTGGCTGTGGCACCTGGGCATGCATGCCGCCGATGGCGTTCGGTTATTGGAACATGCTGCGGCGCAAGGGAATGACACCCGTGACGAAACCCAAGCGCGCGTGCTGCTGGCCCAAGCGCTCGTTGCGGACACCGCGCTACCGGGTTCGATGAGTTATGAAAAGGCATGCGCCGCAGCGAAACTAGCTGAACAGCTCGGCCTGGAGGATGTCGGCCTGCTGGCCCGCACACTCATTGCCATCGGCACCATCGGATTCGATCTGGAGCGCACGCGCACCGAAGCGTCGGCGGTGCGCGCAGCCGCGCAACGGGCCGGCGACGGCTTCGTTACCGATGCCACCCAGGCACTGATCGGCCTGGTCCACCTACTGCGCGACGAACACCGCGACGCGATCGAACAGCTCGAGCCCGCCGTAACGGGACTGCTCCGGCGTGGCGACCGCGCCATCGCCTCGTCCGCACTCGGCTGGCTCGCACTGGCGACCGCGCAATCCGGTGCGCTGGCCCACGCCATCGAACTCGCCGAACAGGCCGTGACCACCGCGGCACCCCTTCGCGACTTCCACCGCATCGCACTGGCCCGCATCGCACTCGCCGAAATCCTGCTGTGGGCAGGCAGATCCGGGTCGGCGGGCGACGCGCTCGCGCCGATCGATCGGCTCGTCGAGGGAGCGGAGACACCGCCGTTCGTCCCCGGTTGGGAGCGGGTGCACGCCTTACTCGAACTCGACGCCGGACGGCCCCACGAGGCGGCTGCCTGGTGCCGTCGCGAAGGGTGTTGGCAGGAGCGGCCTTCCGACGATCAACTGACCCCCTGGACGCGGTTGGTACTCGCTCGTGCGCTTCGGGAATCGGGAGCGGCAGCGGATTCGGCCGATCTGCTGGACCGGTTATCGGCCACACCGCTCACGACGGCCCTGCCGTCCGTGCACGCCGCTCTGCTGGAGCAGCGGGCATTACTGGCTCCGGATACCGAGCAGGAAATGCGAATGCATCACGAGGCCTTGCGAATTCGAGACGAACACGGCCTGGTGCTCGCCTGTGCCGACAGCCTGACGGCTCTCGCGGCTGTGGCGCTGCGACGTGCGTCGTTCGAGACGGCGGGGTTGCTGTTCGGCGCGGCCGAACGGGCCCGCGCCGACGCCGGATCGGTTGTCCGCGTTGATATCCCCGACGAAACGCGGCTGCTGGAATACCTCGAGCGCGGCCGCGCCATGTCGTTGCGGGCGGCGATCGACTACATCACCCGTGCCCGTGGCAGGCGCAACCGCCCCGATTCCGGCTGGGAAAGCCTCACGCCAACAGAGCGTTCCGTGGTCGAACTCGCAGTCTCCGGCCTGACCAATCCGGAGATCGCCGCGCGTTTGTTCATCGGCCGCGGCACCGTGAAAACGCATCTGGCCCATGTATACGCCAAGCTCGGAATCGCCAATCGCACCGAACTCGCCCGTCTCGCGCCCAGTGATTAGCCGCGCAGAAATGACAGGCGCACTTGGCGGTCCGGGTTGTCGACATTGAGGTCTACCATCGCGATTGATTGCCAGGTGCCCAGGGTCAGTGCGCCGCCGATAACGGGCACGGTGGCGTAGGGCGGGATCAATGCGGGCATGACGTGGGAGCGGCCGTGTCCGCGGGAGCCGTGGGCATGGCGCCAGCGATCATCGGCGGGCAGCAGGTCGCGCAATGCGGCGAGCAGATCGTCATCGCTGCGCGCGCCGAGTTCCATGATCGCGATCCCGGCCGTGGCATGCGGCACGAAGATGTGCAGCAGCCCGTCCTCGCCCGCCTCGCGCGCGAACGACGCGCACTGCGGAGTGATGTCGTACACGACCTCGGAACGTCCCGTGGTCACCTCGATCACCGTGCTCTTCATGGGCTACATCGTCCTCTCAATCGGGGTCGGCTGCCCGCAGCAGCGCCGTCACCCGCACCGATGTTTCGTGCAGCCGGTTGAACACATCCAGCACCAACTCCAACTGCTCGATCGAATACCCGGCCATCGCCGCCCCGAACTCGCGTGCCATCACCTCGTAGTGCGGCGCGATCTCATCGATCCGCTCTCGGATCACACTGATATTGACCCGCCGCCGGTCCTGCGCATCGTGTTCGCGCCGCACATAGCCCGCTTTCAGCAGCCGGTCGATCATGCGCGTGATGGCGCCGGTGGTCAGGCCGGTACGGGCGGCCAGCTCTCCGGCGGTGGCCGGACCGCCGAGGCGGAGCAGGTTCAAGCAGCGCAGATCGGTCACATGCAGGCCAAGTCGGTCCGCGACGGCCTGGTGCATCATCACGCCGTCATTGGCGCTCCGCTGGGCAGCGATGCTCAGCGCGGTCGACAGGTCCACACGATTCGACACCTCGACACCCTTGTCTGACTCGGTCACTATCTTACTCACTCAACTATTTACTCGATCAATTATTGAGCGAATCAGATCTTATCGGGGAGGGTCACCATGACCATCGATCAGCACGCCGATGCGGCCGCCATCCATGAATTGCTCGATCGCCGAGCCGCTGCCTGGGCCGCGGGCGACGCCGAGGCATATGCGCAGGTCTTCAGGCCGGACGCGGACTACGTCACCTGGCTCGGCACCCACTACAAGGGCCGCGCGGCCATCACCGCCTGCCATGTGCCGCTGTTCGAGAAGTATCTGAAGGGCACGCGGCGCCGCAACCGCCGCAACACCAAAGTGCAGACAACAGTGGCCGTTCGGCACAAGGGAGAATGGCTGGTGGCCGCCTTCCAGAACACGAAACACCACTGGCTCATGGAATCCGTTTCGGCCGAGTTCGATTCGCGAACGGCCCCTTCGATACTCGCGGGCTGAGGAGGTAGGAACAGATCCGCTGGACCTCGGCCGGTACGCTGGGGTGCTGTTAGCAGCTGATTGTCGATCTTGGAGGACCCTGTCGTGGCTCTCGTTGTTCAGAAGTACGGAGGATCCTCGGTAGCGACCGCCGAGCGTATCCGGCGCGTCGCTGAACGGATCGTCGAGACGAAGAAGCAGGGCCACGACGTGGTGGTCGTCTGCTCGGCCATGGGCGATACCACCGACGAGCTACTCGATCTGGCGCAGCAGGTGGCCCCTGCGCCGCCGGCTCGGGAAATGGACATGCTGCTCACCTCGGGTGAGCGCATCTCCAATGCGCTGGTCGCCATGGCCATTCATTCGCTCGGTGCCGAGGCTCGCTCGTTCACCGGCTCACAGGCGGGTGTGATCACCACCGGATCGCACGGTAACGCCAAGATCATCGACGTCACCCCGGGCCGGGTGCGCACCGCGTTGGACGAAGGTCTGGTCGTGCTGGTTGCCGGTTTCCAGGGCGTCAGCCAGGACAGCCGCGACGTCACCACGCTCGGTCGCGGCGGCTCCGACACCACCGCGGTCGCGCTGGCCGCGGCGCTCGATGCCGACGTCTGCGAGATCTACACCGATGTGGACGGCGTCTTCACCGCCGACCCGCGGATCGTGCCCGACGCGCAGCAGCTCGAGCAGGTCTCCTATGAGGAGATGCTCGAGCTCGCGGCCTGCGGCGCGAAGGTACTCATGCTGCGCTGCGTCGAATACGCGCGCCGCTACAACGTTCCGGTGCATGTGCGCTCGTCCTACACCGACAAGCCCGGCACCTACGTCTATGGATCGATGGAGGACATCCCCTTGGAGCAAGCAATCCTCACGGGCGTCGCGCACGACCGCAGCGAGGCCAAGGTGACCGTGGTCGGCCTGCCGGACGAGCCTGGCTACGCCGCCAAGGTATTCCGCGCGATCGCCGACGCGGAGATCAATATCGATATGGTCCTGCAGAACATTTCCAAGGTCGAGACAGGTAAGACCGATATCACCTTCACCCTGCCCAAGACCGAGGGCGCGCGTGCGGTGGAGATGCTGACCAAGCGTCAGGACGAGATCGGTTTCTCGCAGGTGCTCTACGACGACCACATCGGCAAGGTCTCCCTGGTCGGCGCGGGTATGAAGAGCCATCCGGGCGTCACCGCCACCTTCTGTGAGGCGTTGGCGAACGCGGGCGTGAATATCGACCTCATCTCCACTTCCGAGATCCGGATCTCGGTGCTGGTCAAGGACACCGAACTGGACGAGGCCGTGCAGGTGCTGCACAAGGCCTTCGATCTGGGCGGCGACGAGGTCGCCGTCGTCCACGCGGGAACAGGACGATAAGCATGGGTGTACGGGTAGGAGTCGTCGGCGCGACCGGACAGGTCGGCGCCGTCATGCGAAAACTGCTGGAGGAGCGCAACTTCCCGGCCGACGAGGTGCGTTTCTTCGCCTCGGCCCGCTCGGCGGGTAAGACCCTGCCGTGGCGCGGCGGCGAAATCGTGGTCGAGGACACCGAGACCGCCGATCCCACCGGCCTGGATATCGCGCTGTTCTCCGCGGGCGCGACCATGTCGCGCGTGCAGGCCCCGCGTTTCGCGGCAGCCGGTGTCACCGTGATCGACAACTCGTCGGCTTGGCGTAAGGATCCCGAGGTCCCGCTGGTCGTCAGCGAGGTGAATCCGGAGCAGACCCGCAATCTGGTCAAGGGCATCATCGCCAACCCGAACTGCACCACCATGGCCGCGATGCCGGTGCTCAAGCCGCTGCACGATGTGGCGGGTCTGCAGCGCCTGGTCATCTCGAGCTACCAGGCGGTCTCCGGCAGCGGTCTTGCCGGTGTCGAGGAGCTTGTCTCCCAGGTGCGCGCCGTGGTCGACGATGCCGAAAAGCTGGTGCACGACGGCAGTTCGGTGCAGTTCCCGGCTCCGAACAAGTACGTCGCGCCGATCGCCTTCGATGTGATCCCGCTCGCCGGTGCACTGGTCGAGGACGGCTCCTTCGAAACCGACGAAGACCAGAAGCTGCGCAACGAGAGTCGCAAGATCCTCGGTCTGCCCGACCTGCTGGTCAGCGGCACCTGCGTGCGCGTCCCGGTCTTCACCGGCCACTCGCTGTCGGTGAATGCCGAATTCGCCGAACCGATTTCGGTGGAGCGCGCCAAGGAAATCCTCGCCAAGGCCCCCGGCGTCCAGCTCACCGACGTGCCGACCCCCTTGGCCGCGGCGGGCAAGGACGACTCCCTCGTCGGCCGCATCCGGCAGGATCCGGGCGTACCCGAAGGCCGCGGCCTCGCCTTGTTCATCTCCGGCGACAATCTGCGAAAAGGTGCCGCCCTCAACACCATTCAAATCGCCGAAGTCCTGTTGGCCCAGCGCTGATATTGACCGAACGGGCCGTTCCGATCGTGAGATCTGAACGGCCCGTTTGCTTTCGGTCATCGGATATCGAATGTCACCGACGAGCCGAGCAGTGCCGTCAGTGACAGCCCGAATGTGCGCCGGAAGGTTTCGCTCAGGTGTGACGGGGAGGCGAATCCGGCGTCGGCGGCGCAGCGGGTGAGGTCGTGTCCAGCGGCCAGTATCGCGAAAACCATTCGGAGCCGCGCCCATTGGCGGTAGCGGCGGAATGTGGTGCCGGTGTGTGCGGCGAAGGTTCGTAGGAAATGGGTTTCCGACATCCCGGCGGCATCGGCCGCGTGCTCGGCGCGGATGTGCGCGGTCGGGTCGTCACGAATGTCGCGGACAATGGCATCGATTCGGGGGTCGATGGCCGATTCCCGAACCGATATCAGGCGCTCCAGCTCGGCGACGCCGGTTCGGGCGGCGGTGATGAGGACGGCTTCCACGCTCGGATCGACAGCCGCGGACTCGACATTGCCACCCGATCCGGTGGTGACCCCAGCGATCATCGTGCTGCCGGGTTCGGCGAACAGCAATGCGATCCAGCCCTCCGAGACGATCCGGGCTGGTACCCGGGCCGGTATGAACACGCTGCGGGTGATGATCGCCTCATCCGCCGCCGTCTCCACCGCGAACGGTCCGTCCAAGCTCAGGCCGAGATACCCGATCGACGTGGCATGCATCCCGACGCCCAGCTCCGGGCCGAGATATCCGACATGTGCGGGCCGCATCCACAGCACCGGCGCACCGCAGGTTTGTGAAAGCGCGTTCCCCGTCATGTTCGTCAGGCTAATCGGTGCCCGGCGCAATCAGCCGATGCGAGCCGCGACGACAGGAGATGAACGGATATGACAACCGAGGGAGTTACCGCGAGGCCGAGCTGGCAGACCAGGGCTATCACCGCGCTGTTGGCATCGCGCGGCCAGAAGCAGATGCTCGCCAGCGCGGAAGGGATTCATGCGGCGCTGGAAAAGCGCGACCGTCGCGTCAAAGAGGTGCGGCCCCCGGCGTTCCTGCGCAAGGCGGCGACCGTCACCCGGGATGATCTCGACGGTTGGCCCGTATTCCGGGTAACGCCGACCGCCGGACCCACCGACGTCAGCGTGGTTTTCCTGCACGGCGGCGGCTTTTTCGCCGAGATCGTGCGCCCGCACTGGAGTTTCGTCCGCGAACTCGGCGCTGCCATTCCGGCGGAGGTCGTGGTCCCGATCTATCCGCTGATCCCACATAGCAGCGCCGCGGACATGGTCGCCACCACCGCCGCGATACTCGCCCGCACGATCGAGCAGCGCGGCTCCGGAAAGACCGTGGTGATGGGCAATTCGGCGGGCGGCCTGCTGGCACTGGCGGCAGCACATGTCCTGCGCGATCAGGGTGGGCCGCAACCATCTCGGGTCGTGCTGATCTCCGCATGGCTCGACGCCACCCTTTCCGACCCGGCAGTGCCCGAGCTCGAACAGGTCGATCCGTTGCATCAGCGGCCCGGAATGGCCGAGGTAGCGCGGATCTACGCCGACGGCCTCGACCTGCGCGACCCGCGCGTCAGCCCCCTGTTCGGCCCCGCCGAAGGACTGCCGCCCCTGACCATCTTTTCCGGCACCCACGAAATGGTCCTGCCCGACGCCCGAACCCTCACCCGCCGCGCCGAAGCCGCCGGGGTACCGGTCGACTACCACGAGGGCCCGGGGCTGCCGCACAACTACGCGCTCATGCCCAGCCCCGAAGGCCGTGCGGCTCGCAAGATCATCATCGATGCCTGCCGCGCGCCACGTCATGATTTGTCGGCAGTCGACCGGGATAGCGCGAGCCGATAAGGGGCCTGCTCACCGCGCCCTGCCCGCCCGCTTCGACCATGCCGGGCACTCGGAAGCGGCGAGAGCATCGACGAACACGTGACCGGTGCGGGCCAGCCGGGAACCGCTGGCGTGAACGATAGCGAGTTCGATCGCTCCTCGAGCGCAAACGACAATGCCCGGCGCGGCGGCGTAATGCGGTCTTGTACCGGGCTTTTCGCTCAATTGGCGGGGTTGGCGTCGTGTCGTTTCGGACAGTGGGCTGTAGTCCGTCGCGCACGCGCAGCATCGTGTTCACTGCACGGTCTCGTTCATTCTGAATGAACATATGCGGATTTTGAACACGCGTGATGGCCGATTAGGCGTTGGTGAGGCTGCGTCGGGCGGCACGGTCCGATTAGTGGGATCGTAGTCCGTCGAACACGATCGCGAAGGTGCGGCGGCGTTGGTCGGGGGTGGTGTTGGTGGCGTTGGCGGCCAAGAAGGTGCCCTTTACGACGCGCATGAGGTCGTCGATATCGATATCGCGTCGTACGTCTCCGGATTGTTGTGCACGGGTGAGTAATTGAGCGATGGCGGCCCTCAGATCGTGGGCGGGTTTGCGACTTTCGGGGGCATCGGCGCCCACGGCTTCGGCCAGGTCGCGTTTGACGGTGCCCTCGGCGACCATGCGGTCGAGGAAGTCGAAGAAAACTTTGCCGGGGTCGGGGGCGGTCGCGAGTTCGCGGGCATAGGTGATCATTCGCTCGACGCGGTCTACGATCGCGGCTTCGAAAAGGGCTTCTTTGGTGGGGAAGTGGCGGTAGACGGTGCCTGCGCCGACGCCCGCGCGGCGGGCGATTTCGTCGAGCGGGACCGCAATGCCCTCGGCGGCGAAGGCCTCCTGGGCGGCGGCGAGTACGCGGTCACGATTGCGGCGCGCGTCGGCGCGCAGCGGGCGCGTTTCCTCGCGATCGGTCATGAGGGCTGAGTTTACTGGAGACATTGACAAGCGGGGCGACCGTTCCGGATGATAATCGGGGTCAACGTTCCGCTTATTTGAAGCAGGTGTTTTCATGGTGGAGACTTCGGTAGAAAGCCCTCGTGAACTGGTCGAACGAATGTTCCGGGAGCTGCCGGCGCGCGATGCCGACGCATTCGTCGAGCTGCTCGCCCCGGATGCGGTGTTCGAGATCCCCTTCGTCATTCCCGGAATGCCGACCCGGCTGGTCGGGCGCGAGGAGATACGTGCACATCTCGCGCAGCGCTGGTCCGGAATTTCGCGAATCGAGGTGCACGGGATCTATCCACAGGTGTACGAAACAGCCGATCCCGAGCTGGTTTTCGTGGAGAACGAGGTGGATATGACGGTGCCCGGCGCCGAGCGGGCGCGAGTTCGCACCTCCGTCAATGTCGTTCGGGTCCGCGACGGCAAGGTCACGCTGTTCCGCGACTACATGGATACGGCGCGCTTCGCCCGGCTTGTGGAGAACTGACCCGGCAGGCCCGGGCGGGCCGAAATTCCGTCGCTCCGCCCGGGCGCCGACTGTTAGCCTGCGCCGATGGCGAATCCTTATCCACAGGTGTACTTCGGGGACCGGCTCATCGACGCGGAAAAGGCGTCGGTCGCGGTCGCATCGTCGGCAGTGTTGTACGGGCTCAGCGTGTACACAGTGTTCCCAGTGCTTGTGGATGGATCGGCACGCACCGCATTCCGGCTCGACGACCATTTCCGGCGACTCGAGGAATCCTGCAAGATCATCGGCATCGACCGGTTCGCCGCCGAATGGGACTTCGCCCGCTTCCGCACGGCGATCATCGACCTGGTCGCGGCCAATGCACCGACCGAGGACGTATTCGTCCGCGCGACAGTGCATGTCGTCGAATCGATTCCGGGCACCCGGGTCCGCGGCTGTGCCATCCAGGTCAGCATTTTCGTCTACGACGCGGTGCCGATCGTGCCCCAGGACGGTATGCGGCTGAAATCCAGTCCGTGGCGGCGCATTCCGGACAATGCGATTCCCTCGCGGGCGAAAGTCAATGGTGCGTACGTCAATTCGGTACTCGCCAAACAGGATGCCATCGACAGCGGCTACGACGACTGCATCTTCCTCGACGGCAACGGCCACGTCTGCGAACTCAGCGCCGCCAATATCTTCCTGGTCCGCAATGGCACCCTGATCACCCCGGATGTGTCCTGCGACATCCTCGACGGCATCAACCGCCGCACCATCCTCACCCTCGCCGCCGAAGACGGCATTCCGATCGTCGAACGCACCATCGACCTCACCGAGCTATACATAGCCGACGAAGTCTTCGTGACCGGCACCTCATCGGGCACCTCCCCGGTCGCCGAAGTCGACGGCCGCCTAATCGCCGACGGCCGCCCCGGCCCCCTCACTCAAACCCTCCGCAAACGCCACACCGCCGCCCTCCGCACCGACACCCACCACAACTGGCTCACCCCCCTCTGACGCTCCAGGGGCGGGATCGTAGGCATCACAGGCGCTCGAGGGCGGCGATGGTGCCGAGGAAAAGTTCCACGTTGTCGTGTACGAAATTGTCGCGGGGGTAGGGCAGTGCCTGCTGGATCCAGGCGGTGACAGTGTCGCCGAACCCGCCGACCAGAAAGCGCGCCGTGAGGTCGATGGCGGGATCGTCCGGAGCGCGGTCGGGAACCAACTGCGCCAGTATTCCGCGGAACGCGCGCGACACATCCTCCGAGCGCGCAAGCCGTCGCTCGGCCACGGCCGGATGTCCATATGCCTTGGTGGACAGGATCTTTCCCTTGGCGGGCGCGGTCAGGAAGAAATCGACCATGGCGTCGACCACCGCCACCAGGGCGCTCCGGGTGTCGCGCACGGCGGTGTCATCGCGGCCATACTCGACGAGCCGTCCGGCACGGTGCCGACCACCATGTGCGTCCCGGCGGTAACCGCCGAGCTCGAGGTGAACTATGTGCGCCCCGCACCGCTGCACCGGCCGATGATCGTGACCGCGATCCTCGATCGGCGCGAAGGCGAGCGCGAACTACATATCCACGCCCGCCTCGAACACGACGGTGAACTCATCGCCGAGGGCAATGCCCTGTTCATCGCGGTCTCGCCGGATCACTTCTTCGCGCAGGGTGCGAAGGAAGGTGATATCCCTTTCTTCGGTGTGTGATTCAGCGGATGCCCGGCGTGCGCGGATCCGGACCGAGGCAGACCAGAATGACGCACCCGGGTGCGGTATCGGCGAACGGTGGCGCCAACGGATAGTTCAGGCAGCTGAAGACATTGCAGCCCGGATATGCCGCAGGTCCGATGCCGAAGACCGCGAGCAGCAGATTCGTATCCACGAACCGCCTCGGATCCAGACGCAGCGGCGGCTCGACATACGGACCCGGATCGGGCACCGGACGTACTTCGAAGGCCGCGAACAGCCGACGGAAGAATTCGTACGGCAGCTCCGCGGTGTTCTGCACAATCCCCGAAATGCCCTCGTTGCTGACATTTCCGAAGACACCGGTCCACACCACCGTCAAATCCAGGCTCGGCATGATGAAGACGTTCTGCATGCCGAGTCCCGACATCGAGTAAATGTCGGCGGGCAGGTAGTCGGGGGTCTCGGCGCATCCCGGTCCGATCCAGAACAGATAGCCGTAGCACGCGTTCGCCGCTGACGGCTGGCGTGCCTTGTACAGATATGCCTGCGAGACGATTTGCCGCCTGCCCCAGCTCCCGTTATTGCTCACCAGCAGCCCGAGCTTGGCGAAATCGTTCGGCGGGATCATCAGATGGGCGTATCCGTAGGTGTGCCCGGCGCGGTCGCGCGCCCAGTAGTAATCGCCGCGTTCGATGCCGAGCGGATCGAAAAGCTCACGCTGCGCGAACTGCTGCAGCGGTTCCTCGACGGCTAATTCGATGACATAGGCGAGCAGATCGACATTGCGCTGGCTGTAGCTGAATGCCGCGCCCGGCGGATTGTCCAACGGTACCCCGAGCGCCTGCACCGCACTATTCGGATCGATCGGAATCACCCCGGTGACGCCCTCGGTGAGCACGCCCACCTTCATACCGGAGGTTTCGGTCAGCAGATTCTCCACGGTGATCGACCGATGCCGCGCATCACCGAGTCCGGGCGGCAGATACCGATCGATCGGCGCTGCTATATCGAGTTTTCCCTGATCCCAGGCTATTCCGGCAAGCAGGGAAACAACGCTCTTCGTCGCACTCCAGATATTCCAGGCGACATTTCCGGTCTGGTCGTTCGTCGGCCCCTCGCCGATCAGGCAATTGTGCCGGAACACCTGCACATTCAACCGATTACGCCCGCTCGCGAACTCCAATGCCTCCGCGAGCCGCCCCGAATCCAGTCCAACCTGTTCCGGTGCCGCCCGTTCCGGCTCTCGCCCGGAAGACACCCCGCATGACAGCTGCTCGGTGTGCGTGGCCTGCGCACCTCCGGCGAAAACGCTTCCCGCGACCAGCGATACCGCTGCGATTCCGGCCAGGAATCCGTAGATGCGCCCCATGCGCAAAGGCTATCGCGACCGACCTAGCCAGACGGGGCAACAGGCTGAATGCGTCTCAGTCAATTGCCAACTCGGCGCGCCGCTCGACGTCGTAACGCATCTGCCGCGCGCCGCTCACCCAAATCGGTCCGCACTTCGGACGACATCAGCGGTGTCCGTACCGCGAACCCCCTGCGCCAACGGCGAGGACCGCGATTCCGTTGCGCGCCGAACCGAGCGGAAGCGACAGCCCGACAGTCAGCGGGGTGTCCGTACCGCGAACCACCCCACGCCAAGGACCGCGAGTCCGGTTGGTTCCGAGCCGAGCGGGAGTGCCAGCCCGACGGTCAGCGGCGTGTACGCACCATGAACCAGTCGGCGCCTGCGGCTAGGACCACGGTTCCGGTCAGTACCGAACCGAGCGGAAGCGACAGCCCGACAGTCAGCGGGGTGTCCGTACCGCGAACCACCCCACGCCAAGGACCGCGAGTCCGGTTGGTTCCGAGCCGAGCGGGAGCGCCAGCCCGACAGTCAGCGGCGTGTACGCACCATGAACCAGCCGGCGCCCACGCCAAGGGCCGCGAGTCCGGTCAGTACCGAACTGAGCGGAAGCGAAAGCCCGACAACCACGCACCCCGCCGCGCCGACGAGCGGCACCCAGCGTGGCGGACGATCCTCGGTCAACGTCGCCGCCGAGACATTGGCGATCAGGTAGTACACCAGCACCGTGAACGACGAAAACCCGATGGCCGCACGCAGACCGAAGGTTCCTGCTACCGCCGCCACCACCGCGCCGACCGCCAACTCCGCCCGATGCGGCACGCCGAAGCGCGGATGCACGGCGGCCAGCGCACCCGGCAGATAGCTGTCGCGTGCCATCGCCAGCACCGTGCGCGAAACCCCCAGTATCAGCGCGAGCAAGGATCCGGCCGCCGCGAGCACCGCGCCGACCCGGACCACCGGAGCCAGCGCAGACACCCCCGCCGTCGAGACGACCCGGGCCAGCGGATCGATCGCATGCGCCAGACCGGCAGACCCGAGTACCTCCAACGCGGCCACTGCCACCAGCGCATAGACTGCCAGCGCAATCCCGAGCGCGATCATGATGGCCCGTGGAATCGTGCGTCGCGGATCGCGCACCTCCTCGCCGAGGGTGGCGATGCGGGCATATCCCGCGAAGGCGAAGAACAACAATCCCGCGGCCTGTAAGACTCCGCGCGGTCCGATCCGGTCCGGCAGAGTCGTTGCGGCGGAATGGTTTCCGAACAATCCCACCCCGACGACCAGCACCAGCACGGCAAGTACCGCCGCCACGATGATCCGGGTGGCCAGCGCCGATTTCTGCACGCCGGTGTAGTTGATCGCGGTGATCGCGACAACCGCCGCGACCGCGACGACCCGCGAATGGTCCGGCCACGCATAGCCGCCCACTGTCAGTGCCATCGCCGCACACGATGCGGTCTTACCCGCGACGAATCCCCACCCGGCCAGATATCCCCAGAACGCACCGAGACGCTCGCGTCCATACACATACGTCCCGCCCGATACCGGGTACCGCGCCGCCAGCCGTGCCGAGGACGTCGCATTGCAGTAAGCGAGCAGTGCGGCCACAGCCAGGGCGAGCAGCAGCCAACTACCCGCCACACCCGCCGCGGGAGTAAGTGCGGCGAAAATGCCCGCGCCGACCATGGACCCGAGCCCGATGACCACCGAGTCGGTGAGTCCGAGCCTGCGTCGCAGCGCGTCGCCGTGCGTTGCCATGGCTGCATCATCGACCACATCGCGGTCGACCACGAGCCGAGCGCTCCGGAAATACGAAACGCCGCCAGGTTGGTAAACCTGGCGGCGCTGAGTCGCCGGACGCCACGCCAACGTCACGACTCGAGTGCCGACGTCCCACAAGCGCCTCTCGGCGAGTGGTCGCTCGTAGCGACGAATGGGGTGAGGCCCGGGGCTGTCCGGACGCCGACAGAGATGATCAACGGTCCACCGTCCGGATCTATTCCACGAAATGCGATGTGATGCGCACAACGAAAAACAGTTGGTCGGATCCGCCACGATGCGCTCCTCCTCCCGATAATTCCCAGCTGCCTGGGCAGCGCACGGACCTGCCTGTGCAGCACGGACGGATACTGCGGCCGGTGCTATGAAACCGACCAATCGGTATTTATTGAGCTACCCAAGCTGCGTCGTCATTCAGGCAAGCCCAGCGGGGGCTGGCACCCGGCCTCTGCCATCACCGGCAGAAGTCGGCGTCTTCGCACTCGGGACCGGATATGCACAGGCGGAACTGCGGGAGGCACGCCGCCGCACCCCGCGACCGCGATCAGATGCGGCATGGCCGCTCGACGGGCAGGTCCCGCGGGGGATGGTTCGGGCCGGTACGGACTCGCGTACCGCAATCTAGAATCAACGGGCTCACGAGGTGAAGAGGGGGATCGGCGTGTCCGATGATCTGGTTCTGGCCGAAATGCTGGCAGCGTTGGAGCGCAGTCCGGAGGTACTCACGCTGCGGGTGCGGGTGATCGAGTTGCTGATCGATCGTGGCCGCCATGCCGAGGCGCTGGCCCAGTGTGCGACCGCCCTCGGTCAGGAACCGGGACATGCTCGGGTGCTGGAGCTGTTGCAGCAGTGCACGATGGCGCTCGCAAGTGGTGCGATGCCCGCTGTACCGACCCCGCCGACGCTGAGCGAGCCGACGCTGAGCCCGCCGTCGTCGAGCGAGCCGACGCTGAGTCAGTCGTCGTCGAGCGAGCCGACGCTGAGTCAGTCGTCGTCGAGCGAGCCGACGCTGAGTCAGTCGTCGCTGAGCGAGCCGACGCTGAGTCAGTCGTCGTCGAGCGAGCCGACGCTGAGTCAGCCGTTGCCGAGCGAGCCGACGCTGAGTCAGCCGTTGCCGAGCGAGCCGACGCTGAGCCAGCCGACGTCGAGCGAACCCACGCTGAGCCAGCCGACGTCGAGCGAGCCGACGCCGAGCAACACCACGCCAAACGACTCGACAGCGGATGAGGCGAAAGACAATCCGTCGCAATATGATTGGGCGGCCGCTGAAGAGCAGGTCGGCGATATCATCGCCCCCGCATTCATCGATGAGGGGCCGCGCGAATTCGTCACCGACTCCGATGTGGGCATATTCGAAAAGCCCACCGTCAAGTTGGCCGACGTCGGCGGCATGCAGGATGTGAAGCGTCAGCTCGAACTCACCCTGCTCGGTCCGATCCGAAATCCCGGATTCGCCAAGGCTTTCGGCACTTCCGCGCGCGGCGGACTGCTGCTCTACGGCCCGCCCGGCTGCGGTAAGACCTTCATCGCCGCGGCGGTCGCCGGTGAACTCGGTGCGAACTTCTACCCGATCGAGATCGCCGACATCCTCGATATCTATCACGGTTCCGGTGAGCGCAATCTGCACGAGGTCTTCGAAATGGCCCGCCGCAATGCGCCCTGCGTACTGTTCCTCGACGAGGTCGACGCACTCGGGCACAAGCGCAGTCAGATGTCGGGTTCGGCCTGGATGCGCAATGTGGTGAATCAGCTGCTCAACGAGATGGATTCGGCCACCCACAGCAACGACGGCGTCTACATCCTCGGCGCCACCAACCACCCGTGGGACCTCGATGTCGCCCTGCGCCGCCCTGGCCGGTTCGACCGCATGATCCTGGTCGGCCTGCCGGATTCGGACGCGCGCCGGGCGATCCTGCACTACCACCTGAAGGAGCGTCCGGTCGCGGGCATCGATCTCCCGGCGATCGTGCGGCGCACCGACGGCTTCTCCGGTGCGGACCTGGCCCACATCTGTACCTCGGCAACACAATTGGCGATGGCCGACTCGATCAGCACCGGCACCGTGCGCCCGGTCGGTATGGCCGATATCGAAGTCGCGCTGAGCCAGATCAAGCCGAGCGCGGGCCCCTGGTTCGAATCCGCCCGCAACGTAATCGAATTCGCCAATAACGACGGGACGTACGACGAACTCGCGAAGTACATGCGAGCCAAGAAGTTCCGCTCCTGAAACAGGCCCGGCCGAGCCACTCGGGGCGCACCAACCCACACTCCATCCGGCGGAGGGCGCCATCGTCTGTGTCCTGGAACCGCGCGTCGTCTGCGTCCTAGGAGTGCGCGTTGTCTGCGCCCCGGGGTGTGCGGATCTCCCGTCTTATCGGTGTGTGGGTTATGGCGTCCCTGGAGCTGTGCGTCGTCTGCGCCGGGGTGTGTGGCGGGTGCGTCCTGGGGGTGTGCGGCATCCTCGTGCCCGGAGGTGCGCGTCACCGCGTCCCCCTGGAGCTGCGCGTCGTCTGCGCCGACGGTGTGCGTTC
Source organism: Nocardia sp. NPDC102475 (assembly GCF_055584605.1). Classification (NCBI taxonomy): domain Bacteria; kingdom Bacillati; phylum Actinomycetota; class Actinomycetes; order Mycobacteriales; family Nocardiaceae; genus Nocardia; species Nocardia sp. NPDC102475. Next base: position 179,526 of record NZ_JBVJLS010000010.1, on the reverse strand, counting down.
TGCGGTGTGCGTCACCGGCGTCCCCTGAAGCGGTGTGGGTCGTCTGCGCCCCCGGGTGTGCGACACCTGTGCCTGCAGGTGTGCGACACCCGTGCCCCCGGAGGCATGCGCATCGGCGCCCAGGTGTGCGCGGCATCGGCGTCCCGCTTGAAGCACCCAGCCGCCCGCGTCTTCCGTAACCGCCGCCACATCCGCTGGCTTACTCGCGCGACAAGATTCTTTTCTGGATCTACCCAAACTCTTGACTAATTCCAGAAAATGCGTGACCATCGAATGCATGCACACCGACCTCACCGATCCGCGCGAACGCTTGCGTGCGGCCGGTCTGCGGGTTACTGCCCCACGGGTCGCGGTGCTGGCTGCGGTGGCGGCCCGACCGCATTCGGATGCCGATCGGGTGGCCGCCGCTGTCCGCGAAACCCTGGGCTCGGTATCCACGCAGGCTGTCTATGACGTGCTCCGGGCCTGCGTGAATGCCGGAATCCTGCGGCGCATCGAACCCGCCGGTTCGCCCGCGCTGTACGAGGCCAGGGTCGCGGACAACCACCACCACCTGGTGTGCCGAAGCTGCGACACGGTCGTCGATATCGACTGTGTCGTGGGCACCGCCCCCTGCCTGGAACCCGAGGACGCGCACGGGTTCGTGATCGACGAGGCCGAGGTCGTCTTCTGGGGTCTGTGCCCGACCTGCCGTACACATTCAGCGAAGGAGGCTGCCGATGACCAAGCCGACCACCACCAACACCGGAACGCCGGTATCGAGCGATAACGAATCGCTCACCGCGGGCACCCAGGGTCCGATCCTGCTGCACGACCACTACCTCATCGAAAAGCTCGCCCAGTTCAACCGGGAGCGGGTGCCGGAGCGGATCGTGCACGCCAAGGGCGCAGGCGCATACGGCGAGCTTTTGGTGACCAATGACGTGAGTCGCTACACCAAGGCCAAGCTTTTCCAGCCGGGCGCGCGGACCGAATCGCTGGCGCGGTTCTCCACCGTCGCTGGCGAACAGGGCAGCCCCGACACCTGGCGCGACCCACGGGGTTTCGCGGTGAAGTTCTACACCGAGGACGGCAACTACGACCTCGTCGGCAACAACACCCCGATCTTCTTCATCAAGGATCCGATAAAGTTCCCGGACTTCATCCGTTCGCAGAAGCGCCTGCCCGGCAGCGCCCTGCGCGATCACAATATGCAGTGGGACTTCTGGACCCTGCGTCCGGAGACCTCGCACCAGGTCACCTGGCTGATGGGCGACCGCGGCATCCCGAAGACCTACCGTCATATGAACGGCTACGGCTCGCACACCTACCAGTGGATAAATGCCGCGGGCGAGCGCTTCTGGGTGAAATACCACTTCAAGACCGATCAGGGCATCGACTACTTGCCCCAGGCCGAGGCCGACCGCCTCGCGGGTGCGGACGCCGACTATCACCGCCGCGATCTCTACGAGGCGATCGAGCGTGGCGAGTTCCCGAGCTGGACCCTGTACGTGCAGGTCATGCCGGTCGCCGAAGCCGAGGGTTACCGCTTCAACCCGTTCGACCTGACCAAAGTGTGGTCGCATCGGGACTACCCGCTGATCGAGGTCGGCAAGTGGACGCTGAACCGCAATCCTGGCAACTACTTCGTCGATATCGAGCAGGCCGCCTTCGAACCCTCGAATGTCGTTCCAGGCATAGGCTTTTCGCCCGACAAAATGTTGCTCGGCCGGGTGTTCGCCTACGCGGACGCGCACCGCTACCGAGTCGGCACCAACTACGCGCAGCTGCCGCCGAACCGCGCACGTGCCGCGGAGGTGAACTCCTACTCCAAGGAGGGCGCGATGCGCTACGACTACAACGACGCGAATGTGCCTGTCTACGCGCCGAATTCGTTCGGTGGCCCGCATGCGGATCCGGAGCGGGCACCCGATGGCGGCGTGTGGGAGTTCGACCCGGCCGTCGTACGCGCGGGCTATATCGAGCACGCCCAGGACGGCGATTTCACCCAGGCGGGCACCCTGGTCCGTGAGGTCTTCGACGACGAGCAGCGAGATCGCCTAGTGGACAATATCGTCGGCCATGTGCTCGGCGGTGTGCGCGAGCCGGTGCTGTCCCGGGTCTTCGAATACTGGAAGAACGTGGACGCCGAGCTCGGCAAGCGTATCGAGGAAGGTGTCCGCACCGGACTGGACGGCTGATAACTCAGGTCCGAAAACAGCTCCGCCCCTGACCATTTCGGTCGGAGGCGGAGTTTTTCGTTATGGGGGAATCCACGGGCCCCAGGGCTCGGAACTACAACAGGCCCCACCAATAGAGCAGTGTGGCCAGCACCCAGACAACCACGGTTTCCATCGCCGCTCCCATTCTTCTTGGCGCCCTCATGCTCCATCATCCGCCGATTCGCGCCACCGCGCCGCAAACTTATCGGGATCTTCCACAAATAATGCGACTACCTGCGGTTTTGTTCCTGCAAGGTCTTCTTAAGTGCCCAACAAGCCCGCGACGGCATTGTTTGTGTCAACACCGCAACACAAGCCACCACCGGGGGTGGGGAACCGGACTCGACCTGTTCACGAGGGGTAACAGGTCGCGTCACGGGGGTAGTGCCAGCTGGGCCGGTCCACGAGGGGTGACCGGCCCGCTGGCGCTCTATCGGGGGCAACCACTTCGGATGGCTCTTCCCGGAGCTGACCGGCGAATCCGTCGCCGCTGCCGAAGGTAACCATTCGGTGCGTGCCGACGATCCCATCCAAGGGTGTATGTGGCCGGGCCGGTTCACGAGGGGTGACCGGCCCGGCCGGGCCTCGAGCGGTCAGCCGACCGTCTGGACCGAGTAATCGGGCAGTTCGTAGCTCTCGGTCTTGGTGAGCATCTTCATCATGAGCGGCTTCATGATCTTGGTGGTCATCAGTCTGCTGACGAACAGACCCGCGCGAATGCCGAACCGCGATTGGGGCGTCATCGAGCGCAGACCACCCGGCGGCAGCTCCTGCGCGGTGGCGACGAACGGCCGCAGCACCTCTTCGTAGCGGGCCAGCGCCTCTTCGGGATCGGTTGCGTGCGCGGCGATTTCACCGGCGAGGACGTACGCGCCGACCAGTGCCATCGCGGTGCCCTGCCCGGTGAGCGGCGAACCGCAGTAACCCGCGTCGCCGAGCAGCACCACGCGGCCCTTGGACCAGTTCGGGACGTCGATGCGGGCCAACTCGTCGAAGTAGAAGTCGTCGGCGGTGGACATGGCATCGCGCACGGTGCTTGCGATCGTGCCGCCATCGGCCAGCCGCTCGCGAATGAGCTGCTGCTGCGCCGCGACATCGCGACGCAGCGCCGGATTCGCGGCGTCGCGAATGACGACCAGCGCCTTGCAGGTGGCCGGATCGGCATCCGGGCGCAGGCCCACACCGGTCGCGCCGACCAGGGAGTTCATCGCGATCCAATGCTGCTCCGCATAGTCGGGCGTCGGCAGCGTGAAGAAGGACATGTAGCCGCCGAGATAGGTGGAGAAATCCTCCTCCGGGCCGAAGACCAGGCGCCGGGTCGAGGAATGCAGCCCGTCCGCGCCGATCACGATGTCGAACCGCTCGGTGCTGCCGGAGGCGAAGGTGACATCGGCGCCCGCGTCGTCCTGGCTGATCTCGGTAACCCATTCGCCGTAGCGGTAATCGATACCGCCCGCCTCGTCGAGCAGATCGAGCAGCACCAGGTTCAGGTCGCCGCGGGTGATCTCGATCTCGGCGACCGCGCCCTTACCCTCGAAAACCTCCGCGGCCATGCGCAGCAGTTCCTTGCCCTCGCTGTCCACGAAAACCATGCCGCGCTCGTCCAGTTGGGATTTGCGAATACCCGGCATAAGCCCCATCCGCTCCGCCACCTCGACGCTCGGACCGCGCAGATCCACAGCCTGCCCGCCGGGGCGAGGCGCGGCCGCCCGCTCGACCACGGTGGCCCGGATCCCGGCCCGGAGCAGTTGCAGGGCAACGGCATTGCCGCCGATGCCGCCGCCGCAGACGAGGACCCGCGGGCGGTTGGTGGCGGGGTTGGTGTTGCTCATGATCTGTTCCTCACTGGCTCGAATGTCTTGCACATATGTCTAACAGACGTGCTGCACGTTTGTCTAGAACAAATGTGTAAGACGTTTGAGCCAGCGGCTGGTTCTAGTGCTGCAAGTAGGCCTTCCAACTGCCGTAGGAGGTGATATCAGTGGCAGTACCTGCGGCGTCATAAGTGCAGGCGAAGCCGATGACCGTATGTCCGTCGGATAGTTCGATACTGGTCAGCGCCATCGGCGGGGGCAGCGTGGCGAGGAAGCGGCCGAGTCCCGCCGCCGATACCCGGAACAGCTCGCCGAGGATCGGCGCACCGAGTCCCGGGCCGTGGCGCACCAGTCCAGGTTTCGCGGGTGTGGTGTCGAGCGCGGTCAGGCGGTAGGCGTCGGTGGTGCGGATCTCGCCGGTGAACCGCGCGCCGATCTCCTCCAACTGCCAGTGCAGCGGCTGACCGCGCAGGTGCGCGCCGAAGACGGCCAGCTCGACACCGTCTTCGACCAGTGCCGGGGCGTTGTCCGCGCCGATGATGCGGGCGGCGATGTCGACGGCGACCTGATCGGCGAAGGCGGGCGTCACGACCGTCACGCCGAAGGGCGCGCCGGCCGCGGTGGGTAGGCCGGGGACGGCGACGGCCGCCATATCGAGGATATTGCAGAAGTTCGTGAAGGTGCCCATCCGTCGGTTGATGCCGAACGGATCCGCTTGTACCGCAGCGATACTCGGATGCTCGGTGGTCGTCGGCAACAGCAGCCCGGCGAATCCCTGCAAAGTCACCGCCGCCGCAGCCTTGGCTCGGGCCAAGGTATCCAGATCGGCCGCGAATCCGGGGCCGGTCGTTGCTCGCGCCGCATTGATGATGGCCGTCACGGTGGGATCGGCGCTCGCCGGCGCGATATCGAGGAATGCGCCGACGGCCGCATAGCGTTCCGCGACGATCGCGCCGTCGTAGAGCAGAAGCGCGGCATCGAGCATCCCCGAGATATCGACCTCCTCGGTCGTTATCCCGGCGCTCGTCACCGCGGATACGGTGCGGGCGAACGCATCTCGGTACGAATCGCTGAGCGCGACGAGATCCGCGGAGCGCGGGATCGCCAGTCGGATAGTCTGCGGTGCGGCGAGCGGAACATCGGCGGGCCAGGACCGGCTGCGCGGATCCCGAGGCTCTGGTCCGGCCATGACCGCGGCCGACGCGACCGCGCTGTCCAGGTCGGTGGCGAAAACGGTCACTGCGTCGTAGTCCGCACATGCCGGAACCACCCCGTGTGCCGGGATGATCCCCAAACTGGCCTTGATACCGACGATTCCGTGCAGTGCCGCCGGAACGCGTCCGGAACCCGCTGTGTCCGTACCGATTCCGACATCCGCAATACCGAGAGCTACGGCGACCGCCGATCCCGAACTGGACCCGCCGGAGATCAACTCCGGATCGTGCGCATGGCGAACCGCGCCGTATGGGCTGCGCGTACCGACGAGTCCGGTTGCGAACTGATCCAGATTGGTCTTGCCGAGAACCAATGCGCCCGCCGCGATGAGGCGCTCGATCGCCGCCGCGGTGACCTCGGCGGTGTAGGCGAATTCGGGGCAGGCCGCAGTGGTCGGCAGTCCCGCGACATCGATATTGTCCTTCACCGCGACCAACACCCCTGCCAACGGCAAGGATTCACCCGCGGCGAGCCGCTGTTCGACGCCGGCGGCCTCGGCGGCGACATCGGCCTCGGCACGCAGCGTGATCCACACCTCCGGCCGATCGACCTCCGCGATGCGCCGGTACGCGGCCGCGACCCGCGCGGTCGGCGTGCCATGGACTTCGATATTGCCTAGGACGCCTGCGGTCATTCGGCGGCTCCGATCACTGCTAGGGGGGTTCCCGGTTCCACTTTCGCGCCTGGGGTGGCCAGTACCTTCAGTACCGTGCCGGTGTCCGGGCTGTGCACCGGCAATTCGAGTTTCATCGCCTCGAGGATGGCAACAGGATCGCCCGCGTCGAGACGCTGGCCCACCTCGATTTCCACCCGCCAGACATTGCCGATCATCGGTGCGGTGACCACCGTTGCGTCCTGCGGCAATCCGGCCAGTGGGTCGGTAGCGGGTTCCAGCACACTCTCGACGATCGTGCTCTGCTCGAATTCCCCCGCGGCGCGCCAGGCCTGTTTCTCCGCCTCGAAGGCGATGGCCTGCTTGGTTTCGAATTCCGCTATGGCTTCGGCATTTTCGGTGAGCATTCGCAAATGGTCGGCGAGTGCGAAGGTGCCATCGCTGACCTCGGCGTCGAAACGTCCGGCCGCGGCCGCCGCGCGCTGTTCGAGCAGTTGCTCGGGAGTCACCGGCTCCCAGACGATGCGGTCGAAGAATCGAAACAGCCACGGGGTGCCCGTTTCGAACGGTGCGGATTGCCGGTAGCTGGACCAGATCGGCACCGTCCGGCCGATCAGCTGATAGCCGCCCGGTGACGCCATGCCGTAGACGCAGAGGTACTTGCCGCCGATGCCGACGGCATCCGCTGGTGTCCAGGTGCGCGCCGGGTTGTATTTGGTGGTGACCAGCCGGTGTCGCGGATCGAGCGGTACCGCAAGCGGTGCACCGAGATAGACGTCGCCCAGGCCGAGTACCAGGTACTCGGCATCGAAGACCGCGGCACGCACATCCTCGACGCTGTCGAGTCCATTGATGCGGCGGATGAATTCGGTATTCGAAGGCAACCACGGCGCGGTATCGCGGACCCCGCTGCGGTATCGATCGATGGCCTCGGCAATCGAGGGATCGTCGAACGACAGCGGCAATCGAATCGTGCGACTGGGCACCACGAGGTCATGGGTTGCGGGCAGTTCGGATTCGAGGTCGGTCAGCGTGCCGAGCAGCCGATGCTGCGTCAGCACTTCGGGATCGAAGTGGATGTGCAGCGAACGGACACCTGGTGTCACATCGATGATGCCGGGCAGTCCGGTGCCCGCCAGCGCCTCGGCGAGTGCGTGCACCCGCATGCGCAGGCCTAGATCCAGCACCATCTCGCCGTATTCGACCAGAATATTGTCATCGCCGCCGCGCAGATAGGCGACTTGCGGGCGATCCGCACCCGCGGCAGCGGCGCCGAGGATGCCGCGATCGTCCAGTCCGGCCGGCGCGCGGGAACCGGTGCGCAGGCTCAGCGCCGCAGTTGGGGCTTCGGCCTTGGCACGGGCGGTATTCGAACGGCGCAGCGCGGTGGCCCGGTCATCGTCGACGGGCACGAAGCGAACGGTATCGCCGGGACGCAACTGGCCGAGTTTCCAGCGATGCGCCGAGATCACAGTGAGCGGGCAGGCAAAGCCGCCGAGGCTCGGACCGTCCGGGCCGAGCAGGATCGGGGTATCACCGGACACATTCAATGTTCCGACGCTGTACGGGTTGTCGTGCAGATTCGACGGATGCAATCCGGCATCGCCACCGTCGGTGCGCGACCAGGTCGGCTTCGGCCCCTCCAGCCGAATGCCGGTGCGATTCGCGTGACTGCCGACTTTCCAAGGGTGCGAATAGAATTGGTCCATATCCGCATCGGTGAAATAGGCGGGTGCGGTCTGCGGTCCGATACCCACGGCCAATTGCCAGACGTGCGTGAATTCGGGTCGCTCGTCGAGCGGAACCGCTTGTGGTTCAGCGAGTTCGGGCCGATTCCGGACGATTCCGAGCACATCCCCTGCGACAAGGGCTTTACCGGTGCTGCCGCCGAAGCCGCCGAGGGTGAAGGTGGCGGCGCTGCCGTGATAGAGCGGCGCATCGATGCCGCCGCGCACCGCGAGGTAGGTGCGCAATCCGGCGTCCGACGGTGCGCCGATATCGAGCACCGACCCGGCCGGGACGGTAACCGGCTGCCACATCGGGACCGGCTGTCCATCCACCGTGACCGGCGTCGAAGCACCCGTCACGCAGACCACGGTCGTATCGGCGAAACGCACCTGTGGACCCTGCAGCGTGCATTCCAGCGCGGGCACACCTGCGGGGTTGCCGACGGCGATATTGGCCAGGGTGAACGACAGGTCGTCCATTGGACCCGACGGCGGAATTCCGACCTGCCACAGGCCGATTCGTCCCGGATGATCCTGGATCGTGGTCATCGTGCCACCACGCAGCACATCGATGCGATGGCCGGCGGGTCGGATATCGGCCAGTGTCGTCGTGACGTGGTCCGCGTCGAGCACCACGGAATCAGCACTCGCGGCCCGCAACTGGGGCAGATTCGTTTGGACCCCGTAGATCCTGGTCGCGGCCAGCGCATCGCTCAATCCCGCGAAGGCCGCGTCGCGAGTGGTCCCCGACGCGATCACCTTGGCCAGCAGCGGGTCGTAGTAGGGACTGACCTCGGTGCCCGTCGCGACCCAGGTATCGACGCGAACCGCCGCATCCACCGGAAAGGTCGCGGCCGTGATCAACCCGGCGCTCGGCCGGTACTCGTGTCCCGGATCCTCGGCATAGACTCGCGCCTCCACGGCCCATCCGCTGATCGCCGGTCCGGTCTCGGGCAGTTCGTCGACCATCGAGCTGTCCCCGCCCGCCAGCCGCAGCATCCACTCGACCAGATCGACTCCGGTCACCGCTTCGGTCACCGGATGCTCGACCTGCAGCCGGGTGTTCATCTCCAGGAACGAGGCCGCACCGCGCTCGACGTCGTAGACGAACTCCACCGTGCCCGCCGATCGGTACCCTACCGACCTGGCCAACTCCCGCGACGCCGCGAGCAACTGCTCCGACAGCTCCGGCGCGAGTCCGGGTGCGGGCGCTTCCTCGATGACCTTCTGATTGCGCCGCTGCAGCGAACAATCCCTGGTGCCGAGGCTCACCACGCGCCCGCAACCGTCACCGAACAGCTGTACCTCGATATGCCTGGCCCGCGCCACGAACCGCTCCAGGAAAACACCATTCGAGGAAAAATTCGTCGCGGCCAGACGCTGCACGCGCAGATACGCCGACCGCAGCTCATCGGCATTACCGCAGGCCTGCATGCCGATACCACCGCCGCCACCGGCCGCCTTGAGCATTACCGGATAGCCGATGCGCTCGGCCTCGGCCACCGCGTGCTCGGTCGATTCGAGCAGTCCACTACCCGGAATCAGCGGCACCCCAACGGCTTCGGCCGTCTCGCGAGCGGTGTGCTTGTCGCCGAAGACGCGCAATTGCTCCGGCGTCGGCCCGACGAACGCGATTCCGGCATCGGTCACCGCCGTGGCGAAATCCGCGTTTTCCGAAAGGAATCCGTATCCGGGATGAATCGCGCCCGCACCCGTCGACAGCGCCGCCTCGACAACGAGGTCGGCTCGCAAGTACGACTCCGCCGCCGGACTCGACCCAAGATGTACTGCGACATCGGCGATTTCGACATGTGCCGCACCGGCATCGGCGTCGGAGTACACGGCGATGGTTTTCAGACCGACCGCGCGCGCCGTTCGCATGATCCGGCAGGCGATTTCGCCGCGATTGGCGACCAGAACCGTATCGAATTCCAGTGTCACCGGAAACTCCCTATTCAGTTGCCAAGGACATCGCGGCAATGGCCCGCGTGACCCGATCGAGAACGACATCGAGCGATTCCCCGATGTGTGTGTGCAGCAGCCGATATGCCAGCGGAAGATCTTGTGCCAGCACGGCATCCAGAATTCCCAGATGCTCGGCGATGGTGGTCTCGATCCGGTTGTTGACCATGAAGTCGTACATCCGCACGTGCCGGATCCGCGAATTCACCGCCTTGAGCGAGCGCACCAGCTCGGCGTTGCCCGCCGCCGTCAGCAGCGTGACGTGGAACTCCTCGTCGCGCACCACGAAACCGGGCTCCTGCTCGGGCGGATCCGCACGCAGGGCCAGCCAGGCCTCGCGCTCGGCCGCCAGCAACGCATGATCGTGCACGACCGCCGGATTGTCGATGGCGCGCTGAATTCCACCGAGCTCCAAGGTGATTCGCAGCTCGTACAGGTCCCGGATCAACGGAATGCTTGGCCGCACCGGAGTGAAGCCGTATTCCTCCCGCTGCAACAGTCCGTCCGAGCACAGCATGGTCAGTGCCTCCCGGACCGGCGTCCGCGAGATACCGAACCGGGTCGACAGCTTGGGCTCGGTCAGGCGCTCGCCGAATCGGATATCCCCGTTCATCAACTCGGCGCGCAAAGTCGTATAAACAACATCCCGCAGCGGTCGTCCCGCCGCATCCGCCAGTGTGGCCAGCCTTGTCGACATGTGTGTATACGCTATGGACCTTGCGTTTCATCGAGATGACCGCAGGTTAGCAAGCGGTAAGAGTCTGCTCACCGCCCATATCGGACGACCGGGGACATATCGGAACCATCGCGCATTCCTTCGGCGTGCCGCCTTCCGGAATTTCGCACAGGCGGTGCACAGTGAGGGGGAGCAGACAGCAACACTTGGCAACGTCGCCGCACCACCGCAGGACACATTGTCCCAGCAGGCTGATGACAGCCGGGCACTCCCGTGCCGGTCGGTGCCGATCGGTCGCGACGCCGGGTGCACCTACGAGAAGTCTCGGGAGGTATGGATGGATGCGTTCGTGATCGTTGGCTTGCTCGCCCTGGTCTGCGGGCTACTAGCGGTCATTGCCTGCGCGGTGTGGTGGCCGACGCCGGACCAACCAGCGAAAACAGCTCCGCCCCCGACCTGTGCGGGCCGGGGGCGGAACCGTTCGTCTCAACCACGAGTCGGGGTGACAGGATTTGAACCTGCGACCTCTTCGTCCCGAACGAAGCGCGCTACCAAGCTGCGCCACACCCCGTGAAGCGAACCTGGAGTAGCTTACAACAGCTCACGTCCAGACGTTAAACCCGCAGGTCAATCACCCTCCATGGGGGCGAATGCTGGTGAAGATGCGCATCGCGGTGGCCGCGTCGACGGCATTGGGGACGCCGGTGTCGGCCGCGATCACCATGACGAAATTGCCGCTATCGGTGGGGGTGGCGAAGGTATAGACGGAGTACTCGGTCGCGCAGCCCGGATTGACCTTGGTCGCGGTGCCCTTGGTCTCCACGAACATGCCCTGCTGGGAGCCGTCGAGCGAGCGGAGCGGCTGCGCGGCGCCCGGGGTACCACCCGATGAGTTGGTGTAGGCGATCTTGGCGGTCCTGGTGCCGAGTTCGGTTGCGGCGGTTGCCGAATCGGTGTCCTTGGAGCCGGTCAGGAAGGCCACGGTGCGGGTCGAGCCGGGGCAGTAGCCCTTCCCCTCGGTGGCCAGCCCCTTGCCGGTGACCGCGTCCGGCGGATCGCCGAAGCCGCCGACCTTGCCGTCGGGGGCGACCGTCCAGTCGGCGGGTACGTCATAGGCGGCCCCGAGGTCCGAGGCCACCACGACCTGGTAACCGGGTATGACGGGGGTTTCGTTATTGGCGGGGGCCTGCTTGGTGGTGGTCGGCTGGGGCGATGTATGTGAACCCGTGGGGGTCAGTGCGCTCACCATCGACGGAACCGGGTTCTGCGCCGCGGTGTCGTCCGAGCCGTGGTTGGCCGTGACGATCGCCGCCGTCGCTCCGCCCGCGACCACGAGCGTCGCGATCGCGGCGGCGATCCATGCGGTGCGGCGCCCGCGACTCGGTCGGTTCGCGCTCGACGCGGCGGCCAGGTCCGCGGTGAATCGGTCACCGAAGAACGCATTGGAGCCACCGCCCGGGCCATGGGGAGCTCGCATACCGCCGTGCGGTCCGGATGGTGTTGCGCCGGGCTGGAATTGCGTCGCCGAGCCCGGCTGCCATGCCGAAGCGGGTTGCGGCGCCCACTGCAGGGTCGGATCGAATTGACCAGGGGCACTTGCCGTTTGCTGCTCGGGCTGCCACGGCATGGGCAGGGCCGGTGCGACGCCGCCGTTCCACGGTGTGGCCGTCGGTTCGGGGCCGAACGGCGACAGTGCGGCCGGATCGAGCTCGACCGGCGCCCCGAATGTGCCGTGCGTTGCGTCGGCCCCCGACTGCGTGGGAGTGGACTGCCCGGATCCGGGCCGTCCCAGCGCAGGGCCGAATTGCTCTGTCCCATAAGGCTGTTGCTGATACGGCGTACCGGGTTCGCGCCGGTCGTCGAAATCACTCACACTGTCCCCTGCCTGATGTCAGTCTCGGCACAGGACCTTACAGCGTGTCTGGAAACCCCTTATCGATGGTTCCCGACACCATCCTTATCGGATGTCCGCACCGACAGAGTTCTCAGATGCGCTCTTAGCCGAACTCAGCGGGCGATGGCTTCCGACGGTGAAACGCCCTGTCCGCTATCGGCATTGGGACGTTTCGGCGGTGCGGCGACCAGGGTCAGCAGCGTCGCCTCGGGGCGGCAGCAGAAGCGGTACGGCGCCCACGGCGAGGTGCCAAGACCCGCGGAGACGTGCAGTTGGGTGTGCGCGCCCCACTTGGACGAACCCTTCACCCGCGAGCGATCGATACCGCAGTTCGTGACCAGCGCACCGTATCCGGGCAGGCACAGTTGGCCGCCGTGCGTATGTCCGGCCATGACCAGGTCGTAGCCGTCCTCGGCGAAGCGGTCCAGCACCCGGGGTTCGGGCGAGTGGGTCAGGCCGATACTCAGCACGGCCAGCGGGTTGGGCGCACCGGCGACGGTGTCGTACCGATCACGCTGCAGATGCGGATCGTCGACGCCCGCGCTCGCGATTCGAATGCCCGCGACCTCGACATCACGGCGGACATGGGTCAGATCGAGCCAGCCGCGCTCGGTGAATGCCGCCCGCAGGTCCTTCCACGGCAGCGGCGCGCCGTACACCCGCCGGTGATCCTTCTTGAAGTATTTCGCCGGATTCTTCGGGACCGGCGCGAAATAGTCATTGCTGCCGAAAACGAAAAGGCCTGGGCGGGAAAGCAATCCGCCGAGGGCCTGAACCACCGCGGGCACCGACTTCTGGTGCGAAAGATTGTCGCCGGTATTGACGACCAGATCCGGCTCCAGCCGATCCAGCTCCCGCAGCCACTGCTGCTTGAGCTTCTGACCAGGCATCATGTGCAGATCGCTGATGTGCAGCACCCGTAGTGACGACGAGCCGGGCTGTAGCACCGGCGCCGTGGCCTCGCGCAGTACGAAGGCATTTCGTTCGATCAGCGAGGCGTAGCCGATACCGGCCACCGCGGCCCCGGCGGCTCCCAACGCGGTTCGTCGGATGGCGGAGGTCGAGATTACGGGCATTTGCCCAGCATAGGTGACCCCGGTGCGGAACGCCGAGTGTGTTTCCGCACAAGCGGTCGGCCGGCCGTTTCGAGCGACCTGCAAGCAGTCGCTACGAGGAGTGGACAGAATCCGGGTCGGACACCAAATGTAGTGGGCCGCGAACAGGGAAACGGCTACCGTGTGGCACATGTCGGAACTCAAATCGCAGCTGCGTGCGGATATGACCGCCGCGATGAAAGCCAAGGACACGCTGCGCCTCGCCACCCTCAGGATGCTGCTCGCCGCCATCCAGACCGCGGAGGTCGCGGGCTCGCAGGCGCGTGAGCTCTCCGACGCCGAGGTCATCGCCGTACTGCAGAAAGAGGCGAAGAAGCGCAGCGAGTCGGCCGAGGTCTATGCCCAGGCCGGGCGTGGCGAACTGGCCGCCAACGAACACGCCGAGGCGCGCATCATCGATGAATATCTGCCGACGCAGCTGACCGACGCCGAGGTCGCCGATGTCGCCGATACCGCGATCGCGCAGGTCGCCCAGGAACTCGGCGAGCGCCCGGGCATGCGGCAGATGGGCCAGGTCATGAAGGCCGCCACCGCGATCGCCGCCGGTAAGGCCGACGGCTCTCGCATCTCGGCAGCCGTGAAGTCGCGTCTGTAGCCGCAAAGAAGAAAGCCGCCGATCTGGAATCCAGATCGGCGGCTTTCGTATTCATGAAGCGTTATCGAGGGGCGGGGAATCCCGGAATACTCGGTAATCCCGGAATGCCTGGAATACCTGGAATCGGAAGACCGGGCGCGGGCGCCGGTCCGGGTGCAGGCGCGGGTGCCCGTTCCGTCCCGTCGCTGATATAGATCGTGATCACCGACCCGGGAATCGCCGACCCATTCGGCGCGGTCCCCATCACCGTCCCCTTCGGCGGCGCACCGGTGCCGTTCACCGGCGAGACCTGGAAGCCCGCGGCGACCAGTGCGGCAGTCGCCTGACCTTGGGTCATGCCCGCGACATCGGGGACCTGGGCCTGGTTGGACCCGCGCACATATTTGTCGTCCAGCGGCGGCAGTGCGGGCGGCGGGAAGTTCCCGATCACCGGCTTGACCGCGTTGAACCAGGTGCGAGCGGGTTCATTACCACCGAAGAGATTGCCATCGCCGCAGCTACGCAGCGGGAACGAGCAGATCTCACCGGGTGTCGGGCTGTCGCCGTAGACGTAGGCCGCGGCCGCAAGCGAATTGGTGAAGCCGAGGAACGCCGAGGAGCGGTGGCTCTCGGTGGTGCCCGTCTTGGCCGACAGCGGCGCGTTCCAGCCGGTCGCCCGCGCCGCGCCGGCCGCGGTGCCGCTGATGTCGTCCTGACTCATGGCATTGGCCAGCGTGTTCGCCAGTCCGGGATCGACGACCTGTTCACAGGCCTGCTGGGTGAGCGGCACCGTCTTCCCGGAGCGGTCGATCACCTCCTTGATCGGCGATGGCGGGCACCACCGGCCGCCGGACCCCAAGGTGGCGGCCACATTCGACAGCTCCAGCGGGTTGATCGCGACCGGGCCCAGGGTGAACGAGCCGAGGTTCTGTTCCTTGATCATGTCCGCCAGGCTCTGGTTGCCGTGGCCCGAGCTGCCCGCCTCGGTGTAGGAGCGCATGCCCAGGCGCACCGCCATATCGACGGTCGGGGTGACCCCGACGGCCTGAATCAGCTTGACGAACGCGGTATTCGGCGAGGTGGCCAGCGCCTCGGTCACCGACATCGGCGACTTGTAGTTACCCGCGTTCTGCACGCAGTAGGTGGCGGGTGGGCAGCCGCGCGCACCACCGTTACCCATGCCCTTCGCCTCGAACCGGCCCGGCACATCGAGCTGGGCGTTTATACCGAGGCCCTTTTCCATGGCCGCGGCCGTGGTGAAGATCTTGAAAATCGAGCCCGCGCCGTCACCCACCATCGAATACGGCTGCGGTTGCACCGTTTCGTTGGCATCGCGGTTCAGGCCGTAGGTGCGACTGCTGGCCATCGCGAGCAGCGGATGCGAATCCTGTCCCGGCCCGACCACCGACATCACCTGGGCGATGTCGTCGAGGTTCGGGTTCGCGGCCTCGGTGACCGAGCGTTTCACCGAATCCTGCAGAGCCGGATCGAGCGTGGTCTTGATGGTGTAGCCACCGGTATTGATCTGTTCGCGGCTGATACCGGCATTGGCCAGGTACTGCAGCGCGTAGTCGCAGAAGAAGCCGCGATCGTTGGCGGCGATGCAGCCGCGCGGCAGGCCCTTGGGCTCGGGGAGCACGCCGAGCGGTTCGGACTTGGCCTTGCGGAATTCGTCGGCGCGGCTGGGGATGTTCTGGATCAGCGTGTCCAACACGGTATTGCGCCGCTGCAGCACACCCTCGGAATTGGTGTAGGGATTCAGCTTCGAACTGGACTGCACCATGCCCGCGAGCATCGCCGACTGCGGCACATTCAGATTCGCGGCGTCGACGCCGAAGTACGTCTGCGCCGCGTCCTGGATGCCGTAGGAGGAGTTACCGAACGGGACGAGATTGAGGTATCGGGTGAGGATCTCGTCCTTGGTCAGCTCTCGGTCCAGCGTGAGCGCCATCCGGATCTCGCGCAGTTTGCGTGCGGGCGTGGTCTCGATGGCGGCCCGGCGCTCGGCGTCGGTCTTTGCGACGACGAGTAGCTGGAAGTTCTTCACATACTGCTGATCGAGGGTGGAGGCACCCTGTTGCACCTCGCCGCTGCTCGTATTGGTGACGAACGCGCGCATGGTCCCGGTCCAGTCCACACCCGCGTGCTCGGCGAAGCGCCGATCCTCGATGGAGACGATCGCCAACTTCATATCGTTGGAGATCTTGTCGCTGGGGACCTCGAAGCGGCGCTGCTCGTACAACCAGGCGATGGGTGTTCCGTTCGCATCGACCATGGTCGAGACGGCGGGGGCGGTGCCCTCCACCAGCTCTGCGGACACATTGTCGACGGCGTCGGCGGCGCGGTTGGAGACGAACCCGAAACCGCCTGCGAGAGGGAACAACAACCCGGCGACGAGCACGGCGGCCAGCGCGCAGCTGCCGGCCAGCCTCGCGAGCGTATGTGTGATCGGCACGGACCCAGACTACGGGGTGCCGATCTGGCGCTCTCGGGTGTGTTTGCGAGTAGCTCGGATCCTGGAGTTCGCATGCCGGATTGGGCGTGTCGCGGGATAGATTCCGGCGTGTCGCGGAGGGGCGGGCCGCAGGTCGAGTCGACCGCCCGGTTCTGGATCACGGTTGCAGGGACGGACGTACCAAAAAGTCTCGGGACGGTCTTGCGCAGAAGCCATACCTTTACCTAGATTGAGAACCCAGTGTGATAGAGCTAACACTCAAAGTGGAATGTGGTGCAGTTCGCAGCGGGGTTTGGGTTGCTGCGACACTGACACGCGATTCTGGAGCGCCGTTGACCCGGTGTTCGGACTGCAAAGGGGCACACCAAATGCACATGACAACCCCCATCGCTCGATTGGACGTAGAGCAGGCCGAAGCAAGGATCGCCTGGGTAGCCCAGGCCCGATGCAAGGAAGTAGACCCTGATCAACTGTTCGTCCGCGGCGCGGCGCAGCGCAAGGCGGCGACGATCTGCAGGCATTGCCCGGTGCTTATGCAGTGTGGGGCCGATGCACTCGACAATCGAGTCGAGTTCGGCGTGTGGGGTGGAATGACCGAACGACAGCGTCGTGCGCTGCTCAAGCAGCACCCGGAGGTGACGTCTTGGGCGGACTTTTTCCAAGCCCAGCGTCAACATCAAATCGCAATCTAACCCTGGAACTGAAGCCGAGCCCGCGATTGCGGGCTCAGCTTCGTTAATGGGTCTATATCAAACCGACATCAGAATGACACAGTCGCTCAATAGATTTCGCCGCCGATAACGCCTCAGGCGGTCACCTCGACCGGGTGCGCATCGGTGAGTTGCGCCGCGACGGCGCGCAGCGCCTCCAGATCGGAGACCTCGAAGGGCAGGGCGGTCACCGAGGTGATCGGCACCCGCGGATGCGCACCGGTGAACCGGTGCAGCAGATGCTGCTCGCGCTTGGCGGTAGCGACCCGCTGGGCGTGGATGCGCAGCACCGCGGCGGTCAGCGGATCGGTTTCGGTGAGCTGATCGGCGGCGGTCAGCGCATGATCGGCGGACAGCGAACTGAGCATCGGGTGGGTCCGGTTCAAGATCAGTCCGGCCAGCGGCATGCGTTCGGTCGAGAGGCGGTCGACGAAGAAGGACGCCTCGCGCAGCGCATCCGGTTCGGCCGCCGCGACCACCAGGAAGTGCGTGCCCGGCTTGGACAGCATCGCGTAGGTGCGATCCGCGCGATCCTGGAAACCACCGAACAGCGACTCCAGTGACTGCAGGAAATTCGACGCGTCCTTGAGCATCTGCCCGCCGACAATGGTCGAAACACCGCGCACGGCCAGGCTCATCGCACCGGTCACCAATCGGGTGACGCCGCGACCGGGAGCCATGATGACCCGGATCATCCTGCCGTTCAAGAAGTTTCCGAGCCGCTGCGGCGCATCGAGGAAATCGAGCGCATTGCGGGACGGAGGAGTGTCGACCACGATCAGGTCCCACTCCTTGCGCCCGGCCAACTGACCGAGCTTCTCCATCGCCATGTACTCCTGCGTACCGCCGAACGAGGAGGCGACCGTCTGATAGAAGGGGTTGGCGAAAATCTGCTCCGCCTTCTCCGGACTGGTGTGCTCGAGCACCATATCGTCGAAGGTGCGCCGCATATTGAGCATCATCGCGTGCAATTCGCCCTTGGCCTCCGGACCGAGCGCCACCCGCTGCGGGGTGTTGTCCAGATCGGCGACACCGAGTGACTGGGCCAGCCGACGTGCCGGGTCGATGGTGAGTACCACGACCTTGCGACCCTGCTCGGCCGCGCGCAATCCGATGGCCGCCGCGGTGGTCGTCTTGCCGACGCCGCCGGAGCCGCAGCAGACCACCACCCGCGCGGTGGGATCGGCGATAATGCTCGAAACATCTAGTGGCGTGGCCACATTCGGATTACTCATCGGACCCCCTGCTTGCTCAGATGTTCGGCAAGTTCATAGATGCCACCGAGATCCATGCCGTCGGCGAGCGCGGGCAGATACATCCGCGATACATCCACCTTCGCGAGTTCGGCGGCGCTTTCGTCCTGTGCCCGCAAAGTGGCCGAATGCTCGACGGTTTCGGTGATCAGGCCCTGGAAGTCCTGGTCCGACAGGGAAATTCCGGTCTCGGTGAGTCCGGCGCGAATGGCGTCGCGGTCGATATCGCCCTGTGCGGCTTTATTGCGCACGTCGGCCGGCAATTGGCCCTTGGTCGCCCGGTTCACGATGACGGTGCCGATCCGCAGGTCATTGGCGGTGAGTTCGGCGACGGCGTCGGCGGTTTCCTGCACCGGCAGCGCCTCGAGCAGGGTGACCAGGTGGATCATCGTCTGATCGGAGTGCAGCAGCCGCGAGACGCCCTCGGCCTGCGAGGCGATCGGGCCGCCCTTGGCCACCTCGACCATGGCCTGGGTGACATCGAGGAAGCTGGCGATCCGTCCGGTCGGCGGTGCGTCGACGACGATTTCGTCGAATACGGACTTGCCCTGTTTATCTACCCGGACCGCGCATTCCTTGATCTTGCCGGTCAAGATGACATCGCGCAGACCGGGTGCAATCGTGGTGACGAATTCGATGGCGCCGACCCGGCGCATCGCCCGCCCGGCGAAGCCCAAGTTGTAGAACATGTCGAGGTATTCGAGGAAGGCGTGCTC
This sequence comes from Nocardia sp. NPDC102475, assembly GCF_055584605.1. NCBI lineage: Bacteria > Bacillati > Actinomycetota > Actinomycetes > Mycobacteriales > Nocardiaceae > Nocardia > Nocardia sp. NPDC102475. The sequence continues at coordinate 160,601 of NZ_JBVJLS010000010.1, read as the reverse complement.
GATATCGAGAGCGAGCGCGACTACTTCACCGCCGCCGTCAGCGGTGGCGATCCTGGTTTCGGTGGGCGGCAGCGGCGGCAGATCGAACAACTGGGCAATGGACTGCCTGCTCTCCACCTCGACCAACAGCACCCGCCGTCCGCCCGCGGCCAGCGCGAGTGCCAGTGCGGCGGCGACCGTCGACTTGCCGGTTCCCCCTTTGCCGGAGACATAGTGCAAGCGGGCCTTATCCGCGCGCTCCGGCCAACCCGTTTCCGGCCCTGGCTCCGCCGAAATAGGCACTGCTGTTGGTACTCCCACGATCGCGAGCCTATAACCCGTTCTGACGTCGCGTCCCAGCGATATGGTCAGCGCCTCATTTTCCAGCGATTCTGTCCCAGACGGCGGGCTGCAGAGTTTGCCGCAAGGTGAGATACCCGCTCTATCGACCACAACGGAGCGAGTCTTACGAGCGACCGTTCGCGGCCCGTCTCGCGTCCGCGCGAAGGCGCGGCCATAGAACACAGTCGAGTCGTCGAAGCGCATGCGACGAAGTCGCGAGTCTCGACGGCGCCGCTAGCGACTGCTTGCAGGTCGCTCGAAAGGGTCGGACGCGAGACATCGGGGGGCCGCGAACACGCAGCGCCGAAGGCGCTGCCAAAGTTACAGCCATGAGTGATTCGAAGGTGTGGGAGTACGCCACCGTTCCGTTGCTGACGCATGCGACCAAGCAGATCCTGGACCAGTGGGGCGCCGACGGTTGGGAACTGGTGACCGTGCTGCCCGGCCCGACCGGTGAACAGCACGTCGCCTACCTCAAGCGCCCCAAGTAACCGAAGGAACTTGCTCTTATGACCCAGTGGGAGAAGAACCTCGCCAAGCTCGGCCTGACCCTGCCGCCGGTCGTGGCACCGGTCGCCGCCTACATTCCGGCTATCCGCACCGGATCGCTGGTCTACACCTCCGGTCAGCTGCCGTTCGTGGACGGCCAGCTGTCGGCGACCGGCAAGGTCGGCGCGGAGGTCTCGCTCGAACAGGCCAAGGAGGCGGCCAAGTTCTGCGCGCTGAACGCGATTGCCGCAGTGCACGATCTGGTCGGGCTCGACGCGGTGGTGCGCATCGTGAAGGTCGTCGGATTCGTCGCCTCCGCACCGGGATTCACCGATCAGCCGCAGGTCATCAATGGCGCCTCGGAATTGCTCGGTGCGGTCTTCGGTGATGCGGGCGTGCACGCGCGCTCCGCGGTCGGCGTCGCCGAACTGCCCCGCAACACCCCCGTCGAAGTCGAACTGATCGCCGAAGTGCGCTAGACAGGTTCGATGACGCTCACCCATCCCGCATACGGCCGGCTGCGGCAGGTCACGCCGACCGCGGCGGTCGTGCTCGCGGACAATCCCGGCCAGATGACGCTGGAGGGGACAAATACCTGGCTGCTGCGCGCGCCGGGACAGTCGGAATACGTCCTCGTCGATCCGGGACCGAAGGATAAGGCGCACAGCGAGACGCTCGCCCGCCTCACCGACGGCAATATCGCGCTCACCCTGATCACGCACCGGCATCACGATCACACCGGTGGTATCGACCGGCTGGTCGAGCTGACAGGTACGCCGGTGCGGGCCAGGACCGCCGAATTCCTGCGCGGTTCGGATGCGCCGCTGGTCGACGGCGAGGTGATCGAGGCCGCCGGACTGCGGATCACCGTCCTCGACACCCCCGGCCACACCAAGGATTCGGTGAGTTTCGTACTCGACGATGCGGTGTTGACCGGTGACACCATCCTCGGCTTCGGCACCACCGTGCTCGATTCCACCGACGGCACCCTCGCCGATTACCTGGCATCGCTGGACTTGCTGGTCGAGGCGGGTGCGGGCCGCGCGCTGCTACCCGCACATGGTCCGGATCATCCTGACCTGGAACCGATCGCGCGGTACTACATCGCGCATCGGCAGGAGCGGCTCGATCAGGTGCGGGCGGCATTGCGCGTGCTGGGACCGAACGCGGGTGCGATGTCGGTTGTGCGCAAGGTCTATGCCGATGTCGACAAGCGGCTCTGGCCGGCGGCACGCAGTTCGGTGCAAGCGCAGTTGGAATACCTGCGCGCCGAGCAGAACTAGAAACACCGAAGCACGCTGAGTTCATTTGGTAGCTGAACTCAGCGTGCTTTCGCGTTCAGATGCGTCAGCGCGCGCGGCGGGCCAGGCGCTCGGAGTCGGAGATCAGCACGCTCTTGCCCTCCAGCCGCAGCCAGCCGCGGTGCGCGAAGTCGGCCAGAGCCTTGTTCACGGTCTCGCGGGAGGCGCCGACCAGCTGCGCGATCTCTTCCTGGGTGAGGTCGTGGGTGACCCGCAGCGCACCGGCCTCCTGGGTGCCGAACCGCTGCGCGAGCTGCAGCAACGCCTTGGCGACCCGGCCGGGGACGTCGGTGAAGATCAGGTCGGCCAGGTTGTTGTTGGTGCGGCGCAAACGACGGGCGAGAACGCGCAGCAGTTGCTCGGCGATCTCGGGCCGCTGGTCGATCCAGGACTTGAGTGCGTCACGGTCCATGGTGACCGCACGGACCTCGGTCACGGTGGTAGCGGTCGAGGTGCGCGGACCCGGGTCGAAGATCGACAGCTCACCGAACATGTCCGACGGACCCATGATGGTCAGCAGGTTTTCCCTGCCGTCCGGGGAACGTCGTCCGATCTTCACCTTTCCGGAGGTGATGATGTACAACCGGTCGCCGGGCTCGCCCTCGTTGAAGATGACATGGCCGCGCGGAAAATCCACGGGCTGCAGTTGTTTGGCGAGAGCCGCCACCGCGGTGGGCTCTACGCCTTGGAAGATGCCTGCTCTGGCGAGGGCCTCGTCCACGAATGTGCTCCTTATGGGAAATGGCTCTGTCCTGGACCGAAGCGATTCGGCCAACAGCGCAGTCTACGCGGCATACAGCAGCGTAGTGACAGACACCACGTAACGAGTCGATTGCGCGGCGTGCCAGGTACCGGGTTGGTAGGGGATTCAGCTGGCGCGTGCGACGTCCAGCTCTTCGCCACGGGACCGACGCCTGCGCATCCGTGCCACCGCGGCGGGCAGTCCGAGCTTCGTCAGCTCCTTCACTTCGGCGTTGCTTGCCTTGTCCAGGTACTGCTGAACCTCTTCGTCGGGTTCGAGAAGTTTGCGGAGCCGATTCTCGACCCGCTCCATGCCCAGTGCAAACAACATCAGCACCACTGGGAAGAGCACCACAGCGAGTCCTTGCATGACGAGCAGTAAACACGGTCTAGGTCTCAGATGGAACACGGCAAGAGATCTAGGAGGGCACCGTTGTGGAGTGGTTCCGTATGGTGGACGCGTGCGTGTCTCCCCCTCCACTGCTGCCGTGAGCGGGCCTGCGCCTGCCGTCGAGGCGACCGATGCGCAACCCGCCGCGGTCCCCGCGCCGAAGCGCAAATCCCGAGCGCGACAAGCGGAAACCCAGCTCGGCCTGACCCGAAGGGCCCGCCGGATGAACCGCACTCTCGCGGTGGCTTTTCCGGACGCGCACTGTGAGCTGGATTTCACCACACCGCTCGAATTGGCGGTTGCGACAATACTTTCCGCGCAGTGCACCGATGAGCGGGTGAATCTGACCACACCCGCGCTCTTCGCGAAGTATCAGGACGCCCGCGCCTACGCCGAGGCAAACCGCGCCGAGCTGGAGGAATACATCCGGCCGACCGGCTTCTTCCGCAACAAGACCAGTTCGTTGATCGGGCTCGGGCAGGCGCTGGTCGAACGCTTCGATGGTGAATTGCCTCACACCCTCGACGAACTCGTGCAGTTGCCGGGCATCGGCCGCAAGACTGCCAACGTCATCCTCGGCAACGCCTTCGGGGTGCCCGGCATTACGGTCGACACCCATTTCGGCCGGCTGGTGCGCCGCTGGGCGTGGACCACCGAGGACGATCCGGTGAAGGTCGAACACGCCATCGGCGCGATCATCGAACGCAAGGAATGGACAATGCTGTCCCATCGCGTGATTTTCCACGGGCGCCGGGTCTGTCATTCCCGCAAGCCCGCATGCGGTGTCTGCATTCTGGCCAAGGACTGCCCGTCGTTCGGGGTCGGGCCGACCGATCCGGAAACCGCGGCCAAGCTGGTGAAGGGTCCGGAGGCGGAGCATCTGCTCGAGCTGGTGGGCCGGTGAGACGAACTCCTGTCGCGGCGCGTTTGGCGCTGGCAGGGTTGATCACCGTGGTGGCCTTGGCGGTCGCGCTGTGGCCCCGCGATAACGACGACACCGCGATGAGCGGCGACCACTCGGCGAATTCCCTTGCGAGCGCATCGGTCGAGGCGCGCACCGCCGCCGGGCTCGCGAATTGCCCGACGCCCGCGGCGGATGCGGTGGGACGCGGGCCGCTTGCCGGACTCGCGCTGACCTGTCTGTCCGATGGCAAACCGGTCGACCTGGCGGCCGCACTCGCGGGCAAACCGGCACTGCTGAACCTGTGGGCGTACTGGTGTGGACCGTGCGCCAAAGAGTTGCCAGATGTGCAGGAGTACGCGCGACGGGCCGGAAACGCGATTACCGTGCTGACCGTGCACAGCGATCCGGATGAGGCGAGGGCGCTCGCGCTGCTGACCGACCTGAGGGTGACGTTGCCCGGCGTCCTCGACCCGCGCACCAAGGTGCGAACCGCGGTCGGTGCGCCCGCGGTGCTACCGGTATCGGTGCTGTTGCGCGCCGATGGTTCGGTCGCCGAGGTGGTGGTGCGGGCCTTCAACGGCGTCGACGATATCGCCGATACGGTCGCGAATGATCTGGGAGTTGCGGCATGACCGAGATCCCCATGCCGGACAGCATCCCGAAATGGCTGCGCCGAGCGGCGGACCCGAATACCGATTCCACCGACACGCTGTCCTTGGCGCGGGCGGTCCGGCGGGCCATGACGATCAGCACCACACCGCGGCAGGCGGCAGTGCTCGTGCTGTTCAGTGGTTCGCCCGAAGCCGATCCCGAGGCGCCGGGCGGGCTGCCCGCCGATGCGGATGTGCTGCTCACCCAGCGCGCGTCCACCATGCGCCAGCACCGCGGTCAGGTCGCCTTTCCCGGCGGGGCGGTCGATCCCGGCGACTCCGGTCCGATCGATACCGCCCTGCGCGAGGCCTGTGAGGAGACCGGGCTGGCGCGTGCGGGCGTCGAACCCTTTGCGGTACTGCCGAAACTTTTCGTGCCCCCGTCCCGATTCGACGTGACCCCGGTGGTGGCCTACTGGCACACCCCGAGGGCGGTCCACGTGGTCAACCACACCGAGACCGAACGCGTCGTGCGGGTGCCGCTCGCCGACCTGCTGGACCCGGCGAATCGCTTCATGGTGCGCGGCAGCCTCGGCTATCAGAGTCCGGCATTCCAGGTGGACGGAATGCTGGTGTGGGGACTGACCGGCGGCATTCTGGCGGGCATCTGCAAGACCGCCGGGTGGGAACGGGACTGGGACCACAGCGATGTTCGCGATCTAGAGTCCGCGCTGGCGGCCGTAGGGATGACGTTATGAGTTCATCGGCTTGGCTCGATATCGCGGTGGTGCTGCTCGCGCTGCTTGCCGCCTCCTCCGGTTGGCGGCAGGGCGCGGTGGCCTCCGCGCTGGCCTTTCTGGGCGTCGTACTCGGCGCGGTCGCGGGCATTCTCATCGCGCCGCACATCCTGATCCATGTCAACGAGGGCAGACCGCGGGTGCTCACCGGCGTGCTGTTGATCGTGCTGCTGGTCATCGTCGGTGAGGTCGCGGGCATGGTGCTCGGCCGGGCCGCTCGCGGCGGTATGCGGCATCCGTTCACCCGCAGTGTGGACAGCGTCGTCGGCGCTGTGCTGCAGGCGGTCGCGGTGCTGGTCACCGCATGGCTGCTGGCGTTGCCGCTGGCCACCTCGTCCCAGCCGGCCATCGCCGCCGCCATCAACGGTTCGAAGGTGCTCGCCGACGTCAACGATGTCTCTCCGAGTTGGCTGCGGCGGCTGCCGAACGAATTCTCCAAGCTGCTCAACACCTCCGGGCTGCCGGATGTCATCGGACCGTTCGGTCGCGCGCCGATCGCGGCGGTCGAACCGCCGGACCCCGGCGTGCTCGCCAGCCCGGTCGCGGCCTCGCTGCAGCAGAGTGTGCTGCGCATCCGCGGCGTGGCGCCGAGCTGCCAGCGGGCGCTGGAGGGTTCGGGCTTCGTGATCGCGCCCGAACGCGTGATGACCAATGCACACGTGGTCGCGGGTACGACGAGCGTCAGCGTGGATACCGCGCGCGGCCCGCTCGAGGCGACGGTGGTGCTGTTCGATCCGTCCAAGGATGTCGCGGTGCTCGCGGTGCCCGGCCTCACCGCCCCGATCGTCCCGCAGGCGCCCTCGGCCGCGCACTCCGGCGACAGTGCCATCGTGCTCGGCTACCCGGGCGGTGGACCGTACACGGCCAGCGCGGCTCGGGTGCGCGAGACGCTGGATCTGACCGGGCCGACCATCTATCGCAACGGCACGGTCGAGCGTGAGGTCTACACCGTCCGGGGTTTGGTGCGGGCCGGTAATTCCGGTGGGCCGCTGGTGGATACCGAGGGGCAGGTACTCGGTGTGGTCTTCGGTGCCGCTGTCACCGACGATGACACCGGTTATGTGCTGACGCTGAACGAGGTGCGTGCGCAATTGGTGGCCGCGCCCGGGTCGAATACGCCGATTCAGACCGGAGCCTGCGTACTGAGCTGAGACCGGGTGGGGCGACCGACTATGCGAGCCGGTCGCCCCGATCTGGCCCGGCTCGGCCACAGTGCCGAGGTTCGCGACATGTCCGGGCCACGCTGCTCGACGAATTGTCCAGGCTGGAACCGGGCTACCCGAGCAGCTTGGCCAACTCCATCGTGACGGCTTCCGGGTTCTCTTGGTGCGCAAAGTGACCCGCGCCGGGAATCACGACCTGTCGCCGCTGCGGTGACAACCGGCGGCCGCGCTGGAAGGTCGCGGGCAGGATGTAGCCGTCGAGTTCACCGCGCATGGCCAGCACCGGAATGCGGATCGGCACTCGCATGGTGGCCATGAACCGCCGGCCATCCGGACGCCACTGACTGCGGAAGGCCCAGCGCTGGTATTCCAGCGCACAGTGCGCCGCGCCCGGGATCTGGATGGCCGAGCGCATCCGATCGGCCGTCTCGATGAATTCGGCGGTGCCCGACCAGGTTCGGCTCACCCGCTGGCGCAGCAGCCGCTCGACCTCGAAGCCGTTGCCGGTGGTCAGCAGATGTTCGCCGTAGCGCGGCAGCTGATAGCGCAGGAAATTCGGCAGCCAGCTGCGCCGCTGACGCCGGTCCCGCAGTACCGCGCTCTTGAGCGCGGCCGGATGCGGGGAACTCACCAGTGCGATCGAGCGCACCAGTCGTGGATGCAACACCGCGGTGGTCCAGCACACCAGGCCGCCGTCGGCATGTCCGACCAGCGTGGCCTCGGAATAGCCCATGGCGCGGATGAGGCCGGCGATATCACCGGCCAGCGTCCAACCGTCATAGCCGCGCGGCGGTTTATCACTGTCGCCGTAGCCGCGCAGATCCACCGCGACCGCGCGATAGCCGAGTTCCGCGAGTCCGGTCAGCTGATGCCGCCAGGACCACCAGAGGTCGGCGAATCCGTGCAGCAGGACGACCAGCGGTGCGTCCGGGCGGTCCGGCTCGGCCTCGACGACATGGAACCGAATCCCGTTTGCGTGCACGTCCCGATGCGTCCACGGACCGTCGTAACGGACGCTGGACGGATCGGGAAACGAGTTCGACGGCACGCCGACCGAGCCTAGTAGGGGTCCGGCTAACCGCCTAGTCGACGCTGCCGTACCGCTCCGGCCGCTACCCGCGCGACTTCGACTGCGTCGGCTCCGCGAGCGCGAGGGGCTCCTCGTGCGAGCCGAATCCGCTCGGCAGTACCGTGCGCGCCTGCTTGAGCGAATCGATCGTCTTCTCCGGCGCCCGCAGCTTCTTGACCCGCTGATAGCCGAGCAGGGCGAGCACCGCCGTCGCGACGATCATCAGCAGGAACACGATCAGGAACGCCGCCCAGCGCGCCAGCCAGACATCGAGCAGCTCGCCGAGGAAGAAGAAAAAGAAGAAGGTGCTGAACAGCAGCACGGTCAACGCGAGGATGAAGTAGACGCTGCCCTGCAGCCCCTTCTTGATCTCCCCGGTCACCTCGGCCTTGGCCAGCTCCACCTCGGCCCGCACCAGCGTCGACATCTGCTCGGTGGCATCGCGGACCAGGGTGCCGAAGCTCGCCGACCCGGCCGGGTTGGCGTCCGAGAGGGGAATCGAGGTGACAGTGCGGTCGCGACGCGACTCATCCCCGTTACCGCCGTTTGCGAAACTCACTTGGTCGACCCTTCTCCCTGTCCCGGCACTGCTTCCGCCTCAGTCTCTCGTTCTATCGCACGCGCGTCCCGCCGCGCCTGGTGGACACGCCCACGCCGCAACAGTAGCGCCGAACCCGCGAGCGACGCCGTCATTGACGTCACCAACACCGCGGCCTTCGCCAATTCGACGGCCGAGCCGTCACCGACGTCGGTCAGCGCGAGTTCTGCCACCAGAAGGCTAACGGTGAAGCCGATCGCGCCGAGCACCGAGAGGGCGAACATGTCCCGGTAGCCGAGGCTGACCGGACGCTTCGCAATGCCCAATCGGATTGCCACCCAGCTGATTCCGAAGATACCGACAGTCTTGCCGAGCAGTAGTCCGAGAATTATGGCCAGCGGCAGCCTGTCACTGAACAGGTGCTGGAAAACCTTGCCGTCCAACGGAACTCCGGAGGCGAACAAGGCGAACAGCGGCACGCAGAGTCCGGCCGAGATCGGCTGGATCACATGCTCGAGCCGCGTTGCCGGGGCTTCGGTCTCGCCCGGATCCTTGCGCACCCTGGTGAGCAGACCGAGCGCGACACCGGCCAGCGTCGGATGGATGCCCGCCTGGTGCAGCGCGTACCAGGAGACCAGCGCCAGTGGCACATACAGCAGCGGTGTGGATATCCGCCTGTGCTGGGCCAGCGCCCACACCGCGAAGCAGGCCGCCGCGCCCAGCAGCCACAGCGCCGACAGCGTCGTGGTGAACAGCACCGCGATCAGGATGATGGCGAGCAGATCGTCGACCACCGCGAGGCTGAGCAGGAAGACCCGCGCGCTGGCCGGGATCCGGGATCCGGTCATGGCCAGCACAGCCAGCGCGAACGCGATATCGGTCGCCACCGGAATCGCCCAGCCACGGTCCATCCCGTCGACGCCGAATCCGACCGCGAATGCGATCAGCGCCGGGGTGATCACGCCGCCGACCGCCGCGATGATCGGAAGTAGGGCCCGTTTTGGATCGGCGAGTTCGCCGACCACCAGCTCGCGTTTGAGCTCCAATCCGGCGACGAAGAAGAATATGGCCAGCAGACCGTCCTTGGTCCAGTCCGCGACGGTGAGATCCAGATGCAGCGCCTTGATCGGCAGGACGTACTCGGTGACGGTGAAGTAGCTCTGGCCCCACGGCGAGTTCACCCATAGCAACGCGGCAGCAGCCGCGATCAGAAGTATCGCGCCACCAACGGTTTCGGTGCGTAGATACCGGGTCAGCTCCGAGCGCACTTGGGTGATCACGGGAAACCTTCCGCCAGGGTGGACTCCGACCGCGGACGCGCAATCCCACCGATCCGGCTTTCAGGTACGCGACCGCATGCCGACCAGGCTTCCCGGCACACCTTACGCAATTCTAACGGGTACGGGCGGTGACGAATTCCGTCACCGGCCCTACGATGTGCCGGCTCAGGCGCGGCTGGCCCGGATCGCCTCGAAAACGTTCGGATCGACCAGCGTCGAGGTGTCGCCCAATTCGCGGCCCTCCGCGACATCGCGCAGCAGTCGCCGCATGATCTTGCCGCTGCGGGTCTTGGGCAGCTCGGGCACCACGTGGATCTCGCGCGGCCGGGCTATCGGGCTGATCTCCCGCGACACCTCCGCCTTCAGTTCGCCGATCAGCGCATCGCCGGTGTCCTTGGCCTCGGCCGTCAGGATCACGAAGGCGACGATGCCCTGTCCGGTGGTCGCGTCGCTGGCGCCCACCACCGCGGCCTCGGCGACGCCGGAGTGGCCGACCAGCGCGGATTCGACCTCGGCGGTGGAGATTCGGTGACCCGACACATTCATCACATCATCGACCCGGCCGAGCACCCACAGATCGCCGTCGGCATCGAGCTTGGCGCCGTCACCGGCGAAGTACCAGCCCTGTTCCGCGTAGCGCTCCCAATAGGTGGACCGGTAGCGGTCCATATCGCCCCAGATGCCGCGCAGCATCGACGGCCACGGCTGATCGAGCACCAGATAGCCGTTGGCCTCGGTCTCACCGAGCTCGACCGCCTTGCCCTCTTCGTCGACGACCATCGCCGAAATTCCGGGCAGCGGGGTCATCGCGGCACCGGGCTTGGCGGCGGTCACGCCCGGCAGCGGGGAGATCATGATCGACCCCGTCTCGGTCTGCCACCAGGTGTCCACGATGGGCGCGGTGTTCGCGCCGATCACCTCGCGGTACCAGCGCCAGGCCTCGGGATTGATCGGTTCGCCGACGCTGCCGAGCACCCGGATGCTGGACAGATCATGCGCGGCCGGAATCTCCCTACCCCACTTCATGAATGTGCGAACCAGCGTCGGCGCCGTGTAATAGATTGTGACGCCGTACTTTTCGACGATGTTCCAGTGCCGGTGCTCATCCGGGAAGTTCGGCGTGCCCTCGTAGACGACCTGGGTGGTCCGGTTCGACAGCGGTCCGTAGACGATGTAGGTGTGCCCGGTGACCCAGCCGATATCGGCGGTGCACCAGTAGATGTCCTGTCCGGCCTTGTGATCGAAGACATTGTGGTGGGTGTACGACGCCTGGGTGAGATATCCGCCGCTGGTGTGCAGGATGCCCTTGGGCTTACCGGTGGTGCCGGAGGTGTAGAGGATGAAAAGCGGGTGCTCGGCATCGAAGGCCTGCGCCTGATGTTCTGGGGAGGCCTGCGCGACGGTCTCGTGCCACCACAGGTCGCGACCCTCGGTCCACGGCACCTCGATATCGGTGCGACGCACCACGAGTATGTGCTCGACAGTGTGCGGCACATCGCCATTGGCGTAGAGCGCCTCGTCGACGGCCTCCTTGAGCGGTGCGGCCTTACCGCGCCGCCACTGACCGTCGGTGGTGATGATCAACCGGGCGCTCGCGTCGTCGACGCGCTGGCGCAGCGCGGTGGGGGAGAAGCCCGCGAATACCACCGAATGCGTCAATCCGAGTCGGGCGCAGGCCAGCATCGACACGATCGCCTCGGGAACCATCGGCATATAGATGGCGACTCGATCGCCCGCCTCGAGCCCGAGTTCGGTCAGATAGTTTGCGGCGCGGGAAACTTCGGCGAGGAGTTCGGCGTAGGTGATGTCGCGGGAGTCGCCCGGTTCGCCTTCCCAGTGGATGGCGACCTGATCGCCGTGCCCGTCGAGCACATGTCGGTCCACGCAGTTGTAGGCGACATTGAGCTTGCCGTCGACGAACCACTTCGCGACGGGCGCGTCACTCCAGTCGAGCACCTGTGTCCACGGCTGCTCCCAGTGCAGCCGGTCGGCCTGCTCGGCCCAGAACGCGTCGCGATCCGCCGTGGCCCGCTGGTACAACGACGCGTCGGCATTCGCCGCCGCGGCGAATTCCGCGGTCGGCGGGTACGAGTCCCGGTGGTCGGTGGTTTCGGTCATCTCGTCTCTTCCTCACGTAGCCCCGTGGTGCTGGCAGTCGCAGTCGATTTCGACAGTAACCAACTGTGATCCAGCCCGCGCCTGCTGTGTCCAATGGGTTTCCATCGCGTCACCGCGGCGGGTATCCTGCGCGATCCGCTGACAAACCGAGCCTTCGGTAGCTATCGTCATAGACCAACCAGCTCCGGATACCGGAAGCCCCAACGGAGGCATACTTCCGGCGGATGGCTGTCTTCTCCTTAATGTTTAGCGTGTTTCGGCGATGTTGCCGGATTGGTAACAAGTGGAACGAACCTCTGTCAATCCGGTGACAAGGCTGCTTCGAATAGCTAACGTCCCAGGCATTCCAAGGCGGATCGAGTCGAGGCGCGCTGGGCAGATACTCATGCGTCGTCGCGGATCCCCTTCGCCTGTCTCGAAATCGGGAGAACGCGTTGAGATTCAACAGAGCTACAGCGTTGACCGCGGCAGTCCTGCTGGCCACAAGCCTGGGACTGTCCGCATGTTCGTCGAGCGATAGTGCCGACGCCGACATCGTCACCACGAACGGTGGTGAGCCGCAGAATCCGTTGGTGCCGACCAATACCAACGAGAATATGGGCGGCCGCGTCGTCGACCGGCTGTTCGCGGGTCTGAAGTACTACGACGGCAAGGGTGTTGCGCACGACGAGATGGCCGAGTCCATCAAGACGAACGACCGCAAGACCTACACGATCACCATCAAGCCGGACTGGAAGTTCACCGACGGCAGCACGGTGACCGCGAAGTCGTTCGTCGACGCCTGGAACTACGGCGCCCTCGGCACCAACGGCCAGCTGCAGAGTTACGCGTTCACCCCGATCGTCGGATTCGACGAGGTGTCGGCGGAAAAGCCCACGGCACAAACGATGTCGGGGCTGAAGGTGGTCGACGACCGAACCTTCACCGTCGAGCTGAAGTCGCCGTCCATCGACTTCGAGACCGAACTCGGCTACGCACCGTTCTATCCGCTGCCCGACGCCGCGTTCAAGGATATGAAGGCCTTCGGGGAGAACCCGATCGGCAACGGCCCGTACAAGTTCCAGACCTGGGAGCACAACGTCAAGATCGACTTGGTGCCCAACCCGGACTACAAGGGCGGCCGTGCGCCCAAGAACAAGGGTCTGCGCTTCGTCATGTACCAGTCGTTCGATACCGCCTACTCGGATCTGCAGGCAGGCAATCTCGATACCCTCGACACCATTCCGGACAGCGCGCTGACTTCGTACAAGAAGGACCTCGGCGATCGCGCGATCCTGGATCCGTCCGCGCAGAACCAGCACATCGGCGTCCAGGCCAATGTCCCGCATTTCGGCGGTGAGGAAGGGCTGCTGCGGCGCCGGGCGATCTCGATGGCGATCAACCGGCAGCAGATCTGCGACACCATCTTCAACGGCACCAAGATTCCGGCGCGCGACTTCACCTCGAGCACCCTGCCCGGATTCAACGGCAACCTGCCCGGCTCGGAGGTGTTGAAGTACAACCCCGAAGAGGCCAAGAAGATTTGGGCGCAGGCCGATGCCATTTCGCCGTGGTCGGGGCGTTACGAAATCGCCTACAACTCCGACGGCGGCCACCAGGCGTGGATCGAGGCCGTGGCCAACAGCATCAAGAACACCCTCGGTATCGATGCCGTCGGCGCGCCGTATCCGACGTTCAAGAACATCCGAGATCTGGTGAACCAGAAGACGATCGGCAAGTCGTTCCGCTACGGCTGGCAGGGCGACTACCCGACCATGCTGCAGTTCCTCACCTCGCAGTACTACAGCTACTCCGAGACCAATAACGTCGACTACAAGAGCCCCGAATTCGACCACCTGCTCGACGCTGCTCTGGCGGCGCCGACCCTGGATGAGTCGTACAAAATCGTGGCGCAGGCGCAGGCGTTGCTGATCAAGGATATGGCCGATATCCCCGTGCTCGATTATCTTGCCGCGGCGGGACGTTCGGACAAGGTGAAGAAGGCCGACCTGGCCTGGAATGGTCTGTTCGACTTCGAAAACATCGAGAAGTAGCCGCTCGGCGCGGTCGTGCCGCACATTCTGACGGCACGACCGCGCCGCTCACCCAGGAGATGAAATGGCCTGGTATGTCGTGCGGCGTCTGCTCCAAATGATCCCCGTCTTCCTCGGGGCGACGCTGCTCATCTATGCACTGGTCTTCTTAGTTCCGGGCGATCCGATCCACGCGCTGGCCGGCGACAAGCCGATGACGCCTGCCGTGGAGGCCCAACTGCGTGCGCGTTATCACCTGGATCGTCCGTTCATCGTGCAGTACCTGCTGTATCTGAAGGGCATTTTCACCCTCGACTTCGGGACGGCCTTCTCCGGTCGACCGGTACGCGACGAACTCGCCCGCGCCTTCCCGATCACCATCAAATTGGCGTTCATGGCTGTGCTCATCGAGGGCGTCTTCGGTGTCGTCTTCGGTCTGATCGCGGGACTGCGCAAAGGCAAACTGTTCGATTCCACGCTGCTGGTGGTCAGTCTGATCATCATCGCGGTGCCGATCTTCGTGATCGGCTTCCTGGCCCAGTTCGTACTGGGTGTGAAGTGGGGTATCGCGCCGGTGACCGTCACGGGTAAGGCGAGCGTCGGTGAATTGCTCGTGCCCGCATTCGTTCTCGGGTCGCTGTCATTCGCCTATGTGCTGCGGCTGACCCGAAATTCGGTGGCGGAGAACATGTCCGCCGATTACGTGCGCACTGCGACCGCGAAGGGGCTCAGTCGCCCACGTGTGGTCACCGTGCACATTCTGCGTAATTCGATGATTCCGGTGATCACCTTCCTCGGCGCCGATCTCGGTGCGTTGATCGGCGGCGCGGTCGTCACCGAGGGCATCTTCAACATCCCGGGCGTGGGTGGGACGCTGTACCAGGCGATTACCCGCGGTGAGCCGCCTACGGTGGTCTCGTTCGTGACCGTGCTCATCGTGATCTTCCTGATCTCGAATCTGATCATCGATCTGCTCTATGCCGCGCTCGACCCGAGGATCCGATATGCCTGAGCTCGAGAAGAAAGCTCCGGATCGGCAGCAGCATTTCGTCGCGCCGCCCGATGAAGTCGAGGTGCTCGCCACCGATCAGGTCGTCGATACCGGTTCGCCGACCAGCATCTGGCAGGACGCGTGGCGGCAGTTGCGCCGCAATCCGATCTTCATCGTGGCCGCGGTGCTGATCGTTTTCATCGCCATCGTGGTGCTGTGGCCCGGCCTGTTCTCCGATCAGGATCCGCGCTACTGCAACGGCGATTTCAGCATGGATCCGCGCGGGCCCGGACATCCGTTCGGTTTCGATAAACAGGGCTGCGATGTCTACACCCGAACCGTTTACGGCGCACGAGCTTCCGTAATGGCGGGCTTGGGTGCCACCACGGTTTTCCTGCTCGTCGGCGGCACACTCGGGGCCCTCGCGGGCTTCTACGGCGGGCTGCTCGATTCGGTGGTATCGCGCATCGCGGAGATCTTCTATGCGATTCCGTTGATGCTGGCCGCGATCGTCATCATGCAGTTGCTCGATTCGCGCACGATCTGGACCGTCATCCTGATCCTGGCCGCATTCACCTGGCCACAGGCCGCACGCATCGCGCGCAGTGCGGTGATCGAGGCGAAGAACAGCGAATATGTCACGGCGGCGAAGGCATTGGGCGTATCCCGAATACGCACGCTGCTGCGCCATGTGCTGCCGAATGCGGCCGGACCGCTCATCGTGGTCACCACGATCTGGCTCGGTGCGTTCATCGTCACCGAAGCGACGCTGTCCTACCTAGGTGTCGGCCTGCCGCGCACGATCGTGTCCTGGGGCTCGGATATCAATACCAACCAGCACGAACTGCGCGGCGGGTCGCCGATTCTGTTCTATCCCGCAACGGCTTTGGCGCTCACCGTGCTGAGCTTCATCCTGCTCGGCGACGCGCTGCGGGACGCACTCGATCCGAAGGCGAGGAAGAGGTGACCGCGGCGATGTCGGATAAACCATTGCTCGAGATCGAGGATCTCAACGTCTGCTTCTCCGCCGAGGGCAAGAAGATTCCGGCGGTGCGCGACGTCAGCCTGACGGTGTATCCGGGCCAGACCGTCGCCATCGTCGGCGAATCCGGATCCGGGAAATCCACGACCGCGCACAGCATTATCGACCTGCTGCCGGGCACCGGGCAGGTCACCTCCGGCTCGATCAGATTCGACGGCAAGGATCTGGCGAAGGCGTCGAAGCGGGAGGTCGTCGCGGTCCGCGGTAGCGGTATCGGATTGGTGCCGCAAGATCCGATGTCGAATCTGAATCCGGTGTGGAAGATCGGGTTCCAGATTCGAGAGACCTTGGAGGCCAATGGCATTGCCAAGGGTAAGGCGGCCAAGCAGCGCGCCGTCGAACTGCTCGAGGAAGCCGGGATGTCGGATGCGGCGCGCCGGGTGAACCAGTATCCGCACGAATTCTCCGGCGGTATGCGCCAGCGCGCGCTCATCGCCATCGGATTGGCCTGTCGACCCAAACTGCTGATCGCCGACGAGCCGACCTCGGCCCTCGACGTGACGGTGCAGCGCCAGATCCTCGACCATCTCGACGGACTCACCAGCGAACTCGGCACCGCCGTCCTGCTCATCACCCACGACCTCGGCCTGGCCGCCGAACGCGCTGAGCACCTGGTGGTGATGTATCGGGGCAAGGTGGTGGAGTCCGGTCCGGCACTCCAGATTCTGCGCGAACCACAGCACCTGTACACCAAGAAGCTGGTGAATTCCGCGCCCTCACTCGCCTCGCAGCGGCTGTCCTCGGTGCGTGAGCGTATAGAGGTGCGTAAGCAGGCCGTACAGGTCGCGGAAGAAGTCGCGGCGGCCGATACCGAAATCGCGGCCGTCTCCGATGACGTGGTGGTCGCACAGAATCTGACCAAGGCGTTCAAGATTCGGGGTAGTACGCCGTGGAAGTCGACGGATTTCGTCGCGGTCGACGATGTGTCGTTCCGGCTGAAGCGCGGCACGACCACTGCCATCGTCGGCGAGTCCGGTTCGGGCAAATCGACTGTGGCACAGATGGTTCTGGGTCTGCTCGAACCGACATCGGGTTCGGTGACATTCGACGGTCGCGAAGTGGCGAAACTGGACCGCAAGGGCGCGTTCGCCTTTCGCCGCCGAGTGCAGCCGATCTTCCAGGACCCTTACGGTTCGCTGGATCCGATGTACTCGATCTACCGCACGATCGAGGAGCCGCTGCGCACGCACAAAATCGGCACCGCCAAGGAACGCGAGGCAACGGTGCGCGACCTGTTGGACAAGGTGTCGCTGCCGTCCTCGGTAATGCGCCGCTACCCCAATGAACTCTCCGGTGGCCAGCGCCAGCGCGTCGCGGTGGCGCGTGCGCTCGCGCTCTCACCGGAGGTCGTGGTGTGCGACGAGGCGGTCTCCGCGCTCGACGTCCTCGTCCAAGCCCAGATCCTCAAGTTGCTCAACGACTTACAAGCCGAGCTGGGTCTGTCCTATCTGTTCATCACCCATGACCTGGCCGTCGTCCGCCAGATCGCCGACGACGTCCTGGTCATGCAGACCGGCAGGATCGTGGAAGCGGCCACCACCGACGAGGTCTTCCAGAACCCCACGCAGGAGTACACCCGCCGCCTGCTCGACGCCATCCCCGGACGGGACCTGCTGGCAGGCTGACCAGGGGGTCGTGGATCGGTCGCGGTGCGGGCGCGGCAAAATCAGCACGGTGACCGATCCGCTACAGCCCCTCGTCGATCTGCCAGGTGTGCGCGAAGCCGCCGATAAGGCGCGTGACGCGCTCGCCGCGGTGCACCGGCACAAGTCGAACCGGCGGGGCTGGCCGACCACGGCCGCCGAGGCGGCGGTGCGTGCCGCCCGCTCATCCGCAGCGATCGAGGGCGGCAGTACCGAGCTGCCCGCCGACGGCCGGGTCGCGGATCCGATCCTGGCCGGCTCGTTGCGGGTCGGGCAGGCGCTCGACGGTGACGCGCTGCGGAATCTGGTCGGTACCTGGCAGCGCGCGCCGCTGCAGGCGCTGGCCCGGCTGCATCTGCTGGCGGCGGCCGATCTGGTGACCGACGAGGCGCTGCTCGGGCGGCCACGCGCTGACGGCGGTGTGGCGGAACGGCTCGACCTGTTGGTGCAGACCGTGCTCGGATCCAAGGCGCCCGCCCCGGTCATCGCGGCGGTCGTGCACGGTGAACTACTGACCCTGCGGCCGTTCGGTACGGCCGACGGCATCGTGGCGCGGGCGGCCTCTCGACTGGTGGCCGCGTCCAGTGGGCTGGACCCGCACAGCCTCGGCGTACCGGAGGTGTTCTGGTTGCGGCGGCGTCAGCAGTATCTGGATGCGGCGGCCGGATTCGGCTCGGCTGCCCCGGATGCGGTGGGCGGCTGGGTGATCCTGTGCTGCGGTGCCTTCGAAGACGGTGCGCGAGAGGCGACATCGATCGCCGACGCGGCATCCGGATAGGGGCGGATACACATCAAAGCGGGCGGCGTTGTCGTTTGACGACCTCACCGCCCGCTAGCACGGATACCCGGTTACCAAGCGTGCTGGGTGGGTTGTGTTCTGCGGCCTCGGCGATTATCCGAACTCCGCCGGTTCATCCCCGCAACCTGTGCGAGGCCTTCGCCGTCGAAAACCCGGATCTCGCAGGCCCACAACGCTTCTGCCCTTGTCGCGGCGCGCTCCGCGTGGGTGCCTGGTGCCCGTGCTGGGAAGGGTGGGTCGGGGAGCTGAACCTTCTCTTCCGGTTCCGCTCAGGCCTTCCGTCCTTCCGTAGTTACCTTTCTACACCTGTGACTGCCCTCACATCAAGGCTTGGAAAAACATTAAATAACCTGCGTGTCTACCGGCGTTTCGTGGTTAAATGCCTGGTCGCAGCGGCCTCTGTGTTATGTCGGCAAGCCTCCGTCGCGCCCCTCGGCAGCCCGGCCTCGCGGCCCGCACCTGGCGGCAATGGCTCAGCGGCGCCGGCGCAACAGCCGGTAGCTGATCGCCCCGGCCAGCACCGCGCTCAGCCCGACCGCCGCCGTCGCGGCAAGGGTGGTCGACGACGGACTCTGGAAACGCGCCCACAGCGAGACCGGGTTGGAGAACGTGAGAATCGGCCAGCCCTTGGCCACTGCTTCGCGCCGCAGATTGCGATCCGGGTTCACCGCCGTCGGATGCCCCACCGCGCTCAGCATCGGTAGATCGGTCACCGAATCGGAGTAGGCATAACACCGCGAGAGGTCGTAACCCTCAGTGGCGGCGAGCTTTTCGATCGCGGTCACCTTACCCGCACCGTAGCAATAGAATTCGACCTCGCCGGTGTAGCGCCCGTCCTCGACCACCATCCGGGTCGCCGCGGTATGCGAGGCGCCGAGCACCTCCGCGATCGGGCCGACGATCTCCTCGCCGGAGGCCGAGACGATCACCACGTCGTGTCCCCGGATCTTGTGGTCGGCAATGAGATCCGCGGCCTCGGCATAGATCAGCGGGTCGACGAGTTCGTGAAGTGTTTCGGCCACAATGGATTTCACCTGCTCCACGTCCCAGCCCGCGACCATATTCGTCAGATTGGCGCGCATGCGCTCCATCTGATCGTGGTCGGCGCCCGAGAGCATGAACAGGAAGTGGGCGTAACTGCTCTCCAGCACCGCGCGCCGGTTCAGCAGGCCCTGTGCGTAGAAGGGCTTACTGAACACGTAGGTGCTCGATTTCGCGATCACCGTCTTGTCGAGATCGAAGAAGGCGGCCACGCGCTCGCCGCCGCCGCTCGGTCGCTTCGTTGCCGTCGCGCCCCGTGCCGTCTGGTCCTCGAGCTCTGTCTGGTCGCCGTCGGCCGTCACCCGTCCAGAATATGCATGCCGCGGCGACGCTGTCGGACGGGTCGGGCGTCTGGTTCGTTCGGCGGGTTTGCCCCGGAGACGCCGGGCCGGTGGTGGCCACAAAGTTCTCCGTCGACAGACTTGCGTTGTGGCCCGGGCTTGGGTGTAGTATTGCTGGCACCTGGACATAGTCCAGGCGCGTTCAGCCCGACCCCCCGGGGCTGAACCCGACGGCCCCAGCCTCCTCCCCCCCCGGCTGGGGCCGTCCTCTATTTCGGGGTAGGTTCCCCCGGTTTCGGGCCTCCGGATTTATCCACACCCCCCGAGTTATCCACATTCGGCATATTGCATCTTCTGCTCGGCTTCGTCTTCGAGCACGCTGACCTGCATGAATCTCGAAGCCGCACCGGCACTCACGCCGCCGCCCGCGCTCGTGCTCATCCAGGACACCCGGCTGCGCGATGAGGTGCGCCGGGTCGCGGCGGCCGCGGAGCGCGAGCTCGACGAGCGCGCGCTCTCGGTCGGCCGACATACCTGGGTGGCGGCGCCTCTGGTGATCCTCGACACGGTGGCGGCCGAGAGCTGTGCGCGGGCCGGTTATCTCCGCCGGATCGGCATCGTGCTGGTGACAGACGGGGAACCCGGATTGACCGATTGGCAGGCCGCTGCGGCTGTCGGTGCCGAGCGCGTCATCGCGCTGCCGGGTGCCGCGGTCGGACTTATCGAGAAGTTTGCTGAGCACGGCGAATACCGTGTGGGCGACGGTGTTGTCGTCGCGATCGCGGGTGCGAGCGGCGGTGCGGGCGCCTCCACATTGGCCGCGGCGACCGGACTGCGATCCGCCGCCGAGCGCTTCCGGCACGACACCGTGCTCGTCGACGGCGCACCCCTCGGCGGCGGTCTCGACCTGCTGCTCGGCATCGAAACCGGGGCCGGACTGCGCTGGCCGGATCTGGTGATCGAGGACGGCCGGGTGTCGGCCGCCGCACTGCACAGCGCACTGCCGGCAGCTGCCCCGGGACTGGCGGTGCTGTCCTGTGGCCGCGGCGGTGCCGGACGCTTGCCCGCCGAAATCGGCGCTGCCGCTGTCCGTGCCGTCATCGAAGCGGGCCGTGCCGCAGGCGATTTGGTGATATGCGATATCTCGGGCGAACGCGGCCCACACGCCGACCAGATACTCGACGCGGCCGACCTCGTCGTCCTGGTCGTCCCCGCCCGCCTCCGCGCCGTAGCCGCCGCCGAATCGGTCGCCGCCCATATCGGTAAGCGAAATCCCAACCAGGGCTTGGTAGTCCGCGGCCCCGCCCCCGGCGGACTGCGCGGCCCCGAGGTCGCCGAGGTCCTCGACCTCCCTCTCCTAGCCGCCGTCCGAGCCCAACCCGGACTGGCCGCCCGCCTCGAACGCGGCGGGCTTACTTTGCGCCGTGGGCCCCTCCGCGACGCTGCGGACGCGGTGCTCGGGGTGCTCAGCGCTCCGGCCGGGAAGGGGCTGTGATGAGTGCGTTGGTGACGTCGGAGTTGTTGGATCGGGTGCGGGAACGGTTGTCGGGTGGGTCGGGGGATCCGGATCCTGCGCAGGTGGCGGCTGCTATCCGGGCCGAGGCGGGTGGCGTGCTCGGTGATACCGATCTGCTGCGGGCGTTGCGGCTGTTGCAGACCGAGATGACCGGAGCGGGGGTGTTGGAGCCGCTGCTGCACGATCCCCGGGTCGCCGATGTGCTGGTGACCGCGCCGGATGCGGTGTGGATCGACCGGGGCCGTGGGCTGGAACGAACCTCGGTCGTCTTCCCGGATGAGGCGGCGGTGCGTCGCTTGGCACAGCGGTTGGCGCTGTCGGCCGGGCGGCGGCTCGACGACGCACAACCGTGGGTGGACGGCAGGTTGTCCGGAAGGGAAGCGGCACTGGGGGATTCGTTCGGAGTCCGGCTGCACGCGGTCTTGGCGCCGGTGGCACACGGCGGCACCTGCCTGTCGCTACGCGTGCTGCGTCCGGCGACACAGGGACTGGATGCGCTCGCCGCGGCTGGCGCGGTACCCGCCGACGCGAAACTTATACTGGAGCAGATCATTCGGGCCAGACTCGCCTTCCTGGTGGTCGGCGGAACCGGCGCGGGCAAAACAACGCTCCTGTCCGGCCTACTGGCCAAGGTCGCCGCCGACGAACGCATCATCTGCGTCGAAGACGCCGCAGAACTGGCACCCCCACATCCCCACGTCGTGCGCCTGGTCGCGCGCACCGCGAACGTAGAGGGTGTCGGCGCGGTAACCGTCCGCGATCTTGTCCGGCAGGCCTTGCGAATGCGCCCCGACCGAATCGTGGTCGGCGAAGTCCGCGGTGCCGAGGTAGTCGACCTCCTGACCGCCCTGAACACCGGCCATGACGGAGGCGCGGGCACGGTTCACGCGAACTCACCACGCGAGGTCCCCGCCCGCCTGGAAGCCCTTGCCGCGCTGGGCGGTATGGACCGAGCCGCCCTCCACAGCCAACTCGCCGCAGCCGTCCAGGTTGTACTGCACGTCCACCGCCGAGCCGACGGCTCCCGCGGCCTCCGCGAAATCGGCATCGTAGACCGCGACCCCCAGGGCCGCGTCACCATAACCGCCGCCTGGCACGCCAACCAAACGTCCACCCCTGCTGCCCCCACTCTCACCCGCCTCCTCGACGAACGGCTCGACCAGTGAATGCGGGGATGGAACGCACGGCGTTCGCAACCCGGACGGCTTCGCTGTCGCGCGTGCTTGCGGTCCCGTCGTCGGATGCGGTGGCGCTCCTTGCGGACGCGACTCCGGCAGTGTTGCGGCCCAGCCTGATCGCGGCAGCGGTGCACTCACGAATCGCTGGTCGGATGGCGCCGTCGCGGTGCCTGGTCGGCGAACGGCTCGGTCGATGATCGCGGGATTGGTGTGTCTGGCGATCGGGGTTTTGCTGGCGCCGCCGCCGAGTTCGCGGCGTCGGTTCGTCAGGCTGTTCACGGTGTCGGTCGGTGCCCGAAAGTTCCGGCGGGGCAGTGGGCTTCGGGCCGCCTTCGCTGTTGTCATCGTGGGGGCGTCGGCCGTCGGTGTCGGTCCGTTGGTTGCGGCGGTGTTGGTTGGGGGAACGGTCGGTATTCGGGTGCGGTGGGCGAGTCGGGAGCGGCGGCGCACTGCGGAGTGCGCCTATCTGTTGGACGCGCTCGAGGCGGTGATCGGGGAGCTGCGGGTGGGTGCGCATCCGACTGCGGCGGCGGAGGTGGCCGCGCAGGAGTCGCGCGGGGAGGCCGCACGCGCATTCGCGGTGAGCGCGGCGCGCAGCAGACTCGGTGGTTCCGGCGCGGACGGACTGCGCGAATCCGATTCGATCGTCGACGCGGAACTCGCCAGGATCGCCGACGCGTGGCAGGTCGCCGAGCACCACGGTCTAGCTCTCGCGGAACTGCTCTCGGCCGCTCGCGCGGACCTATTGGGGCGCATCCGTTTTCGCACGCGCACCACGGCCGCACTGGCCGGTGCTCGCGCCACAGCGGCGGTCCTGGCGGGCCTACCGCTCCTCGGTATCGGCCTTGGCCAACTGATGGGTTCCGCTCCACTGCACGTACTGCTGAGCCCGGGTGCCGGAACGGTACTGCTGCCACTCGGCGCGGCACTGGCGTGCATCGGCTTGCTGTGGACCGACGCGATCACGCGAAAGGTCTTCGTATGAAACAAATCTGCTGGTCATTCATGGATTCGAAGGGGTTGCGCATGCTTGGAAGCACCAGTGCGCCAGTGCTTTTGCTCGCAATGGCATTGGTCGTGCTACCTGGACGAGTTGCGATGAATCGACGATTGCGGCTGCTACGAGAGTCGGGTCCACAGCCGGTTGCCCTGGTATCTCCGCGCAGCACCGACAGCGATCCACTGGCCATAGCCTCGGTATTCGACCTGCTGGCCGCCTGCCTACGAGCGGGATTGCCGATGGCATCGGCGGCCAGCGCGGTGGCACCGAGCGCGCCGCCAGCTCTCGGCGCGGCATTGCGCAAGGCAGCCGACCTGCTGGCACTTGGCGCGGACGCGGCAACCGCCTGGGATCAAGTGGCCCGCGACGGCGCAGGCCAACCAGGCGCCGAGGAGGTCGATTCACTGGCACGCATGGCCCGGCG
Organism: Nocardia sp. NPDC102475; assembly: GCF_055584605.1. Taxonomy (NCBI): domain Bacteria; kingdom Bacillati; phylum Actinomycetota; class Actinomycetes; order Mycobacteriales; family Nocardiaceae; genus Nocardia; species Nocardia sp. NPDC102475. Next base: position 136,972 of record NZ_JBVJLS010000010.1, on the reverse strand, counting down.
CTCCGCCCGCTCCGGCGCCTCACTCGCCACCGCCATCGGCGAACTGGCCGAACAGCGCCGCAGCGGAGTCGAAGACGCGGCCGCCGCCCGCGCCGAACGCGCCGGAGTCCTCATCGGCGGCCCCCTAGGCCTCTGCTTCCTGCCGGCCTTCGTCTGCCTCGGCATCGTCCCTGTAGTAATCGGCCTCGCCGGCCGCGTCCTCGGAGACGGACTGCTGTGAGAACTACCCGGCAGGGAAGTACTGCATCACGAGCGACGGGTTCGCGAACGACCCAGCGAGGCGCCACCGGTTCCGACGGTTCTGCTGCCCCGGACAGCGCAGCACGGGGCGCTACCGAGCTGGGGATGCCCACTCGGAGCAGGACCTACCTGGGCGCGATCGCGCCGGACTTTGTCGGGCCGGAGACCGCCACGCGGGGCCCTGTCGATCACGGCTCTGCCAAAGGTGCCGTTGCTGAGCTGCTGGGTGCTGCGCTCGGGAGCATTGAGCTGTGTGGTGCGGTGCCGGGACACGCGCGGCCGGGAAGAGCGTATGGGCGCGGAGTGCGCGCGCGGGACATTGTCGACCCGGTGCAGGGCGGTTCTGTCGAACGCGGCGGTGTTGAAGGTGCCGTCGCGGAGCTACCGAGTGCGTGGCTCGGGACGGTTGGGCTGTTCGGCGCGGTGCCGGGGCGTGCGCGAGGGGGAAGAGTGTGTCGGCGCGGAGTGGCCGCGCGGGCGGGAATGAGAGGGGAACACGGTGCGATTGGGAATGATGCGGGATCGGGTGGTTCTTCGGCTGGGGGCCGTTGGCATGGAGGTGCGGGCTCGGGTGCTGCGGGTGCTGGTCGCGGACGACGGGATGAGTACGGCGGAGTATGCGATCGGGACTATCGCGGCTGCGGCGTTCGGGGCCGTGCTCTATGGGGTGGTGACCGGGGACAGCATTGTGAACGCGCTGACGAAGATCATCGACAAGGCGTTGAATACCGCGGTCTAGCGCAGAGTAGTTGTGGATTAAACTACTGTGGTGCAACGCATCTCGGTGACGATCGGGGTGCGGTGACGGTTGAGGCGGCGATCGCGCTCGCTGCCATCGTGCTTGCGGTGGTGCTGTGCGTCGGTGCCTTGCTCGCGGCGTCGACGCAGGTGCGCTGCGTCGACGCCGCTCGCGAAGCGGCCCGGCTGGCTGCCCGCGGTGATCAAGCGAATGCGGTGCCGACGGCACGGCGGGTAGCTCCGCCGACCGCCGACATCTCGCTGCGCAGTGAGGGCGACCGGGTAGTCGCGGCGGTCTCCGCCCGCGCACCCCTGCTGCCCTTACTGGTCCTGCGCGCCGAGGCCGTTGCCACCCGCGAGCCAGGAGCCGAGCCGTGACCAACAACGGCCGACCAATGGACCGCGACGTGTCACCGGGCACAACACGGATAAAGGACCGCGACGTGCCGCGCCACCGAACCGCGGCAGTAAGGATGCCCAGTGACCGAGCAGTAGAAGCAGCTCCGCCGAACAGTCAGCCCTGCCGACGAGGCGACCACAATCGCAGCGGCGTCGTCGACCGGTGCACAGCACGTCGCTGCTGCGCCGCCGGTGCCCGCCGGCTGGAACGCTGGTCTAGCGCGTTTACATCAGAGGACACGCACGGGTTTTACATCGCAGTGCGGCAAGCTCGTGACCTGCGAGTCGACCGCTGGTGCGGAGCATTCCCGCCCGGAGGCGGCCGAGGTGCCGGTGGGCGCAGTGTCCTGAAGCGGCGGGCCAGGGCTGGTGATCGAATCGACCGTCGGCGCAGCGAGTGTGTATTCGGAGGTATGAGGCAGCGTCGTCGCTCGGGGGGAGTCCGGGCGGACAACCGAGCTGACCACGGGTGCGATGCGGTTGCTTCCGGGGGTGACGATGGAGTGGAGCAGGCCCGCAAAGCGAACTCGGTCGGTGAGGTGCGGCGGGACGAGGGCATTGCGACGGTGTTCGCTTGCTTGGCGCTGGCTGCTTTGATCGGCGCGACGCTATTGATCGCTCAGGTTGGGGCGGTTGTTGTGGCGCGGCATCGGGCGCAGGCTGCTGCGGATTTGGCGGCATTGGCGGCGGCGGGGGAACTCGCGCGTGGGGCCGATGTCGGATGTGCGGAAGCGGCGGAGATTGCGCGACGGATGGGAGTGCGGATTCAGCAGTGTGAAGTCGTGCAGTGGGATGCGACCGTCACTGTTGAAGGGAATGTACCAATGGGTCTGTTAGGAAAGCGGACTGTTCGCGCAGTTGCTCGTGCCGGACCTGTAGAAGTCGGAGCGTGACTGGTATGTACTTACACTCGCCAGTGGTACTTCACGATGCCGGAATTCGGTAATTGCGATGCTCGAATAAATACGCCATTGCCTCAATTTACTTGGTAACCGCAGAACGCAATCGAAAGAATGTGCACGTCGGGCGGTAATGGCCGTGGCAATACCTCAGTTAACATGAATCTAATCCTCTTTATTCGGCGGTCCGACACGCCCGGCGCCGCAGGGCGAGGCACGCCGACACGCGCCTATAACCCCTGGTGACCACCCGGAAACGTGGACAAGTGATCACGTTCGGGGTTCGGCGCTGTCACGAATCGAGCGCGGTGCCTTCGCCGTGCTGTTCAGTTGCCCGTATCGGCGGCCAATTCACCCAGAACCGCGGCCAGCAGGCGGGCCGCACCGGCCTTGTCCAGCGGATGGTTGCCATTGCCGCACTTGGGTGACTGCACGCAGGACGGGCACCCGACCGCGCAGGTGCACGTCTCGATCACCGCGAGCGTGGCCGACAACCAGCGACGTAGCTGCGCGAACCCGCGTTCGGCGAAGCCCGCACCACCGGGCTGCCCGTCATAGACGAACACTGTCGGCAGTCCGGTATCCGGATGCTCGGCGGTCGAAACACCGCCGATATCCCACCGGTCACACGTCGCGACCAGCGGCAATAGGCCGATCGCCGCATGTTCGGCGGCGTGCAGCGCACCCGGCACCCGTGGTGTATCCAGACCTGCCGCGGCCAGCAGTTCGGGCGTCACCGTGTACAGCACCGCGCGCGTCGGCAGCGTCTGCTCCGGCATATCCAGCTCGACCAGGTCCAATATCTCGCCGGTACGCAGCGTGCGCAGATACCCGATCACCTGGCTGGTGACGCTGACCTGCGCCAATGCGGTGGTCACCCGGCCGTGGCGGCGCTCTTCGGTCACCGCGTCGACGGCGATGGAGGTGACCTGTCTGGCGCTGGTGGTCCAGCCGGGATCGGTGCTGCGCACGAAGGCCACTCCGCCCTCGAGGTCCAGCTCATCGACCAGGTAGGTATCGCCTTGATGCAGGTGAATGGCCCCTTCGTGCAGCGTCGCCCGCGCTCTTCCGGCATCGGCCGTGCCGAGCAATCTGCCGGTCTCGCCATCCACGATGGCAATGGGTGTGCCGATGCCACCGCGCACGTCGACGGCATCGTGCGGCTGCGCCTCGGCGGTCGCGAACCAGCGCGCGCTACCGTCGCGCACCGCGCCGTTCCGGCGTCGAATCAACCCCTGACCTGCGAGATCGCCGAGCACCCCACCCGCCCCGAGCTCATCGACCTCATCATCGGTGAGCGGGAGTTCCAGCGCCGCGCACAGCAATTGCGGACCCAGTACATAGGGGTTGTGCGGATCGGTGATGGTGGCCTCGACCGGCTTGTCCAGCAGCGCCTCGGGGTGGTGGACCAGGAAGGTGTCCAGCGGATCGTCCCTGGCCACCAGCAGCACCAGCGATCCCTGCGTGCGCCGGCCCGCCCGCCCGGCCTGCTGCCAGAACGAGGCGACCGTGCCCGGAAAACCCGAGATCACGACCGCATCCAGCCCCGCTATATCGACGCCGAGTTCCAGTGCATTCGTAGTGGCGGCCCCCAGCAGCGACCCGTCCGACAGCGCGGCCTCCAGTTCGCGCCGATCCTCCGCGAGATAACCCGCCCGGTAGGCGGCGACTCGTTTGCTGAGCTCTGGATCAACGTCGGCGAGCAGCCTGCGTGCCTCGATCGCGGTCAGCTCGGCGGCCCGCCGCGACCTGACGAATGCGAGCGTGCGCGCGCCTTCGACCACCAGATCGGCCATGATCCTGGCCGCCTCCGATGTCGCTGATCGCCGAACCGGTGCACCGTTTTCGCCGGTCAGGGTGGTCAACAGCGGCGGCTCCCACAGTGCGATGGTGCGCGAGCCCTGCGGCGATCCGTCCTCGGTGACCGCGACGCAGGGCGCGCCGATCAGCCGGGATGCCGCAGCCGCGGGCTCGGCCGTGGTGGCCGAGCACAGTATGAATACGGGATCCGCGCCGTAATGTGCCGCGATCCGCCGCAGCCTGCGCAACACCAGCGCCACATGCGAGCCGAATACGCCCCGGTAGGCGTGGCATTCGTCGATCACCACATAGCGCAGCCTGCGCAGCACCCTGGCCCAGCGCTGATGTGAGCGCAGCATGCCGACGTGCAGCATGTCCGGATTGGTGAGGATCAAGCGGGCATTGGCCCGCACCCATTGCCTGACCTCGGCTGGTGTGTCCCCGTCGTATGTGGCCGGATGGACATCCCGCAACGGCCCCTCGTGCGTCAATTCCGCTATTGCCCGCAGCTGATCAGCACCCAATGCCTTGGTCGGCGCCAGATAAAGCGCCGTGGCGAGTGGATCTTCGCGCAATGCGGTGAGCACCGGTAGTTGGTAGCCGAGCGATTTCCCGGATGCTGTGCCGGTGCTGACGACAACGTGCCGGCCGCTCGCGGCGAGGTCGGCGGTCCTGGTCTGATGAGTCCACGGTGCCTCGACTCCGGCGGCACGCAGCGCGGCGACGACGTCGGGCGCGGCCCAATCCGGCCAGGTAGTCGTGGCTGCGGGGCGTGCGTCGAGCTCGACGACATGGGTGAGACGTGGGTCGTCATCGGGTGCCGCATCAAGGACACGATTCAGCAACGATGCCCCATAACTCCGGCCGTTGCTGGCGCGTGGCCGGGTTGCCGGTTCGGTCGGATTCACGACTCGGGCTCCGCGACACGCGCAGAAAGTGTGAAACGTGTGCGCTTGGGAAGGCCGACCTGCCATTTCGATACCAAATAGCGACCTGGGTCACAGGCTGTTTGCCAGACACTGGCTCGGTTATCCGTAAGCAAACGAACCACAAGTCTGGATTCCGGCATTGTGTCCCTCACCTGCGCATTCGCAAGATCAACTTTTTTGCAAATTGTCGGTAACTCGACTGTTGAATTGCTCGAAGACATGGTTCACTAGTTCCTGGTCGCAAGCTTCTGTGTTCGAGGGACGGATCCAAAGTCCAAACCGTCAGCAGGATCGATGTTGCGAACGGTGTGCTTGGTGCTTTCCTGCAGGGGGAACCAACAGTACAACGGTCGGAACGGACCCGGTGGATGAACCTACTTGTCCGCCGTTCCGGTAAGAAAAGAGAAGGAACAGAATGGCACAGGGAACTGTGAAGTGGTTCAACGCGGAGAAGGGGTTCGGCTTCATCGCGCCCGAGGACGGCTCCGCTGACGTCTTCGTCCACTACTCCGAGATCCAAGGGTCGGGCTTCCGCACCCTCGAGGAGAACCAGAAGGTCGAGTTCGAGGTTGGCCAGGGCACCAAGGGCCCGCAGGCCACCGGAGTTCGCGCGCTCAGCTGAGCGTCGAAACAATCCGCTCGTCCCTCACCACCGGTAACGGGGTGAGGGACGAGCCATATCTGGGGTAAGACAAAACCGACGCGTACCTGCGGTGCGGTCGTATCGCCATAGGCACTGCATACTGATCACCAGCGACGCAGGTACGCTCTGTGGTTCGAGTCGCAAGCGCTCGGCCACACGTCGCGTCAAGGTATAAACGTGTCTGGTGGCAACGTCCTCCTCGTCGCCGCCGCTTGCCCCAGCCGCGCACAGCGCGAAAAAGCGCCGCGCGGGTCGATAAGGAAAGGTGTATTCGCCGGTGGCAACACGAGACCGCGGTGCAGCCGACCAGGGCCGTCCCCTGCGTCGTCTCGTGATCGTCGAGTCCCCGACCAAGGCCCGCAAAATAGCGCCCTATCTGGGTCGCAATTACACGGTCGAGGCCTCGGTCGGTCATATCCGGGACCTGCCGCGCGGTGCGGCGGACGTGCCCGCCAAGTACAAGGGCCAATCCTGGGCGCGCCTCGGCGTCGACGTCGACAACGACTTCGAACCCATCTATGTGGTGAGTCCGGATAAGAAGGCCAAGGTTTCCGAGCTCAAGAGTCTGCTGGCCGATGCCGACGAGCTCTACCTCGCCACCGACCCCGACCGTGAGGGTGAGGCGATCGCCTGGCACCTGCTGGAGACGTTGAAGCCCAAGGTGCCGGTGCGACGCATGGTGTTCCACGAGATCACCGAGCCCGCCATTCTGGCCGCCGCAGCCGATACCCGCGATCTGGACAACGATCTGGTCGATGCGCAGGAAACCCGGCGCATCCTGGACCGGCTGTACGGCTACGAGGTCAGTCCGGTGCTGTGGAAGAAGGTCATGCCGCGACTGTCGGCTGGCCGGGTGCAGTCGGTCGCGACCAGGGTGATCGTGCAGCGCGAGCGCGAGCGGATGGCCTTCCGCTCGGCCGAGTACTGGGATATCGCGGCGAAGCTGGATGCGGGCGGAGGCAACGGCGATGCCACCAATCCGCGGACCTTCGGGGCGCGACTGGTCAGCGTCGACGGGACCAGGGTCGCCACCGGCCGGGACTTCGGACCGGATGGGCAGCTCAAGGGCAATGGCGTGGTCGTCCTCGACGAGCCATATGCCCGCCGCCTCGCCGAGGCGCTCGAGGGCGCCGATCTGGTGGTCTCGTCAGCGGAGGCAAAGCCATATACGCGCAAGCCGTACGCGCCGTTCATGACCTCGACGCTGCAGCAGGAGGCGGGCCGCAAGCTGCGGTTCAATGCCGAGCGGACCATGCGGGTCGCGCAGCGGCTGTACGAGAACGGCTACATCACTTATATGCGTACCGACTCGACCACGCTGTCGGAGTCGGCGATCGCTGCGGCCAGGTCGCAGGCGACCCAGCTGTACGGCGCTGAGTATGTGCACCCGACGCCGCGGCAGTACACCCGCAAGGTGAAGAACGCGCAGGAGGCGCACGAGGCGATCCGCCCGGCAGGCGATACCTTCGCGACCCCGGGCCAATTGCATGCGCGGTTGGATAATGACGAGTTCCGGCTCTACGAGCTGATCTGGCAGCGCACGGTCGCCTCGCAGATGGCCGACGCCAGGGGCACCACGCTGACGCTGCGGATCACCGGTGTCGCGGGTACCGGCGAGGAATGCGTGTTCTCGGCGTCCGGCCGGACCATCACCTTCCCGGGCTTCCTCAAGGCCTATGTCGAGAGTGTCGACGAGGAGGCGGGCGGTCAGTCCGACGACGCCGAATCCCGGCTGCCCGCACTCGACGAGGGCGAGCGCGTCACGGCGGTGGAGCTGAATCCCGATGGGCACAGCACGAATCCGCCCGCGCGGTATACCGAGGCCTCGTTGATCAAGACGCTCGAAGAGCTCGGCATCGGTCGACCTTCGACGTATTCGTCGATCATCAAGACCATTCTCGACCGCGGATATGTGTACAAGCGCGGCAGTGCGCTGGTGCCGTCGTGGGTCGCCTTCGCGGTGGTCGGTTTGCTGGAGGCCTACTTCGGTCGGCTGGTCGACTTCGACTTCACCGCCGCGATGGAGGACGATCTCGACGCCATTGCCGGCGGGCGTGAGCAGCGCGGAAATTGGTTGTCCAGCTTCTATTTCGGCGGCGATCACGGTGTCGAGGGTTCGGTCGCGCGCTCCGGCGGTCTGAAGCGGATGGTCGGTGAGCGGCTCGATGATATCGATGCCCGAGAGGTCAATTCGATCAAGCTGTTCGTCGATGGCGAAGGTCGCGACGTCGTGGTTCGGGTCGGACGATTCGGACCGTATCTGGAGCGGATGGTCGCCAATCCCGATGACCCGGAAGGGGATTCGATTTCGCAACGGGCGAATCTGCCCGATGATCTGCCGCCGGACGAGCTGACCCCCGAGGTCGCCGAGAAGCTTTTCTCGACACCGCAGGAGGGGCGTACGCTCGGCACCGATCCGGCGACCGGACACGAAATCGTCGCCAAGGAAGGACGTTTCGGTCCGTACGTCACCGAGATCCTGCCGGAGCCCGCGGTCGAGGACGGACCCGCGCCCGCGAAGAAGACCGCGAAAAAGGCTGCGGCGCCTAAGCCGCGGACCGGATCGCTGTTCAAAGATATGGATCTGGCGACGATTACGCTCGACGATGCGCTGAAGTTGTTGTCGCTGCCGCGCGTTGTCGGTGCCGACCCGGCTTCCGGTGAGGAGATCACCGCGCAGAACGGGCGCTACGGCCCATATCTGAAGAAGGGCACCGATTCTCGTTCGCTGCTCAACGAAGACCAGATCTTCACCGTGACGCTGGACGAGGCGCTCAAGATCTACGCCGAGCCCAAGCGGCGCGGACGCCAGGCCGCCAGTGCTGCGGCGTTGCGCGAGCTCGGGAACGATTCGGCGACCGGTAAGCCGATGGTGATCAAGGACGGGCGCTTCGGTCCGTATGTCACCGACGGTGAGACCAATGCCAGCCTGCGCAAGGGTGATGAGGTCGATTCGATCACCGATGAGCGGGCTTCGGAATTGCTCGCCGACCGGCGCGCACGTGGTCCGGTGAAGAAGACGGCCAAGAAGGCGGCGGCGAAGAAGACTCCGGCCAAGAAGGCGACGGCGGCGAAGAAGACCGCCGCCAAGAAAACCACCGCAAAGAAGGCGGCCGCGAAGAAGTCCTGACGGTTTTCGTCGGTGGCTTGCCGTAGCCTCGCCCCGGTATCGAAGCTCGATCGGGAAGGGGACCGCCATGGCCATCGATCAGGAACGCGAAGATCTCATCCTCGCGCTCGACAGTCAGCGCGAGCTGTTTCGAATCACCCTGCGTGGTCTCGACGAGCAGCAGGCGCGGCAGCGCACCACCGTCAGCGAGTTGACTCTCGGTGGACTGCTGCACCATGTCGTGAACTGCGAGCGGCACTGGACAAAGGTCATCGTCGAGCGCGATGAGACGGCGAAACAGGAGCTGGCCGAATTCGAGGGCGAATATGTGATGGCGCCCGACGATACGGTTGCGGGACTGCTGGCCACCTGGGACGAGGTGGCGGAGGCGACCGCGAAGCTGATTCGCACCGAGCCGGATCTGAGCACGTCCATTCCGACCCCGACGACACCGTGGACGCCCGAACGCGTGTGGTGGACCGTGCGGTTCACGCTGCTGCACGTGTTGCGCGAGATCACCCACCACAGTGGTCACGCCGACATCATTCGGGAGGCGCTCGACGGTGCCAATACCACCTATCAGCGAGCTTGATACGGATCCGTTCAGCCGTCCGGCCGGGGCTGTCGGAGGGGGCGGCTAGGGTGTAACGCGTGGCGGGTGTCTTCGATCGGCTGGTTGGGCAGGATGCGGTCGAGTCCGAATTGCGGGCGGCCGCGGTCGCCGCGCGCGGGGGGACCGGCAATGGCGCGATGACGCATTCGTGGCTGTTCACCGGACCGCCCGGATCGGGGAGATCCATTGCGGCGCTGTGCTTTGCGGCCGCGTTGCAGTGCACGGACGAAGGGAAGCCCGGATGTGGTCGGTGCCATGCGTGCACGACCACGATGGCCGGAACGCACGGTGATGTGCGGCGGGTGATTCCGGAAGGGCTGAGCATCAGCACCAAGGAGATGCGCGAGATCGTGCAGATCGCCTCGCGGCGGCCGAGTACCGGTCGATGGCAAGTGGTGCTGATCGAGGACGCCGACCGGTTGACCGAAGCGGCGGGCAATGTGCTGTTGAAGGTGGTCGAGGAGCCGCCGGATCGGACGGTATTCCTGCTGTGCGCGCCATCGGTGGATCCGGAGGACATCTCCGTGACGCTGCGGTCGCGCTGTCGGCATGTACATCTGGTGACGCCCTCGGTGCCCGCCATCGCGCATGTGCTGCGCGAGCGCGACAAACTCGATGAGAAGACCGCCACCTGGGCGGCATCGGTGAGCGGCGGTCATGTCGGGCGGGCTCGGCGGTTGGCCACCGATGAGGAAGCGCGTGCTCGTCGGCAGCGGGCGCTGGCGTTGGTGGGTGCGGTTTCGCGGCCCGGTGCCGCCTACACGGCAGCGGATGAATTGGTGAAATCCGCCGACGACGAAGCCAAGCAGATGAGTGCGGCCCGCGACGAACGTGAGCGCGAAGAATTGGCGACCGCACTCGGTGCGGGCGGCACTGGTAAGGGCGCTGCGGGCGCGACCCGAGGTTCGGCCGGTGTACTCAAGGACTTGGAGCGCAGGCAGAAATCCCGCGCCACCCGCACCGGCCGCGATGCCCTGGACCGCGCGCTGATCGACGTCGCGGGCGTCTACCGTGACGCTCTGGCTGTCCGCTTCGGCGCCGCTGGCAACGGTTCCGGTGTCACTCTCACCCACCCCGATATGTCCGACCAGATCCACGATCTCGCCGACCGCGTCCGCCCCGAGGGCCTGCTCCGCTCCATCGAAGCCGTCCTCGCCTGCCGCGAGGCCCTCGACCTCAACGTCAAACCCCGCTTCGCCCTCGCCGCCATGGTCGCCACCCTCATCTCCGCCCAATCCGCGTGACCGCTACCACCCGTTTTCGCGATCCGACCGCCGAGACGATAGACTCGCGTGGCCGAAAGGCACGCCGCCTTAGCTCAGTCGGTAGAGCGCTTCACTCGTAATGAAAAGGTCGGGGGTTCGATTCCCCCAGGCGGCTCCATTTTCCCATTTCAGAGGCTACTTCTTGCCCAACCGATAGACGGTGTTTCCGTGCGAGGTCGTAGCCGATCTCGGCGCGGCGGTGGAAGCGGTGCCAGGAGTTGATGCCGAACAGACCGATGGGTCGGTCATCGCGCCCGGTAGGGCCCACTGGATTTGTTCCTTGGCGGCGTAGGCGGTGCGTAGCGCGGCGATCAGGGCCTCGGCGTCGGATACGTCGCGATGGGCTTCGGAGTTGTAGCGCTGCGCGATGGGATCGCTCCGGAAGGCGAACATGTCACTCGCGTCGGCGGGGTGCCATTCATGCAGTACCAGCCGCTCGGTCTCGAGGATCGGGACTGAGAAGTCGAAGACCACGCACCGAGAATGCACCGGCAGCGGGCCCGCATCGACAGAATCGCTGATTCTGGGGGTCGACCCTTCCGGACGATCCCCATGGAGCGGCTCGCCGCCAGATTGTGCGAGAAGGACAGGAGGGCGGGCCCGACCCGGAACGTGATCACGCCGTTCGTGTTGCCCGAACTGGAATGCTCGGAGGGCCGACCCCCGGATCCCTTCCTAGCGGTCGCTACGTCAGAGAAGCGGGGTCGGCGTTTGCGGCGGCAGTGTCCCTAGAACGTGAATTGTGTTCCGTAGCCGGTTGTCTGGGCGGTTCCGTTGATACCGTCGACGCGCGCGGTGACGAACGGCATGGCTGATGCGGGCGACAGGCATCCGTTGACGTTCAGTGGCGTATTGGTGTGACTGAATGTGTAGGGGAACGCTGCGTCCTGATCCAGGCTGGCCGCACCGATAACCGCCGCCGTGACCCTCCCCGGTACGACGGTTACCGAGATCGCTCCGGCGAGACCGGCATTGACGCCGAAACTCGGTGAAACTGCGACGGTGACGCTGGTCGAGTCGCCGAGGGTCAACGCGAGCGAGGGTGCGATACCCGCGCTGACGCCGACGCTCGGCGCAATTCCGATGGTGACACCTTCGGAGATATCCACGGCGCAACCGATCAAGTATCCGATCGCAATTTCCCCGTCGCGGACGGTTGAACCGCCGCTGACAGACACCGAGTAATCCCCGGACACTTTGGCTGCGTGCACGAACGGGATTCCTTGTGTTACATCGTCTCCGGCCAGGGCGAAATTGCTCACATCCACCGCCGCAACGAGGTGCATGCCACCTGCACCGGCTTCGCCAGGTGCCGCCTCGGCGGGTGCGTTGGCAATGAAAGTCGCTGCACCGACCATCGCCGTGAGCGATGCAATAACCTTGAGATATTTCCTGGTCATACCACTCCAGTCGAATAATCACCGACACAGACTGTTCCGTAGAAATAGATCGCTCGCGACACCGGGACTCGAAGTGTCTACCCGCGCAGGAGGTTCGATACGGGACCAGCACTCGAACCTTCGGGCAGACCCTACCGCATCTACGGGACAGCTGATCTCATGAGCCCTGTTACTCATCCGGCCTGTCGACCCAGCCGGACATTACGGGCCGCGACTGGAGACTGGCCGTCCCGATCACGGCGCTCGACGGGCTCGTTGCGACACTGGCGAGTTGTGCTATGCCCCAAAGGGTTTCGATTCCCCGAGTCCGGTCATGAACTCTCGTGCCGGGCCTCGTCCACGATCCAGGCGGCGATCTGGGTGCGCGAGGTGAATCCGAGTTTGGTCAGGATGTGTTCGACGTGGTGCTGTGCGGTGCGTTGGGAGAGCACCAGTTCTGCGGCGATCTGTTTGTTGGTGAGTCCTTGGGCGACAAGGTGTGCGACCTCGAGTTCACGTCTGGTCAATGTCGTCGCGGAATCGTGTGGTGTGGTGGTCGGCGGTTCCCCCAGGGCATAGGACACCGCGGCGTTCAACCCCATGGCCTGGCCGCGCCGGAAGGCGGCATCGAATGCTCGGTCACCGAGTGCGCCGCGCACTCGGCGCTCGCATTCGTCGTGAAAGTGGGACAACTCGTTGGAAAAAATTGTGACACCTGAGGCGGAGCGCAACAGGTATTCCGCGGCTCCCATCAGAATGGCAGCGCGTTCACCGTTGTCGGCGGTCCAGGCCAGTGCCTCGATGCTGGGTGCCGCGACGATAGGGCTGGGTATGTGTCGGCTGACTCGCAGCGATTCCAGCAGCACTTCTTCTGCGTGCGAACGCTCGCTCTGCTGCCACGCGGCAATTCCGATCCCCCACAACGTGCTCGACCGAAACAGCGATTCGCCGCAGGCTTCGGTGATGGAAAGTATCTGCTCGCGATATTCGATCGATCGCTTTGTATCACCCTGGAGTGCGCGTGCCCAACCGAGCATGGTCAACACGGAGATATACAGATATCCTCGCGCATTCGATTCGAATACCGCGAGGGCGGGCTCGAGCACGGATATCGCCCGATCGTGTTCACGCCGATACAGTGCCACGGCTCCCCCGGCGGACGCGGCCAGCGCCCTGGTAGTGGGAGCGGGGTCCTGTTCGGCAAGCGTGCATGCCTGCTCCACGAGGGCGGCCGCGCGCTCCAGGTTCCCCTGTACCGCCGTCATGATCGCGCTCGCATGCAGCGCTTTCACGCGATCGGGTATCGACTGCGCGGCGGGGTGGGACAGGACGCGGTCGAGCCAGCGTCGGCCTTCGCCGTACTGGCCCCGAAAGCTCCAGAACAGGTATAGGGCGGCGGCGGTGCGCAGCCCGGCTTCGGCGGCCTCCGCGCTGTCTTCGGTAAGGCAGAACTCGAGCATGTCCCGGAAATTCGGTTGTTCACGGTCGAGCCGTGCCAGCCAGCCGAGCTGCTGGTCGCTGATCCACCCCGCCTCCGAAGCCAGGGCCAATCGCTCGTACCAGTCGCGGTGACGCCGACGCAGGTCCTGGAATTCGCCGCTCTCCTGCAACTTCTCGCGACCGTAATCACGCATGGTTTCCAGCATTCGGAAGCGCACGACGCCTTCGGGTTCCTCCCGGATCACGATGGACTTGTCCACCAGGGAGGACAATGCGTCCAGCAGACTCTCCGGCCCCAGGTCGGCACCGCACACCTGCTCGGCGGCATCGAGTTCGAAGCCGCCGGCGAATACCGATAACCGGGCCCATATCCGCTGCTCGACCGGCGTGCACAGCTGGTAGCTCCAGTCGATGCACCACCGCAGCGTCTGCTGTCGCGTCGGCGCGGTGCGGCTACCGCGGGTGAGCAGCGCGTACCGGTCGGTGAGCCGCTGCAGGATCTGCTCGGGAGACATGGCGCGCATCCGAGCCGCCGCGAGTTCGATCGCCAGCGGCAATCCGTCCAGCCGGGAACAGATCCGAGCCACGGTGGTCTTGTTGTCCTCGGAGAGTTCGAAGCCAGGCACCACCGCGGCGGCGCGGTCGGCGAACAATGTCACGGCGTCGTATTTGGGCAGGCCGCGAAATGCGGGTTCGTGGTCGGGCTCCGGGACCGTCAGCGGCAAGACCCGCACGGTCGCTTCCCCGGCGATGTCCAGCGGCTCGCGGCTGGTGACGAGAATCCGCTGATTCGGACAGGCCAGCAACAGCGTCTCGACCAGATTTGCCGAGGCCGCCACCACTTGTTCGCAGTTGTCGAGAACCAGCAGCATTTCCCGCGAACTGAGGAACTGGACCAGCACGTCGAGCAACGGCTGGTCGGACTGGTCCAGCAGGCCAAGGGCGGCCGCCACGATTTCGACCAGCATCGACGGTTCGCGCACGTCGGCCAGTTCGACAACCCGGACCCCATCGGCGAAATCGCGTCGAGCGTTCGCCGCCGCTCGCAGCGCAAGCCGGGTCTTGCCGACGCCACCGATCCCGGCCAACGTAACCAGTCGGTGGGTGGACAGCAGATTTTTCACCTCGGCCGTCTCGGTGCGGCGATCGACGAAACTGGTCAGCTCCAGTGGCAGCTCGCCGGTGCGGCCGCCCGTCTGCGGTGGTGGCGGGGCCCATACCCGGATAGGCGACGCGTCCTCGAACCCGGACGCGCTCGAATCGGCCGTGACGGGTGCGATCGCGTCGCGGCGGGTCCGGAGTGGATCCTCCGTTGTCATCAGCGATGGGTAATCCACTCGGCATGTGCGCGAGCACCGGGCGCCATGCGCTCACCTTTCGACAATGTCAGCGTATCGCCAACGAAGGTGAACGGATCGCGAGTTCGTGCGTGTCTACATCAGGCGGTGGGGAGCGCGGTGGGACTCATCTGCCAGGCCTGTGCCAAGGCTTCCCTCAAATGGCGCTTCAAACCGCGCACCTTGACGCTATCGGTGTGTCGTGGGCCCAGTGCCTCCTCCACCATGTGCAGGAACCGCCGACGGGTCACCCCGAAGGTCACAAGCAGTTCGCCCGCCGTGGCGCCGCCGAACGGCGCCCAGCGGATCGCAAAGCTGATCAGGGCTTTCGCCGCCGCGTCGAGGGCCTTCGTGCTTTCCATGAGCTCACACTCGCGCAGCGAGGTCCGCACCCACCACGCGTCGTAGCGATGTTCGACAGGGGGACGATGCGTCGGGCGCATATCGTTCGCAGCACACACACGCTGTGCCGCGGGACGAACGCCTTCATCCGGATCGGGCGTCGCTCGGCAGACGGTGAACACCGGGAATCGATCGATCCGAGGACGCGGCTCGAATCGCACCCGGACCGGCAGAGCCGCGGACGGTGCGACATCACCCTCGATCGTCGCGTACACCCACGGCCCCTCGTCGAGTTCCACAATGGCGATGGTCAACGGCACCACCTGGGCGTGCGGACGGCTCACACTCCGGTGTACGAGCCGCCACGACACGATCGAACCGAGACCCGACGATGGCGACCACTCGAGATCCCAGGACCGGCACGACGAACATTCGGCGGTCAGCGGCGCGAACAATTTGTCACAGCGTCCACAGCGCCGGATCATCATTGCGGTATCGGTCCCGGTGGGTCTGCCACCGGACTCGTATGTTTGCTCGGACATGGGAAACCTCGGTGTGGTGATAGCCATGGATGCTGTCCCCACCAAGCGTCGCCTTCTCGGCGCTCGAACACGACGGTAGAACTACCAGGGGTATACCCATTTCTGCCGACCGGTCCGTATCGCGACCCGGTCGAGGGGCTAGTTCAGGCGGTACGTGCGCGCGGTCCAGGCGGCTATCTGTGCCCGAGACGAGTAGCCGAGTTTGCAGAGGATGTTTTCCAGGTGCCGGTCGACGGTGCGCGTCGACAGCACGAGCCGCTCGGCGATCCGCCGGTTGCTGAGGCCCTGCGTGACGAGTTCGGCCACCTGCCGCTCGCGGGCCGTGAGCATGGTGTCTTCGTGCTCGTCCGGCTCCTGGGCGGTCTGGCTGGGATCGAGTGCGTATTGGATCGCGTGGGCGTGATCCAGTGCCGCACCGTGCCCTCTTTCCGCGTCCTGCTCCGCCTGCCGCAGTGACTTGGTGAGAGTGTGCTCGCAGGCCGAATGCTGTGCGCCGAGATGTGGTCCGAACGCCACGATCGAGGTGCCGATGCGCCGCCATACCGATCCGACCGCGCCCATCAGTCGCGCCGCGTGCCGGTATTCGCCGCGGGCGGCGGCGATCCAGGCCAGTAATTCCATCATCAGTGCCGCGCCGACATGGTCGTTGAATTCGCGCTGGATCTCCAGGGCGGCACGCGTCGACTCGACCGCACTGTCGTATTCGCCGCGCACGTACTGGTCGTAGCCGAGGGCCCAGAGTGAATACGATTTGGTCCACCGTTCGCCCTGCTGGTCGGCCAGTTCGATGCCGCGGCGGGCCGTCGCGCCCGCGCTGTGGTCACCGGCGTGTGCCTGGGTCACGGCGAGTTGGAACAGGGTCATGCGGACCACATCGTCGTCGTCCGAGTAATCCTCGGCGGCCTGCTCGAAGGCTGCGATGGCCGACGCGAGATGCCCCGGGAACAAGTGGGCTGTGCCGCGCAGACAGCTCACCCAGCCCAGCGCGTGGCGATCGCCCACCACCGCCGCGCGCTCCGCGCATTCGTCGAGCGCCGCGGTGGCCGCGTCGATGTCGGCCAGCAGCAGCCGCGCCCAGCCCGCCACCCACAGTGCGGAGATCCGCTCCGGGCCGGAGTAGTCGGCAGTGCGCAGCGCCTTATCGGTCCATCGCCGTCCCTCACCGAGGAAACCGTCGGCGCACCAGTGATAGCGCAGGGCGGTGACCAGCGCCAGCGCTTCGCGGACGGCGGCCGGTGTGCTCGTCGCCCAGTCCAGCGCGGCTTGCAGATTGTCGCGCTCGGCGCGCAACTCGGCCAGGCCGGCCGCCTGGCCGGGTCCGTTCCAGGCTGCGGCGATCTGCTCGGCGAGTGCGAGGTAGTGGTCGCAATGCCGTTTGCGCATGGCGCTGCTCTCATCCCGCTCGGTCAGCCGATGCGCGCCGTATTCGCGGATCGTTTCCAGCATCCGATACCGCGGTTGGCCGCCGGTCGGTACGGGGGCCAGGATCGACTGCGCGACCAGATGGTCGATCAGGTCCAGAATGCGTTCACGCGGCAGGTCGGGACCAGCGCAGACGCCCTCCGCCGCGGCGAGGGTGAATCCACCGGCGAACACCGACAGCCGCGCCCACAGCAGCTGTTCGGTCGGCAGGCACAGCTCGTAGCTCCAGTCGATCAGGGCCCGCAGCGTCCGCTGCCGTGGCACAGCGGCCCGGACCGAACCGGCCAACAGCAAGAATCGGTCCTCGAGCCGGTCCAGGACGGCGGGCAGCGATAGCGACCGTAACCGGGACGCAGCGAGTTCGATAGCGAGCGGAATCCCGTCCAGACGCTCGCAGACCCGCACCAATACGTCCGCATCCCGTTCGGTGAGGGTCAGGTCCGGGCGCACCGCCCGTGCCCGCTCCACCAGCATCGTCGGCGCATCGTAGGCAGTCAGCCCCCTGAGCGTCACCGGATCGTAAGGGGTCGGCATCGACAGCGTCGGAACCGTGTATACGTGCTCGCCGGCGACGTCGAGCAACTCGCGACTGGTGGTCAGAATCCGCAGCCCGGCACAGGATCGCAGCAGCACATTGCAGAGCGCGCTGCACGCATCCACCAGGTGTTCGCAGTTGTCCAGCACTATCAACGCCTGTAGATCCGCCAGGTACTCGACGAGCTGCTGCTCGATGGTCCGGTTCGATACGTCCACCAAGGCCAGGCTGGTCAGCACCGTCTGTGCCACCAGATCGGCATCGACGACGGCGGACAGGTCGACCAGCCACACTCCGTCCGGAAACGACCGGCCGGAAACGGCCGCTACCTCGCTGGCGAGCCGAGTCTTCCCGACACCGCCCACACCGGTGAGCGTGACCAACCGAGCCGTCGCGAGCAGCTCGCGGACCTCGCGGATCTCCCGTTGCCGTCCGACGAAACTTGTCACCGCGAATGGCAGGTTACCGACCACGCGAGTGGGCTTACTTCGCCCCATGAGACCTAATCTAACCGTGCCAGGGGCCCTGTAAGGGCCCCGTTTGCGAAGGTCGTTCCCTGAGCGGTGGGTGCCCGAGCGCTACCCATCGGTGCGTCCGAATGCGGTCTCAACATGCGCGAACTGCGGATTTGGGTGGTGAAGTGGGTGTTTCTACCCATGTCTGTGCGTGCCGGATCTGTGAGGCTCGGTCAATCAGTTGTGAGCAGGAGGTCGACCTTGACATCTCACCGAGCGTGCCCGATCGATGAGGGTAGCCAAAGGCACGAGCTACATCCTCGACAACCGGGGGTCAGCGATGGATGACGTATGTCGAACCGAATTCGACGGACTGCGCGTGACGTGGCGATTGATCCAGAATCGGCTGATCTCGATCGTGGCCGTGCACGACGCATCCGATGCCTCGCCGGTGCTCTCGTTCGGCCCCACCACTTATCCGGATCTCGCGCAAGCACGAGAACTCCATCCGGGTATGACGAAGCTGTGGGACGCGGTGCGCCGCGACTTCTGGACCACCCTTATTCCGCCCCGCCGGAATAAGGGCCGACAATGGCAATGGTCGTGACCGCGGCTGTTGCGCGGCCCGAAGCATCGTCACCGATTGTCGAACCAGCCAACCAGGCAAGTATCGGAACTCGAATCGCCCATCCGCTGCTGCGCGGCACAGTCGGGTTGGGGTTGGCAACCCTGGCGCTGATAGGTGGCCACAGGCGGTTCGAGCACGCGCTCTGGCTCAGCCGACTCATCGATCTACCGGCTGCCGCACTCGTGCCTCCGAAAGGCACCAAACGCTGGACCGTTCAGTTGGGTAATTTCCGCGCCGAATGGTTATGGAACGACGATCTGCCCGCCCCGTGGCAGCGACAAGATTCGGCGCTGCTGTACTTCCACGGCGGTGGGTTTATCAGCGGCGGTTTGAACACCCATCGGCGCCTCGTCGCCAAAATCGGACGCGCGAGCCGGATGCCCGCATTCAATGTCGACTACCGGCACTTGCCCGGTGCGCATTTCACCGAGACTCTCGACGACGCCGTCGAGTCCTATGTCTACCTGCTCGAGCACGGCTTCCAACCCGAGCGCATCATCGTCTCCGGTGATTCGGCAGGCGGCGGGCTGGCCTTCCGGCTGGTGCTGGCAATCCGGGAACGCGGCTTGTCGATGCCCGGCGGCATCTCCACGATCGCACCGTGGGCCGACTTCGATTCGACGACCCGAAACGCCCACCCCAACCGGCACCTCGATTCCTATATCCCCACTCGGATCCTGGAAACAATCGCGCGACGCGGCGTCGCCCTCGACGGCGAACTCGATCCGACATGGTCGCCGGTCAACCACGACTTCACCGGTCTACCTCCGGTCCTGATCCAGGTCGGCTCCACCGAATGCCTGCTGCCCGACGCGGAAATGCTGGCCCGCCGCTGCGTCGAAGCGGACGTCCCGGTACAGCTGCAGGTCTGGGACCGCGCGCCGCACGTCCACCACGTCGCTTCGGATTTCCTTTCCGACGCCCGAGCCGCGATCGACGACCTGGGTCTGTTCCACCGCCAGATTGTGGCTTGACCGGCACCGCTGAGAGACAGTCCGGCAATCACTCCGATTCGTCTCGATCCAGCAATTACGGTGCTGTCATGACGAACCCGGAACAGGTCGAGCAGACGAGTCCTCGTCGATCGCGCGTGCGTGTGTGGCTCGCACCGGCGGTTGTGGTGTCGTTGCTCATGGCCCTGTTGGCCACGATGTATCTCGCGTATGTGGTCGATCCGTCGAAGCATCTGCACGGCTTTCCGATCGCGCTGGTCGATCAGGACAGCGGGGATCTGATCGGCGGGAAGCCGACCGATGTGGGTAAGCAGATCAGTGACGCGCTGGTGCAGCAGATTCCGAGCGACAAAATCGATCTGCGAGTGCTCGGCATCAACGAGGCACAGCAAGAGTTGAACTCGGGCAATGTGTACGGGGCGATCGTCATTCCGAGCGACTTCACCAAGCGGCTCGGAATTTTCGCCACCGCCAGCGTGGTGCCCGGTGATGTCAGTCGGCCGATCATCACGGTGTACACCAATCCGCGGTCCGGGGCGTTCTCATCGCAGGTCGTGCAGACGGTGGCCGGAAGCGCACTCGCGCAAGCGAATCAGACGGTCGGCAAGCAGCTCACCGAGACCGTGCAGACCCAGCTGCAGTCGTCCGGGTCGGCGCCGGAACTGGTCGGCCTGAGCCGGCTGATGCTGGCCCAGCCGATCGATGTGGTCGTCGCCCCGTTCCATCCCCTGCCGTCGGGTACGGGCGGCGGTCTGACGGCCTTCTTCTACACGATGATGGTGCTGCTGGCCGGATTCACCGGCGCCATGGTGATCAACGGGATGGTCGATTCGTCGCTCGGTTTCGCACCGACCGAATTCGGTCCCTGGTACGTGCACTATCCGCCGACGCCGATTTCCCGGCTTCGGACGCTGCTGCTGAAGTGGGGCGTGATCACCGGCACCGCGCCGGTTGTGGCCGGGATATTCATGGCGGTCGGGCATTGGCTCGGCATGCCGATCGAGCGGCCGCTGCTGCTGTTCCTCTACAGCACCTTCGCGATCATCGCAGTCGGCGTCACCGCGCTGTCGATCGTGTCAGCGCTCGGCACTGCGGGTCTGCTGGTCAACCTCATCCTGTTCATCGTGCTCGGCCTGCCCTCCTCCGGCGGCACCATACCGATCGAGGCAATCCCGAAATCTGTTGCCTGGCTTGCCGATTTCGAACCGATGCACCAGGTGTACCTCGGCATCAGGGCCATCCTGTACTTCAACGCCGACGGCTCCGCCGGACTGAGCCGCGCGATCTGGATGACGCTGCTGGGCCTGGTCATCGGACTCGTCGTGGGCGGCGTCGTCACTCGCTACTACGACCGGAAAGAACTGCACCGTGCACCGGCAAAGAGTTGATGCTGGTCAGTACCAGTGGTGTTGCTGCCAGAATGCCCATGCGCCGTCGGGGCTGCCGTAGCGCTCGTTCATGTAGTCGTAGGTCCAGCGGATTTGGGTCAGCGGGTTGAAGCGCCAGTCGGCGCCGTGGGTTTGCATCTTTTCGGCGGGCAGTGCTTGGCCGAGGCCGTAGGCGCCGCTTTTCGGGTTGATGGCGAAGACATCCCAACCGCTTTCGTGGGTGATGACGGCGTCGAAGGCTGGGAACTGGTGGAGTGGCACCACTGTCAGGGCGAGGGCTCTGGTGCCCAAGCGGACCAGGGAGAGTGTGAGTCCGGCAGCGGTTGTTCCCGTGTCGGGCGGGCTGGCGGCGGGCGTGACGGCGATATTGTCGTCGGTCTCGTCGGCGGGCGCAGTATTGTCGCTCTCCTCGGCGGAGGTGGCGAGGCTGTCATCCAGGCCGTTGGCGGAAGTGCTGTCGCTCTCGCCCGGACTGTCTGCGGAGGCACCGTTGTTGGGGGCGGTGACGGGCGTGGTGGTATTGCCGTTCAGCCTGTCGGCGGGCGTGCTGACGCTCTCGCCCAGCCCGTCTGTCGGCGTGGCGAGGCTGTCATCCTGGCCGTTGGCGGACGGGGTGACGCCGTCGTTCGGACTGTCGGCGGAAGTGCTGACGTCCTCGCCCAGACCGTCGGATGACGGGGCGGCACCGCTGTCGGGGGCATTGGCGAGCGTGGCGGCACTGTTGTTCAGTCCACCCGCGGATGTCGTGCCGCTCTCGGCCAGACTGTCAGCGGAGGTTGCGGCGTCGTCGTTCGGGGCATTGGCGAACGTGACGACGTGGTCGCCCAAACCCTCGGCAACGGCTGGACCGGCACAAACCATGAGTGCTCCGACCGCGATGGCGGCCGCGACAACGCGCAGCATCGATTCGCTCCTTAGATGTATTTGCCTTCCATATCGATGGGTGTCATGAGCTCGCCTGAATCAGTTCGTCCGAATGGTCAAACCCGGATTGTCTTGCAGCACACTGCTGATCGGCTGGCCGAGTAGCAGTGGGACGTGGCCGCAGCCGAGATCGAAGGAGGAGCTCACTGTGACGATGGCGCTGCTGAGGCCGAGTGCCTTGGTGCCTGCGAAGATCGGTCCGCCGCTATCGCCGCGCTGGCCGCAGAGGGCGGCATAGAACATATTCTCGATCTTGACCGGTTGGTCGCCGTGGCCGCGTAACAGGCCCTTTTGCCCGGCCGCCAGCACCGTCCCGCACGAATATCCGGATGTGAAGCCGGTTTTGCAGACAGCCGCTCCGACAACCGGCTCGGTGGTTCCATCGATGCGCAGGACATCCGAACCGGCGGCTCGCGACTGTCTCGCATTGCTGCCGTTCACATTCACGTCGGGCGCCTGCGCTGGTGAATCCATTTTCTGGGTGGACACCAGGTTGTTCCGGAAGCGCGGCGCGAATGTCTCGTTGATCCGCACGATCGCGTAGTCCTTGGGGGCGAACTGGGAGACCGTGAAGTCACCGATCTCCTTGCCGAGCTGCCCATTTTTGAATTCGTAGACGTGTTGGGGCTCAGTGGTTTTCGCGGATGGCTCGACAACGTTGTTCGGGTCGCAGTGCCCGGCGGTGATATTCACGGCATTGCCGCCTGCGTCGGTGGCATTGAAGCCGAACGAGCACCGGTGCGCCTTTTCGTCGACCTTGATGCCGAACGGCTGGCCACCGATGATGTCGCCTTCGGCTTCGATTCCCGCGATCGCCTGGATGCCGACGGCGGTGTCGTCGGTCCGGGCTTCCGGCAGTACGGCCGTCACCGACTGGATCGGCCCGATATCGGTCGGCAACCGCACGTCATCGGCCAGGCGAACGGCGAAACTGTTGGTCACCACGTCGATGCCGTAGGCGACGATCGAGTCGACGACATTGCTGGGCTGACCGGATAACCAACGTTCGAAGGCGACGCGGCGGGCATCGAGGGTGTGCTCACTGTCGGCAACGGTTTCCACGCTGAATCCGGCCTTTTCGGCGATGGATTTGGCGTCCGCCGCGCGCTCACCTTCGGCGAGGGAGACGATCGGACGGTCGTCACTCATCCGGATCCCGGCGAATACGGCCGGGTATGCGGCGCGGGCCTGCTGTGCGAATTCGGCCAGCCGCCGGGCGGTTTCGGCGCGTACGAGATATTCGTGCGCGTCCATTCCGAGGTCACTCGCCACGGCCGCGATCAGTCCGGGCGGCAGCGGGGCGGTATCGGGCTTTGGTGCGGCCGCTGCCGGATGCGCGATCGAACCTGCCATTGCCAACGCGGCACAGCAGCCGAGCGCTGCCCGCCGCGTATGAATGCCCGACCTCATCGAGCCGCCTCCTGACCAAACGCCGAAGTATTCGATGACGCTATGTCACATGCGTCACAAAACGGACTATTTGGTTCCATAGCGTGTCGGTGTCCGCGCCGGTCAAGCCCCGATGTCTACGCCGGACAACTCGCCGACACGCCGAGACCGTTGAACTGTCGGCTGAGCACCGCTTGGGATGATCGCACCGGTCCATCGCCACACCGCCGAAAATAGGAGGACACTCGTGCTGCTGCTGGGTCTTGGAAGCATTCTCGGACCGGCCATTGGCGCACTGCTCGGTATAATTTTCTCCATCCTTTAGCCATTACAACCGAACGCGGGGCGGACGCCGAAAGGGCTCCGCCCCGCGTTGGGTTTCAATGCACTATGTCAAGCCGAGTCCGTGCTCGAGGACCGGCCACGACCGCTTCAATTCGTCTTCCCAATAACCCCACGAGTGCGTGCCCTCGTCGAAGTTGTAAGTTGCCGGAATGCCGAGCGATATCAGCTTCGCCTGCAGATTCTTCATGCAGTAATTGGCCGCTGCTTCGATCGCGCCGCCGAGCAGAACCTGATTTGTCAGTCCGTCCAGGCCGGGCTCGGCATGCGCCCCGTTCAGCGTGTCATATTTTCCGGGCAGGCCATTACCTGAGGAAAGATAGAGATCGATGCCGCGCAATTTATCGGCGTGCAGGTATGGATCGTTTTCCGTCCATTCGGGCGAACCGACCGGGCCCCACATGTGGTCGGCGTTCCCGCCACCCCAGGCGATCACGAGCTTCAGGAACCTGGAACCGATCGGATCGCTTGTCTGCGCGCAGCCGCTATATGCGGCGGCCGCTCGGTAGAGGTCGGGTCGGGAAATTGGCAGTGCCAATACCGTCGCCGTGGAAGCGGAAATTCCCGCGATCGCGTTGACTCCGTTGGTGCCGAGTGCGGCATTGATCAGCGGTGGCAATTCATCGGTCAGGTAGGTCTTCCATTTATTGCGGCCCAGTACCGGATCGTCCTCGAGCCAGTCGGTGTAGTAGCTGAACCTGCCGCCGATCGGCTGGACCAGGTTGACATCTTTGTCCGACATGAACTGCCGCGCATCGCTCTGTGCCTGCCACGATGCGTCGTCCTCGCCGCCACCCGCACCGTTCAACAGGTATAGCGTCGGCCGGGGAACCGAGTCATCCGCGGCCCGCTGGATCTCTACCGGAAATTCGGCGCCCATCGCCGCGGAATAGACTTGAAGTCGGATATTTCGATCGTCGATGTACTCGACGTCGGTTATGTGCGAACCGTCGTCCGACGCCGTATCCATAGAAATCTGCGCTGTGGTGACCTCGGCAAAGGCCGACGGCGCACCTAGCGTCGTACCGACGAGCATCCCTACCAACGCGATGCCGACTACCGATCTATGTATTCCTCCGATTACGCCCCTGTTCATACCCAAGCTTTTAGCACCAAGATTCCGGCCGGTGCCGCACCGACACGTCGCCGGTAGATCGGCACCGGACCGAAACCAGGTACGGTTGCCGTGCACCAGCGTTAATATGTCAAGCGCGCCACATCACCCGGATGGGCTGGTTGTGTGCGTGGCATTCGGATAGCACCACCTACGTGTCGGTGCCGCAGCAAGAGTCGGCGACGCGGACAGCGTGACCCGCTCTTCCACGAGTGGTCGGGGACCGGTGGCTGGAGAAATGCCATGACCCAAACAATGAGTTTCGACTTCAGAGCACTGAGATCCGCGATCGGCGGGCCGGTATTCGCTCCTGACGATGCGGGTTATGACCATGCCCGCGCCATCTGGAACGGGGCCATCGACCGGCGGCCCGCGGTGATCGCCCAGTGCCTTTCCGTCGGGGACGTGGCCGCGGCCTTGGCTTTCGCCAGGGAAAACGACCTCGAAGTAGCGGTGCGCGGCGGTGCCCACGCCTACAGCGGCACGGCGGTCTGCGACGGCGGCCTGATGATCAATCTCGGTGTGATGAATCGCGTCGTGGTGGATCCGATGGCCGGGAGGGCCTTGGTCGGCGGCGGCGCGACGATGGCGGATATGGACGCCGCGACCCAGGCGTACGGCCTGGCCGTGCCCGGCGGCGTGATCAGCGATACCGGTGTGGGCGGCCTCACCCTGGGGGGTGGCATAGGTTGGCTGACTCGCGTCGCCGGACTGTCGATCGACAATCTCGTCTCGGCGCAGGTCGTCCTTGCCGATAGCCGGATCGTGCGGGCGTCCGACAGTGAGAATCCGGACCTGTTCTGGGCGTTGCGCGGTGGTGGCGGAAACTTCGGAATCGTCACCGAATTCGAATATCGCACGCATCGGATCGGGCCCGAAGTGCACGTCGGATTCTTCTTCTGGCCGCTGATGGATGGGGATGCCGCGCTACATCTGATTCGTGCGTTCATCCCGACGATGCCGCCCAGGTCGGGAGTGCTGGTCGGCGTCGCTTTGTCCGCGCCGCCGGAGCCTTTCGTGCCGGAGCAGTATCACTTCGTGCCGGGCCATGCCCTTATCGTCGCCGGTTACGGCACTGCCGAAGAACATGCCGAGATGGTGGCGCCGATCCGCAGTGCGCTCGCCCCGCTCTTCGAATTCATTGCCCCGATTCCCTTTACCGGATTGCAGTCGATGCTCGATGTGGCGGCGCCGTGGGGCATTCACGGATATGAGAAGGCGCTCGATCTCGACGACTTCTCCGACGAAGTGATCGCGATTCTGACCGATCAGGCCGGGAAGAAGACATCGCCGCTCTCGTTCATGCCGATCTTCGCACTCGATGGGGCCTTCACTGCACTCGGCGAGGACGACACCGCATTCGGCGGCGCGCGCTCGGCCCACTACGTATGCAATATCGAAGCCGCCGCCCCCGACGCCGAGATATTGGCCGCGGACAGGGCGTGGGTGCGCTCGACCTGGGAAGCACTGTGCCCCTTCGCCTCCAACCAGGGCGGGTACGTCAACTTCATGGCGGAGGCGGGCGAGGACCGGGTCCGTGCATCCTATGGACCCGCCAAATACGCGAAGCTGGCCGATATCAAGACCGAGTACGACCCCGAGAACGTTTTCCACCGCAACGCCAATATCAAGCCGGGCTGATCGCGATGAAAGTTGCGGCCGATTCAGCTCGGATCGAGGTCGATGGGTGGTCGATCGCCTACCGGATGGTGGGTGCCGGCCCACCGCTGGTGTTGCTCCACGGCGGATGGGAGGACAGCCGATCGTGGCGGCTGCAGCTGGAGTCGCTTGCCGATGAGTACACGGTCATTGCCTGGGATGCACCTGGATGCGGCAGGTCCGACGATCCGCCGGAAGGTGTGCGTCTCGGTTACTACGCCGACACACTCGCGGGATTGATTCGGGAACTCGGGATCGAACATCCACACGTGCTCGGGCTGTCGTTCGGCGGCGGCCTGGCCATCGAGCTGTATCACCGCCACCCGGATGTGCCGCGCTCGTTGATCCTCGTCGGCGCGTACGCCGGATGGGCGGGATCGCTGCCCGCGGATGTGGTGGACGAGCGGGTGCGGCGGATACGGGAGCAGACCCAGCGGCCACCGGCCGAGTGGGCCGAGTCCTACCTCCCGACATTCTTCGCCACGCCGATCCCGCGGGAGTGGATCGACGAGATGCTGGCGATCATGTCCGATTCCCGGGCGAGCGGCATGGTCGCGATACTTTCGGCATTTGCGGAGGCCGACCTGCGTGACGTGCTACCCACCATCGCCGTCCCCACACTGATCCTCAACGGCGAGCTCGACGAGCGAGCGCCGCTGCGTATCGCCGAGGGATTGCACGCGAATATCCCCGGCTCGCAGTTGGTCGTGATTCCCGGTGTCGGCCACTGCTGCAACCTCGAGGCGCCGAAGGCGTTCGACGCCGTGGTCCGCCATTTCCTGCGACAACATCCGATCAGTAAGTAGTTCCCATCGCGGCGCGCACCTCGTCGAGGGTGCGGTTCGCGATTTCGTCGGCGCGTTCGTTTCCGGCGCGCAGGACGGTCCGGACGAATTCCGGGTCGCGCAGGAATTTTCCGCTGGGGCCGGGCGCCGTCGACCAGCCCCAGCAGAGGTTGGGGTCAGCCCGCGGCGGCCGTGCGTGGGTTGGCGCGCTGGACCACGTCCGCGAGCAGGGTGTTGAAGCGGTCCGCGGCCTCGATATTGCCGAGGTGGCCGGTGGGCCAGACCTGGTAGTCGGCGAGGTGACCCGCATCGGACAGGGCCTCGACGATCGGGCGGGACATGCGCTCGGGCAGCAGGTGGTCCTCGGCGCCCGCGATGACCGTGGTCGGCACCGCCAGGTGCTTCGCGGCATCGCCCAGATCCAAGCCGGCGAGGGCCGCGGCGTGCAGGCCGCGGGTGAGCGGGCGGCACGAGCGGACGATGCCGAGTGCGAAGTCCACCTCGTCACGGGTGGCGGGCTTGGACATGACGCGAGCCTTGAACACCGCGCTGACCGGCCACCCGCCCGGCAGCGGAATCGGCGCGGCGAGTGCGGTTTCCGCGATGACGAGCGGGACGCGGACGCTGGCGCCGAGTACGGTCACCGGGCGCTCGGCCACCATGAGCGGCTTGTTGAACAGCGGCAGCAGGTCGGTTTCGTACCGGATATCGCTGGCTGCGGTATTGGTCATGACGACCGCGGCGGCGCGGCGAGTGACCTGTTCCGGATAGCGAGATGCCCATGCCTGCAGGGTGATTCCACCCATGCTGTGGCCGACGAGGACGGCGCGCTTGCCGATCGGGAGAGCGGCCTCGAGCACTGCTTCGAGGTCGTCGGCCAGTGTCTGCGCGCCCGGGCCGGTGCTGCCGAGGGTGCTCTCGCCGTGGCCGCGCTGATCGTAGGCGAGCACGCGGTAGCGGTCGGCGAAGGCATTGATCTGCGGATTCCAGTACTCGATGCAGCAGCTCCAGCCGTGGATCAAGACGATGACGTCGCCGTCGGCGGGACCGTAGGCATGGACCCTGAGCTTGGCCCCGTCCCCGGTGCTGACCGGGATGATCTCGGGTGTGGCGGCGGGCTTGTTGAGCGAGGTGGTCCGGTATGTCCGCGACCGTAGGCCGGCACGGTAGGCGGCGGTCAACGGTTCGTCTCCGCGCACTTCCGCCAGCGTCCTCATCGACTTGACCAGCATTCGAGCACTCCTTTGTGTCTGCCGTCACAGTACAGTGCTTGCTACTGCTAGCGCTCCGGTGGCGGAAATCCTGGTTCTATCGGATGGATACCCGAAATTAGGTCGGCCAATAGTCCTACCGGACGAAACATCGAGCACGAGCTCTTCTTCCTTGATATCGCCTGTGCCCGAGGCAGCCGTTACCCCCGCCGCCCACCCTGTCTTGCCCCCAATCTCGCTGTCTCACCCCACAATCGCGCACCCGTTCCCGGGATCGGCCCGGTTCTGGGCCGCGGATCCAGAGAAAGGGTGCGGTCGGCGGTCAGCTGGGGGCAGGAAATCGGCGATATCCTCGGGCATCACCAGGCAGACCTGGTCGTCCGGATGGAAATCGCCGGGGATGTCGCGCCGGTTGGGGGCGCGCACGAAAACGACAACGGGCGAACCGTCTCCGGGGTCTATTTCGACCGCGACCGAGCCGGAGAAATCACTGTCCGGGGGTGCGTACCAGTGGCCGACATGCCCGAATTCGAGCTTGCGAGCCGCGCTGACCCCGAATCCGTCGAGCCGGGTAACACCAGCGGCATCCACGTCGCGAAATTCTACTCTAGCTGCGGAAATGCCGGACCGAATCGATCACTCCCTGATCGGTGGTGTGGATCGCGGTGGATGACATCGACGGTTCGCCCAACCCGAATAGCGGGCACGAGCTGTGGCGGGTGTGGGGCGGGCGCGGCTACCGTTGATGCTTGTGGAGATGAGGCATGCGGTACCGGTCGCGCCCGAAGAAGCGGTGGCCGAACAACCGAGGCGCACGGGGCTGCGCGCCATGGGGTGGCCGTTGGTGGCGGCGGGCGGCGGAGTCGGCGCCGCGGTCCTGCTGCATTTCCGGGATCCGCACGGCGAAGGCTCCTACGGAATCTGCCCGGTCTACGCGCTGACGGGGTTGTATTGTCCCGGCTGCGGCGGCATGCGGGGCATGCACAATCTGACCGACGGCCGAATTCTCGATGCGATACACAGCAATCTGCTCGTGCTGCCGCTGGTGCTGGCCTTCGTGCTGTGGATCGGTGACTGGTCGATCCGTGCCTGGCGCGGTGAGCGGATGCGACTACCTCAACTCGGCCGCACCACGATGTGGGTGTTCTTCGCGCTGCTCATCGGCTATACGGTCTTGCGAAATACGCCGTGGGGGACCTGGCTCACGCCGGTCTAGCGATTTTCAGGCAGGCTTCGTATATGAGTGATTCGCTGAAGGAACGCGTGCGGGCGAAACTATTGCGCCAGCTCGCCGAGGACGGCACGCCCGACTCGGAACAGGATGATCCGCGCCTGATCTCGGTCGAGTCCGATCTCGATGCGCTGAACAGCGTCGCCGACGACCATCCGTTGATCGAAGAACTGGCCGTGCGCTACCTGGTCTTCTGACGGCGCCTCAGCGCGATGTCGTATCGACCTGCCCGCCGGAGGGCGGCAGTTGCGGCAGCGGCTCACCGAGCAGCCACGCATCCCAGAGCGGTCGCAGCGGCACCAGACTGTAGTGGCTCGCCAGATCGGTGAATTCCTCCGTGGTGACCGAGCCGTGCCGGTACCGGATCGTCCACTCGCGCAGCAGATCCCAGAAGGCGAGTTCGCCGAGTTCCAGGCGCAGCGTATGCAGGGTGAGCGCGCCGCGTTTGTACACGCGATCGTCGAACATACGTCGTGGGCCGGGGTCACCGATGATGATGTCCTGCGGTTCACGGGACAGGTTGTGCCGGGCGGCGCGGGCCAATTGGTCCGCGGTGGGCCCGCCCGCGGCTTCGGACCAGATCCATTCGGCGTAACAGGCGAAGCCTTCGTGTAGCCAGATGTCACGCCACTGCCAGATGGTGAGGCTGTTGCCGAACCACTGATGCGCGAGTTCGTGTGCGACAAGGCGTTCCGCGCCGCGGCGG
Organism: Nocardia sp. NPDC102475; assembly: GCF_055584605.1. Classification (NCBI taxonomy): domain Bacteria; kingdom Bacillati; phylum Actinomycetota; class Actinomycetes; order Mycobacteriales; family Nocardiaceae; genus Nocardia; species Nocardia sp. NPDC102475. The sequence continues at coordinate 106,555 of NZ_JBVJLS010000010.1, read as the reverse complement.
CCGTCGCAGTGGTTGGCGCCGAAGACGGAGATGCCCTGGGCCTCGATGGGGATTTCCAGTTCGTCGTCGGTGACCACGACCGTGTACGCCTCGAATGGGTACGGGCCGAACTTCTCGGAAAAGAGTTCCATCATCTGCTGTTGGCGCTCGAAGTCGTGGTCGAAGTTGGCACGCAGCCGGGCCGGGATGATGGCCTGTATCGGCACCGAGCCGCGCGGGGTGTCGATGCGGTGCTTGCGGTACTGGCCGATCTGGATGGTCGCCAAGTAGCTCGACATCGGCTCGGATTGTTCGTAAACCCAGGTGGTCTGGCTGGCCTTGGTCTGCTTGCGCATCAAGGTGCCGTTGGCGAGCGCGTAGTACGGAGTGTCGGTGGTGATCGAAATCCGGTAGCTGGCTTTGGAACTCGGGTGGTCGTCGCAGGGGAACCAGGACGCGGCGCCGTTGGGCTGGCTGGCCACCAGCGCGCCCTCGGTCAGTTCCTCCCAGCCCACCTCGCCCCACGGCCCGCGCACCGGCTTCGGCAGCCCGGCGTATTGGATGACCAGCTCGAGCACCCCACCCGCCGGGATGTGGTGCTGCGGCGTGATGACGAGCTTGCCGTGCTGGTGGGAGTATTTCGCGGCCTTGGTGCCGTTGACGAGCACCTTGGACACGGTGAGCGACTGGGACAGGTCGAGCGCGAAACGGTCACGGACGGCGTCGGTCACCGCGATGATCCGAGCTCGGCCTGCCATGCGATTACTGGCGACCTTATAAGTGATCTCGAGTTCGTACCGCGATACCCGGTAGCCCCAATTTCCGTTCTGCGGTAGGTATTCGTCGACGGGCTCTTCGTAGTACTTACCCGCCATCAGGAGGTTGCTCCCGCCTCGCTGAGGCTCGGCGCCGCACTCGACCAGGGCGCGATCGGATTGCCCCACCAGCGGGTGGACGGGGGCACGGTGTCACCGCGCATGACCAGCGAGGCGGGGCCGACGGTCGCGCCCGCGCCGATGCCGGCGGCGGGCAGGGCGACGCAGTGCGGCCCGAGGGTGGCGCCCGCGTCGAGGGTCACGGTGTCCATGGCCATGATTCGATCGTGGAAGAGATGGGTCTGCACCACACAGCCGCGTTCCACGGTCGCGCCGTCACCGAGTGTCACCAGGTCTGCCTCCGGTAGCCAATAGGACTCGCACCATACCCCGCGTCCGATCTTCGCGCCGAGTCCACGAAGCCACAGATTCAGTACGGGTGTACCGGTCGCGGCGCGCGCGAACCACGGCGCGGCGACGGTTTCGACGAAGGTGTCGGCAACCTCGTTGCGCCACACGAACGAACTCCACAGCGGATGCTCCTCGGCGCGGATTCGCCCGACCAGTAACCACTTCGCGGTGACCGCACTGGCCCCCGCGATCGCGCCGGCGGCCATCAGGACAAAACCGCAGAGCAGTCCGGTGATCAGGTAGCCGGCCGATTCCGCGATCCAGGCCAGCGTGAACAGCACACCGAGGCCGATGGCGAAGCTCACGAGCACCGGGACGAGCCGGCAGGTCTCGACTATGCCGCGGAACACCTTCAGCCGCAGCGGCGGATCGAAGGTGCGCTCGGTATCGCCGCTTTCGGAGGCGCGCCGCAGACGCACCGGTGGGCTGCCGAGCCAGGACGAACCCGCCTTGGCCTTGGACGGTGCGGCCGAAAGCACGGCGACCAGCCCGTTTTTCGGCACCCGTCGACCGGGTGCGGTCATACCGGAATTGCCGAGGAAGGCGCGCTTGCCGACCTTCGCGTCGCCGATGTGCAGCCAGCCGCCGCCGAGTTCGTAGCTGGCGATCATGGTGTCGTCGGCGAGGAACGCGCCGTCGGCGACGGTGGTGAATTTCGGCAGCAGCAGCACCGTGGACGCCTCGACGCTCTTACCGACCTTCGCGCCGAGCAGGCGCAGCCACAGCGGCGTCAGCAAGCTTGCGTAGAGCGGGAACAGGAAGGTGCGCGCCGAATCCAGCAGCCGCTCGGTGGCCCAGGCCTGCCAGCCGGCCCGGCTGCGCACGGGATGATGGCCCTCGGTGAGTCCGATGCTGAGCAGCCGGACCGCGATGACCGTGGCCACCGTGTATACGGCCAGGCTCAGCAGTGTTGCCACGGGCAGGATGGCGAAACCCTTGCCGAGCGCACCCGCGAGTGTGCGGGCGTCGCGGATGAACCAGGCGATGAATGCGCCGCCCGTGGCCAGACCGAAAATGGGCATGGCCGCCAATACCATCGAGGTCACGCCGAAAATCGCGACCCAGTGCGCGGCCCGCGCCGGAGTGTGCGCCGGCCAACGATGCTGGGCCTTACCGACTTTCGCGGCGGGCGAGCCGGCCCACTCCTGTTCGGCCTTCACCTTGCCCGATACCGAAGATCCGGCCGCGATCTCCGCGTTCTTACCGATTTTGCTGCCGGGCAACAGGATCGAGCGCGCGCCGATCACCGCGCCCGCACCGATGGTGATCGGTCCGATGTGCACCACATCGCCGTCGATCCAATAGCCGGACAGGTCGACCTCGGGTTCCACACTGCACCCGTCGCCGAGTTCGAGCATGCCGGTGACCGGCGGCAGGGTGTGCAGATCGACGCCCGTGCCGATCTTCGCGCCGAGCGACCGTGCGAACGGCACCATCCACGGTGCGCCGGAGAGACTCTCGGCGCCGCTGGCCTCCGAGAGCCGCACCGCCGCCCACAGTCGCAGGTGCTCCGATCCGCCGCGCGCATAACTGCCGGGCCGCAGGTCGCGCAGCAGAATCCGAGCGCCGGTCGCGCAGATCACCATGCGACCGGGCGGTGAGATGAACAGCAGGAACGCGGCCAGCGTCCACCACCAGGACAGATGCGGCAACCACGGCAGCGAGCCGGACCAGCCCGCGATATTGCCGACAATGGCCAACCAGGTGAGCCACTGCAGTCCGGTGAGGGTCGTCAGCGGGATGGTGGCCAGCACCTGGGTCCACTGGGCGCGCAGCGGCGTCGGGCGCACGATGCGTTCCTCGACGGCGGCACTCGGTGCGGTCTCGTCGAGCAGTTCGGCCAGTGCGCCGAGGCGTGGATGGTCGTAGAGATCGGCGACGGTGCTGCGCGGATAACGTTCGCGCAGTGCGGTGACCAGTTGCGCCGCCGATAGCGAGCCACCGCCGAGATCGAAGAAGTCGTTATCCGGACCGGTGACCTCGGCGCCGAGAATCGAATCCCACAGTCCGGCAATCCATTGCTCGGTTTCGGTGAGATCGCCGGTCGCGGTGTCGGGTTCGGCGGTGTTCGGCAGCGGCCACGGCAGAGCGTCGCGATCGACCTTGCCCGAGGTGCGGGTGGGCAGGTCGGTGACGATGGCGAGCCGGGGGACCAGCGGGGCCGGAAGTTGTTCGGCGAGTTGCGCTCTGGCGGCCTTGAGGTCGAAATCGGGTGCGGTGCCGGTCAGGTAGCCGACCAGGATCTTATTGCCCGCCTTGGTGGTTCGGATCGCGGCCGCGGCACCGGTGACGCCGGGTAGATGCCGCAGGGCGTTGTCGAGTTCGCCGAGTTCGATGCGGCGGCCGCCGAGTTTGATCTGATCGTCGGCGCGGCCGAGAAACACCAGACCCGCGCTGTCCTTGCGAACCAGATCGCCGCTGCGGTAGGCGCGCTCCCAGCCGAGTGACGGTAGCGGAGCGTACTTTTCGGCGTCCTTGGCCGGATCGAGGTAGCGGGCCAGGCCGACGCCGCCGATCACGAGCTCACCGGATTCGCCCTCGTCCACCGGATCTCCGGCGGCATCGACGACGGCAAGATCCCAGCCGTCCAGCGGTAGTCCGATCCGGACCGGGAAGCTGCCGTCGAGCAGCGCCGCACAGGCGACCACCGTTGCTTCGGTGGGGCCGTAGGTATTCCAGACCTCGCGTTCCGAATCTGTATCCGATTTGCGGCGTTCGCGGGGCCCTGCGTGCGCGCGCACTCCTTGCGGGGTACCGCTCTGACGGCCCCCTCTATGTTCCTCCGGGCCCGTCGCTCGCGCCGCGGGTTTTCCGGCAAGGCGTTCGGCAAGTTCGGGCGGCACCGCCTCACCGCCGAAGATCAGTAGCCGGACCGAGTCGAGCGCCTCCGCGGGCCAGGTCGCGGCGAGGGTGGGAACCGTCGAGACGATGCTGATTTCGCGGCGGACCAGCCAGGGGCCGAGATCCGCGCCGGTGCGGACCAGGGCGCGCGGCGCGGGTACCAGGCAGGCGCCGTTGCGCCAGGCCAGCCACATTTCCTCGCAGGAGGCGTCGAAGGCGACCGAGAGTCCGGCGAGAACCCGGTCGTCCGGACCGATCGGGGAATCCGGCAGGAACAGGCGCGCCTCCGCGTCGACGAAGGCGGCGGCATTGCGGTGGGTGACCGCGACGCCCTTTGGGGTTCCGGTGGATCCGGAGGTGAAGATGATCCACGCGTCGTCGCCGGGGGTGGGGCGAACGGTCGATGCGTCAGCGGACTCGGGCCGTTCGACGGCCGTCGGCTCGACACCTGCCGCGGTCACGATCGCGGTGACGCGGGCCTCACCGAAGACGAGCCGGGCGCGCTCGTCCGGATCGTCGGCGTCCACCGGGACGTAAGCCGCACCGGCATAAAGAATCGCCAGAATAGTGACGTAAAGCTCATGCGTGCCCGACGGCATGCGCACGCCGACGCGGTCGCCGGGGCGCACACCCGCCGCGGTCAAACGCATGACTCCGGCGTCGATTTCGGTCAGCAATTCGGTGTAGCTGAGCACCACGCGACCGTCATCGATCGCGGGCGCCTCCGGATGGGCTTGCGCGGTGCTGTTCAGGATGTCGACAAGGGTCCTGGCCTGCGGCGCGAGTGCGGCGCGTAGCAAGGGTTCGGGCGTGCGGAGCCCGTCGGTCGGGCCTGTGCCCGCCGCGGTCTCGACCTGCGGCCGCAGCATCACGTCCTGCCCACCTCTCATAGACCTGCCTTGCGCTTCCTCGTTGTTGTTTCACAGCAGGGTTACCAGTGGGCAAACGCCACGGTGACCAACTGTCTACGGTACCTGCGGTATCGGTCAGAGTTCTTCGCCCAGTGCTTTCAGCGCAAGGCGGTGCAGGGTCTGCCGCTCGTCTTCGTCGAGTCGGTACAGCACCCGCTCGGCGGCCTCTTCGATGAGTTCATCGGTCTTGCGGCGCTCGGCGCGTCCGGCCTGGGTGATGGACAGCCGATATTTGCGCCGGTCCGTCGAATCGCGGGTGCGGATGACGAAACCGGACTCCTCCAGGCCGTCGATCAGCCGGACCACCTCGCTGCGGTCGATGCCGAGCGCGGTGGAGACCTGCTGCTGGGACAGGTCGTCGAATTCCTCCAGGCAGACCAGCACCCAGTGTTCACGCAATGACGTGCCCATCTCGGCGTGTACGGCCTTGTGCAGCTTGCCGAGCGCGTACGTCGGGAAGCGGAGCAGGCCGCGGGGGTAAATGTGGTCAGCGGGCATTCGGTAATCATATCTATTGTTGAGTAGCCAGATTGTTGATAATCTCCGCAATCTAGGTTGTCTACAAATAGCGGAGGATCCATGTCGGATACTCGAACGGCCGTCGCCGCCACCGCGCCCGCACTCGAACCCATTCCCGCACGGGTCTGGCGGGTGGCCGGTGTGGTGGTCTTCGGCGCCGTCATGAGCATGTTGGACACGTCGCTGGTGAATATCGGGCTGAACTCCATCGCGACGGATCTCGGTGCGGCACTGGACAGTGCCCAGTGGATCGCGAGCGGGTATCTGCTCGCACTCGCCGTCACGCTGCCGCTGTGCGGTTGGCTCGGGCGGCAATTCGGAATGGACCGGGTCTGGTTGACCGCGCTCGCCGGATTCACGGTGACCTCAGGACTGTGTGCGCTGGCTCCGAATATCGGCTGGCTCATCGGTTTTCGGATCGCGCAGGGGCTGGCCGCGGGGCTATTGGTGCCCGCCGGGCAGACGCTGCTCGGGCAGGTCGCGGGTCCGCATCGGTTGGGCAGGGTGATGAGTGTCGTCGGCATCGCGGTGGTCGCCGCGCCCGCGATCGGACCGACCATCGGCGGCGTCATGCTGGCGAATCTGGACTGGGAGTGGTTGTTCCTGATCAATATCCCGTTCGGGCTGGTGGCATTCGTCCTGGGGCGTCGGTTGTTGCCGCGGGCGCAGGCGTCGGGCAACGGCGGTCGATTCGATGCCACCGGATTCGCATTGATCGCGGTCGGGCTGTCGGCGCTGGTCTATGGACTTGGTGAATTCGGCAGTCGCGGTAGCGTTTCCGCGCCGACGGTGTGGGTGTCGGTGGTGGTCGGGGTGCTGGCGCTCGGCCTGTTCGTGGTGCGGTCGGTGCGCGGTGGTGGCGGAAGTCTGCTCGATGTCGGACTGTTCCGGCATCCGATATTCGCGACGGCGAATGTGGCGAACTACTTCGCCGGTGCGTCGCTGTTCGGGGCAATGCTGTTGCTGCCGTTGTACTTTCAAGTGCTGCACCGCGACGGTCTCATCGCGACGGGTTTGCTGCTCATGTCCTTCGGGATCGGTGGCATCATCGCGCTGCCCATCGGCGGCCGGTTGACCGATCGGTACGGCGGGGGAGTGGTCGCGGTGGTCGGCAGTGCGGTGACGGCCGCGGTCACCGTGCCGTTCGCGCTCGGCGATGCTTCGATGAATCCCGTTGTCGTGCAGGCACTTCTGTTGATCCGCGGCGTGGCGACCGGATTGACCGGGGTGCCGATCATCGCTGCGGCCTACGCCGCGGCACGGCCCGAGCAGCTGCCGGATGCGGCATCGTTCGTGAATATTCTGCAGCGGGTCGGCGGGTCGATCGGAGCGGCACTGCTCGCGGTGGTGCTGTATCGCGCGGCCGCTGCGGGATTGCCGGTGGATGCCGGATTCCGGCAAGCGTTCTGGTGGCTCACGGCTGCCTCGGTCATCTCGTTGTTCGCGTCACTATTGCTGTGGCGCAAGGAGATTCAGCCAAACCGGTGACGCTGTGCGCCTGGTCGGTGGCGACCGGCCAGGCGCACGACGGATTACGCGGCGGAAGCGGCCGTGCCGATGCCGAGCGCGGCGAGAATGGCCGCGCTGATCTGTTCGAGCCGATCGCGAACCTGTGGGCGGCGCAACATCGCAACCGCTCGTGACGCCAGCACGGCGAGCAGGATCATCTCGACGGCGGCTATGGAGCATTCGATGGCCCCGAGCGCGAGAGTGTTCAAAAACGTGACATCGGTGAGGAATTGCGGCAGTACCGCGAGGTAGAACAGCCCGACCTTCGGGTTGAACATGCACGACACCAGGCCTGCGGCGAATGCCGAGCGGATCGAGACGGGAGCCTGCGCGGCCGACTGTCCGGCCGCCGCGGCGGTGCCCGCCCCGCGCTGCTTGCGGTGATCGATCAGCGCGCGAATTCCCAAGTACACCAGGTAGATTCCGCCGATGACCTTGAGCGTCCGGTAGGCCGTCGCGGACTGTTCCAGCAGGGCGGCGACGCCCGCCGCGACCACCACCGCCCACACGATCCCGCCCAATGCCGAGCCGATCGCCGCGGCAATACCGGGTCGCGCGTCCACGATCGAGAATCGCAGCACCAGGAACGAATCCGGGCCGGGCGTGATCGACAGCAGAATGCACAGGCCGATAAAGCTGAGCAGCAGGGAAAGTGTCACCTCTCGATCAGATCGCATATCACTCGGCATTGCAAGTTTATTTATTCGACTGCATGTGTATGCAGCAAGTGGCCGGTTGACAGGGCGGTGCGGCATCTGCCAATCTCGGTTCAGGTCATGAGTACCAGCGTCAAGCCCCGGCTAGCTGGTCGGCAACCCTCCTCCGCGGTGGGGTGCTCCGGGTGACGACCGGGCCGCAGCCCGACCGGGTGCGGCAAGCGCGGACTCGGATGATCACCTGATTTCGGGTCCCACAGCCGATGGGATTTTGTGATGACCGCTGTAGTTGAACAGAGGTGTGCTGCCCTCGCCCGTGTTTCCGGCGACGACCTCCGGGTGCCGCTCGTGCAGGGCGGAACGACCACCTACGCGAACTTCGACTACGCCGCTAGCGCACCGGCATTGGCGCAGGTCACCGACCGCGTGCAGCAGCTGCTGCCGTTCTACGCGAGCGTGCACCGCGGCGCCGGTTACGCCTCGCGAATCTCCACCGAGTGCTACGAGGCCGCGCGTGGTTCGGTCACCCGCTTCCTCGACGCCGCCGACGACCAAGTCGTGGTGTTCACCCGCAACACCACCGATTCGCTGAATCTGCTCGCCGCCTGCGTGCCCGGCGACACCGTGGTGCTGGATATCGAACATCATGCGAACTTCCTGCCCTGGACCCGGCACGGTCGTCGCGTCGTCAAAGCCGCGGCGACCGTCGATGAGACGATCCGTCAGCTGATCGCCGAATTGTGCAGTAGGCCGGCGGCATTGCTCGCGGTCACCGGAGCATCGAATGTGACCGGTGAGGTGCTGCCGCTCGAGCGCCTGGCCACCATCGCGCACCAGTGCGGTGCACGCATTCTCGTCGATGCCGCGCAACTGGCACCGCATCGTCGAATCAGCCTGCGCGCCACCGGAGTCGACTACCTCGCCTTTTCCGGGCACAAGCTCTACGCACCGTTCGGCGCGGGAGTGCTTGTCGGACGCCGGGATTGGCTCGATGCCGCCGAACCGTATCTGGCGGGCGGCGGGGCGGTCCGCGAGGTCACCACTACCGGCGCGGAATGGGCATCGGCGCCGCAGCGTCACGAGGCCGGTTCGCCGAATGTCCTGGGTGCGGCCGCGCTCGCCGCCGCATGCGACGCGCTGTGCGCGATCGATCCGAAAACCCTTGCCGCGCATGAGCGACGGCTCGCCGATCGCCTGCGCGCCGGGCTGTCCACGATTCCGGGCGTCAACCTGCTGCGCATCTGGGACGACAGCCCCGACACCGTCGGCATCGTCGCCTTCACGCTGGACGGATTCGTCCCCGGACACGTCGCGGCCTATCTCTCCGCGGAGCACGGCATCGGCATTCGCGACGGCCGCTTCTGCGCCCACCCGCTGCTCGAGCGGCTCGGCCTGGACGGTGCGCTGCGTGCCAGCATCGGCCTCGGCACCAGCTCCGACGATGTGGATCGGCTGGTCGAGGCCATCGCTACCCTGGTCGACAAGGGGGCGTCGTGGAATTACGCCAGTACTGACGGACTTTGGAATCCGACACCGGAGACCCGTCCCTTCGCCAGCCCCGACACCAACGACGGCGCCGCGCCCTGCTCGATCGGCTGATCGGAGCCGCCCGCGCAGTCGTAGCTCCCCCGCGGCATTGGGCCGACGCGGTCCGAGGGCCGGGTGAATCCACAAGCAGCGGAGGAACATGCGCGGGACCTCGCAAGCGGATTCGGCCAGGCTGGCGTGATCCCTCGGGCGCGCAGGCTTCGCTCTGAAGAATTCACCAAACAATTTGCGGTACCACGGAACCGCCGCTCCAGCCCTTGCGTCTAGAAGTGTGATGGCACTCGTCCGGCCGGGGCGGGGGAATGGAAGGCGGCTGAATGAATTCGGCAGAGCGGGACGCGCTCCAGTCCTGGACGGACGGGATGCTCGGACGAGTCGACCAGATGACCGATGTCTACGAGCGGCAGCTAGAGCAGTTCGGCGCGGCCAAATCCGAGCTCGCGAACCTGACCGTGCAGGGCTGGTCACAGGATCAGCTGGTTCGGGTGACGGCTAATTCGGCGGGTATTCCGCTGGATGTGTGGGTGGCGCCGGAGGCGTTCAAGCGCTCGAATCCGGAGCGGCTCGGTGCGGCGGTGACCGAGGCGGCGCAGGCCGCGGCCCGGGCCGCCAAGGAGCAGCTCGACGCGCGCCTGGCGCCGGTGCTGGCGGCGGTATCGGAGGTCGGGCTGCCCGAGGATCCGTTCGGCGAACTGCCCACGATCGCCCGGCCCGACGGGAATATCCTGCCGCCGCCTCCGCCGGAGCCCGAAACGGAACCACAGATCGAGTTCCCCCGGCGGCTGGACGAGGATCCGGACGATGAGGGCCCGCACTGGAAGGGCTGGTAGGTCATGGGCAACAGCAACTTCCGGCTCGATCCGGAGCAGTTCCGTTCGATCGCGACCGAAATCGGTGCGCTGGGCACCGAATTCGCCGCCGAAGTGGCGGAATTCACCAGCGCGCTGAGCGAGGACGGCGACGGCATCGGCGATGACGAATTCGGACAGGCCTTCCTGCAGAACTTCCTCGGCCCTGTCGAGGACGCGACCGAGATGCTCGACCGCGTGATCAGCCTGCTCGGATCGGTCCAAAAGCGTTTCACCGCCGTCGCGGACGCCGTGTCGACGACCGATGGGGATTTCGAGTCGGCCGTCGAGAAGATCACCGGTCTGCTCGACGAGAACGGCAAGGGGTAGCCGCATGGGATTGCAGATACCAGCGGCGCTGGAGCCGGTGGCGGCGGTCGTCGTCTATCGCTGGCCGAAGGCCGATGAGACCAAGCTGTTCAGTTTGGGCAACAAGGCCGAGCAGATGGCGAATACGCTGGAGAAGTACTCCGGCAAGATCGATACCAAATTCCAAGAGGCCCTCGGCCATATCGAGGGCGAGACCCACGACGCAATCGAACGCTATCGGCAGAAGACGATGCAGGCGGTCGAGACGCTCACCGATCTGCTCCGCGATATCGCCCTGGCGCTGCGGATCTACGCATCGCTGATTCTGGCCATCAAGCTGTACATCATCTCGATGCTGATCTATACCGCCATTCAGTTGGCGGCGGCCGCTGCGGCGGCGGTGCCGACCCTCGGCGCGAGTACGGCCGAGGCGGCGGCGATGCAGGTCGCGATTCGCACCGCCATCACGCAGGCGCTGCGCAAGCTGATCCAGCAGATCCTCACCCAGACCGTCATCAAGGCGGCCACCGGTGCATTGACAAGTACCGCAATGGAATTCCTGCGACAGACCATCGGGATCGAGATGGGTACGCGCGACGGTTACGACGTCGATCGGCTGGTCAAATCGGGCGAGCGTGGGGCACTGGATGGGGCCATCCAGGGTGCGCTGAACAAACTCGGGTTCAATTCCACCGATACGAAGAAGTTGGCCGAGCAGCTCACCACCACGGCGTTCGGGCCGGCGCGCAATTACAAGGCGCTGCACGATGGTTCGCAACAGACCGACACGTCGGACAGCAAGTCGGAGACGACAACCCCGCAGCACGCGCCCTATGTGAGTCCGTCACCCGGGAGCACCACTTTCACCGCCGGTACATCGGGCGACGATTCATCGACGCCGCAGCACACGCCGTATGTGAGTCCGTCGCCCGGGGGCACGACTTTTACGGCCGGTACGTCGACCGATGATTCTTCGCCGCAGCACGCGCCGTATGTAGCACCGTCCACGACGCCGACGCCTACTTCGATACACGACACGACCGTGCCGACATCGACGCACGGTCCGTATACCACGAGCACCTCGCCCGTGAGTCCACCCGAGCCGACCACTGATCCACCACCGAAGGAACCCAGCCAAGACGAGCTGACCCCGACCACGCCCTCATCACTGGATCTGGGCGTGGGTGACACCTTCCACATCGACGTGCGCACCGGCTCATCGCTCGATCTATAGCGTTGCGCGCAGGTGAATCCGCCCGGCCGCGTTCAGTCTTCGAGCGAGGTCGGGCGGTAGTAGCGGCCGCGGTAGTAGAGCAGGGGAGCGGCGCTGGGCTGTTCGTCGGTGTTGTCGTGGACGCGGGTGACCAGGCCGACGACGAGGGTGTGGTCGCCGATGGGGATCAGCTGCTGGATGGTGGCGCGGATCCAGATGGGCGTGCCGTGCAGCACGGGCTCACCGGTGTCCAGGGTGGTCCACAGGGAGCGGTCGCTGAAGCGTTGATCAGCGGTGCGGGCGAATCGCTTGGCCAGATCGTGCTGGTGTTCGCCGAGGAAATGGACCACCACCGAATCCGCCGCCTGCAGTGCCGTCAGGCTCGATGAGGTGTGGGCGATATTGAACGAGACCAGCGGGGGTGCCAGCGACAGCGATGCGAAGGAGGTCGCGGTGAAGCCGACCGGGCCGTTCGCGGAGCCCAGGGTGACGACGGTGACGCCCGCCGGATAGTGCCGCATGGAGGCGCGATACAGCTCGGCGGTGATACCGCTCAGATCATCGGGAATCTGGATGTCCGTGGCGGGGGGTTGAGCTTCGCTCACAGCTGCGCCTCGCTAGCGCTCGGCTCCGCTGCGACCGTTGGTGCTGTGTTGATGGTTCTCCCGCTCCGCTCGCTCACATTGACGAAACTACGCCCGGTGCTCGTGTGGCGCTCAGTCCACGTCGATCGGAAGCCCGGCGGTGATGCGTACCAGTTCGCGAAACGACGTGCGGAACACGGTATTCGGATGGCCGCCCGCGGCCCACACCTCCGGGTGCGTGGACAGCACATTGTCCACCCAGGTCGGCAGGTTGGTGGGATGGCCGACCGGTGCGATGCCGCCGATGGGCTGACCGGTCACCTCCTGCACCATCGCGGCGGGGGCGCGGGTGAGCTTGCCTTCCAGCCGTTCGCCGGTGCGCCCGAGATCGACCTGGTGTGCGCCGGAAACCAGCAGCAGCACCGGATCATCATCCAGGAGGAACACCAGTGATTTCGTGATGGCGCCCACATCGACGCCGAGTGCCCGTGCGGCATCGGCGGCGGTGGGCGTGGGGGCGGGCTGAGTGACGATGACACCATGGTGGCCGCGCGCGATCAGGGTATCTGCGACCCGGCATGCGACTGGTGGAAGCGACCTGCGCATGGAACCAGAGTAGAGCGATTGCGGGCAGTGTGCCGGTCGAGTTTTCGGTCAGTGGTCGAGATGTCCGATGGGAGAACCAGTGCGGCGCACCGGCTTTGCACAGCATTTGCACGTGGAACGGACTGGTCGGCTGGCTTGCTCGTACCTGCTTTACGCTGGACGAATGACTGATCGGCAGGCTTTCACCGTTGAAACCAAGGACCACATCGCGCAGGTCACGCTGACCGGCCCCGGCAAGGGCAATGCCATGGGTCCGGACTTCTGGCGGGAGCTGCCGGAGATTTTCCGCGGGCTGGACGCCGATCCCGAGGTACGCGCCATTGTGCTCACCGGTTCCGGAAAACATTTCTCCTACGGACTCGACCTGCCCGCTATGGCCGGTATGTTCGGTCCGCTGATGGCGGATAAGGCGCAGGCCGCGCCGCGTACCGACTTCCTCTACGAGGTGCGCAGTATGCAGGCCTCCGTGACCGCGGTGGCCGATTGCCGCAAGCCGGTCATCGCCGCCATTTCCGGCTGGTGCATCGGCGGCGGGCTGGACCTGATCGCCGCCGCCGATATCCGCTACGCGAGCGCGGACGCGAAGTTCAGCCTGCGCGAGGCGAAGGTCGCGATCGTCGCCGATATCGGGTCGCTGCACCGGCTGCCCGGCATCATCGGCGAGGGCCATCTGCGCGAACTCGCTTACACCGGTAAGGACATCGACGCGGCGCGTGCCGAGAAGATCGGCCTGGTCAACGATGTATTCGCCGATCAGGAGGCGGTACTGGACGCGGCGCACGCCATCGCGCGCGAGATCGCCGCGAATCCGCCGCTGGTGGTGCAGGGTGCGAAGGATGTGCTCGAGCAGCGCACCAAGGATCAGGTGGCCGCCGGGTTGCGCTATGTCTCCGCGTGGAACTCCGCGTTCCTGCCGTCCGAGGATCTGACCGAGGCGATCCAGTCGGTGTTCGAGAAGCGAGCGCCGGAGTTCAAGGGCCGGTAAAGGCCGCATATTCGCTTGCCCTAGCCGTTGGCTCGCGCACATACTTGTACCACGCAACTAATTGATTGACGCAAGTAAAGGTGAGTCGAGTGGATGAGGACGGGCTGTCGGTCGAGGCGATCGCGATTCAGCTCACCCGGCTGCAGCGAATGCGCGATCGGACCGCGGCGCAGCTGCGCAGCCGCGACGGCGTGGATCCCGCCGCCTTCGCGATTCTGTTCCGGCTGCTCTGTGACGGGCCGATGCGCTCGGGCGCACTCGCCGACGCGGTGCATTCGGATGCGTCGACGGTCAGTCGGCACATCGCCCATCTGGTCGAACGGAAGCTGGTCGAACGGCAGGCCGATCGCGATGACGGTCGCGCCACCGTGCTGGTCGTCACCGAGCACGGTCGGGAAGTCGCCGAGCGGATCCGCAGGCGTCGACACGAAAATCTGACCCGGGTGATGGCGGCTTGGACGCCGCAGGACCGGGCCACCTTCGCCGGGCTGCTGCGGAAGTTCGTCGACGACTACGAGCAGGCCAAGCCCGCCATGATCGCGGCCATGCGCCAAGACCACAACCTTTACGATCTTCGGACGGAGAACGATTCGTGACCGCACCGGCCACCGTGGCGGAGCCCACGGGTTTCACCCACAGACAGATCCTGACCATCATGAGTGGTCTGCTGCTCGGCATGCTGCTCGCGGCGCTGGACCAGACGATCGTCTCCACCGCGATCCGCACCATCGCCGACGATCTCGACGGCTATTCGATGCAGGCCTGGGCCACCACCGCCTACCTGATCACCGCGACGCTCGCGACGCCGCTGTACGGCAAGTTGTCCGATATGTTCGGCCGCAAGCCCTTCTTCATGGCGGCGATCTCGATCTTCGTGGTCGGTTCGCTGCTGTGCACGATGGCGCAGTCGATGTACGAGCTCGCGGCATTCCGCGCATTCCAGGGACTCGGTGCGGGCGGCCTGATGTCGCTGGCGCTGACCATCCTCGGCGATATCGTCAGCCCGCGCGAACGCGCCAAGTACCAGGGCTACTTCCTCGCGGTATTCGGCACCTCCAGCGTGATCGGCCCGGTGCTCGGCGGTGTGCTGGCCGGACAGGACAGCATCCTCGGGATCAGCGGCTGGCGGTGGGTCTTCCTCGTCAACGTGCCGATCGGTCTGGTCGCGCTCGGCGTCGTCTCCAGGGTGCTCAAGCTGCCGAAGCGGCCGCATTCCACCGACCGGGTCGACTGGTGGGGTGTGCTCGTGCTGGCGATCGGACTGGTGCCGTTGCTCATCGTTGCCGAGCAGGGGCGCGAATGGGGTTGGGGCAGTGGACGATCCACCCTCTGTTATGTGATCGGTGTGCTCGGCGTCATCGGGTTCGTGCTGGTCGAGAAGGCAATGAAGGATAAGGCGCTGATTCCGCTGCGGATGTTCGCCAACAAGACCTTCGCGCTCGGCGTGGTGATCTCGGTCGTGGTCGGCTCGGCGATGTTCGGCGGTATTTCGCTGCTGCCGCAGTACCTGCAGGTGGTGCGCGGATCCAGTCCGACGCTGGCGGGTCTGCAGATGCTGCCGATGGTGCTCGGGATGATGACCGGTTCGGTCGTATCCGGCCAGCTGATCTCGCGCACCGGTCGTTACCGGATCTTCCCGCTCATCGGCGCGACCATGTTGACGCTTGGCCTGTTCCTGCTGCACTTCGTGAATGCCGACAGCCCACTGTGGGTCGCGATGATCTTCATGGCCGCCACCGGTTTCGGACTCGGCAATCTCATGCAGCCGCTCACCATAGCGGTGCAGAATGCGTTGCCGCCCAAGGATATGGGCGTCTCCACCGCCGCGGCCACGTTCTTCCGGCAGATCGGCGGCACGATGGGTGTCGCGGTATTCCTCTCGATCCTCTTCGCGCAGTTGACGCCGAATATCTCCACCGAGATGAAGTCCGCGGCCGCCGATCCGGCCTTCCAGCATGCGGTGGTCGAGGCTGCGCAGAGCAGTAATCCCGCCGACGCCGCGCTCGCGAAAGGTCTGCTCGCGCAGGACACTTCGGCCGCCGGCGGGGTGCTGAAGGACAGCTCGATCGTGCAGCAGCTCAGCCCGGAACTGGCGCGGCCGTTCAAGGTCGGTTTCGCGGAATCGATGTCGACGGTGTTCCTGTCGGTGACCGGCATGGCACTTCTCGGTCTGATCCTGGTGCTGTTCTGGAAGGAGGTGCCGCTGCGTACGGTCGGCGGTATCGAGGCGGCCAAGGGTGATGCGTCGGCGAACGGTGCCGGACCGGATGTACTAGAGCGCACCGGGTTGTTGACCGCGGGCGGGGAGACCTTGAATTCGTCCCAGGACGTACTGGATGCCGTGGCTTCGACCAACGGTGTGGGACCGAAATCGACGGGTGCCGCTGGGGCGGCGTGAGTGTGGCGAGTGCGCCCGGTGCCAATCGGCGCCGGGCGCACTCGTCGCGGTGGTCGTCAATGTGCCCGTCGAAGGCCACCCACGAGGCCGAGAAGCGCAGCCGTGATCGGGCCCAGGTGCAGTCGGCCGAATTATCAACGGCCGCAGCAATTCCGCGCGCACGCCGACAGTGACCTGCGCTTACAGGCCGGGATCTCGATGCACGAGGCGGCGCAGCTCATCGAACGAGGCACGACAACCTTGCAGCGGTTGGGGACCGGGCAGGCGAATCGGATACGGCTGCCCGATATTTCCGGAATCCGTCATGGCCCCCTACCTCAGTTTTTCGGAAACGAGTGTGATGTGGCCGCGGATGTACCGATCCGCGGACACGGAACTTGTCCTCGCCTTTCGGCGCGATTCGAATGCAGACCCATGTAGACGCTGACTCCTCCGCCTGTCGCGTGCTGTGCTGTTGCCGCGCCCGGCCGGAGAGCCGTAGGAAACTCGAGAAACCTATTGGATCACAACGGATTGCCGCGTATCCGCAGTTTCGGCCGGGCGCTTCGAATTCACCGAGACGAGAGGCGATCGGATGGATCATCGGCCACACGGGCGACCTTGCTGATCGAACCGCTGCCGACCAAGGGGGAGATGCTGCGTGCCTGCCGCGGCGGCGAGCACGCCGCGCACCCGCTGCTACACGCCGCCTATGAACTCACCTGCTTGCACGAGAGTCGACTCGCCGCCAGCGGTCGCAGCGATGACATCGATTGTGGGAGAGGGAAATTGGTGCGCCAGATCAATCATTGGGTCCATGCGCAGTTGCCGCCCGCGCATGGCAGCGCCTCGGTGCACACCGAAACGCTGGGCGCGGTGATCGACCGGCTCGCTCAATTCACCGCCATCGCCTATGCCGCTCTGGCGAGCGCAACGGACTACGACCTCGGCGATGCCTGGGAGGCGCTGGCCGAATTGGCCATCGGTTACGAGGATCTGGTGCACGACCTCGCCCAAGGCCGTCGCCGACTCCCCGGCCGCCCGTGAACCGCCGCACCACTGGGTCGTCGCGCAACACGGCACTTCAAGATCACCATGTACTGGTGGACACAAACATCGACGGCGGCCCTCCAGGAATGCATTCTCAGCGATGCTGTGGCCGAGAGTCCTTGGGCGCGTGGGTGGGTGGGGAAGGTGGTATTGCCCAAAGGGGTGGTTGTTCGAGCCCTAGGGTTGGCTGTTCGGGGGGCGAATCGTCTTTAACGTAAGCGAGGTAATCAATCAACCTCGCTTTCAGGAGCAGTGAAATGCGAATCAAGTCCTTCATCGCGGCCGGTCTTCTCGCCACCGCCGCCGTCGCCGGGGTGTCGACGGCAGCAACCGCGTCCGCGGCCACCAGCTACTACTACGGCACCTATGCCACCTCCGCGGCATGTGCCGCGGACGGCGCCTCGCCCACCACCGGCGGCTACTACTACGAGTGCGTCGAAACCTACAGCGGCTGGGATCTCTACATCTACTACTGAGCCGATCCGCCGCTAGCCGAAATCGGCGGCAGCGCACACTGATCAAAAGCGGGAAGTCCGAACGCACCGGACTTCCCGCTATTTCTTGCAGGCGGTTCCGCACGCCGGCGTTTGCGCCGCCCAAGGGTACGAGCCGGTGTCGTTGCGATGGAAGTCGAACCAGCCGGACAAGCAGCTGGCCATTCAGCGCGAACGGGAAACTCGTTGTGGAACGGCGAGTTCGATCGCAGCTAGCGTAATCAGTTTCCTGGTACAGCCGAACCATTGTGCTGCACAGGGCTTTTCCTTGCATGGATGGGCGGGAGTGCTCGACGCGGTCAGAATTTGATGCGTTCCAGCCAGGTCGTGAGTACGGGCAGGTCTCCGGATGCCTCCAGCCGTGGGCTGTCGGCGGGGATCCGGTGCAGCAGCAGCAGGAGGAACAGATCTACGGCGGTGCCCTGAACCGTCAACGATGCCGGTGCCTGGCTGTCGCCGGTGGTGATCGTGTCGCCGGATCGGAGAATCGTCCAGGTGTCATCGGCGTCGGTGTCGGTGTCGCGTAGCCGCAGGCTGGTGCCTTCGTCGAGTGGTGTTTCGAAGCGCGGGCCCCGCTCGACGATCTCGAGGAACTCCGACAGTCCATCGGAGCCGAGTTCGGGAGCAGTGGTCACCTCGCGGTCCAACGCGAATTCGACGCTAACTCAATTTGATTCGATGAGCATCGGCAATCCCGACCGAGCATGCTGGCACTCACTGAGCATATTGGCGCAGGGTGGTGTGGGTGGCATTGCCCCAGGTGGCAGTTGTTCGAGCCCTAGGGTTGGCTGTGCTGGGTGTTTGCTGTCCCTACCGTTAGCAGGGTAATCAATCAACCCTCGCTTTCAGGAGCAGAAGAATGCGAATCAAATCTTTCATCGCGGCCGGTCTTCTTACTACCGCCGCCGTTGCCGGGGTGTCAGCGGCAGCAGCAACCGCGTCGGCCGCCCCGGGTTACTACTACGGCACCTACGCGACCCGCGCCGCGTGTGCCGCCGACGGCGCGTCGCCCAAGACCGGCGGCAATTACTGGCAGTGCGTCCAAACCTATAGCGGCTGGGATCTCTACCTCTACAACTGATCCGCCGCCGTAGTAAGCAATGAAAGCGGGAAGTCCGAACGCGCCGGACTTCCCGCTTTTCGTGGGCGGTCGAATCATCCACCCGCCAACAAGACTCAGTGGCCGCCGTTCTCCTGCAGCCGCTTGATCGAGGCCTCCACCTCGGCCTCGGCCTCGGCGCGACCGACCCACTCCGAGCCCTTGACGAACTTGCCCGGTTCCAGATCCTTGTAGCGCTCGAAGAAGTGCTTGATCGCGGCCAGTTCGAACTCCGGCACATCGGCCAGGTCCTGGATGTGATCCCAGCGCTTGTCGCCCGCAGGCACGCACAGGACCTTGTCGTCGCCGCCCTTCTCGTCGACCATCTTGTACATCGCGACCGGACGCACCTCGATCAGGCAGCCCGGAAACACCGGCTCCGGCAGCAGGACCAGCGCGTCCAGCGGGTCGCCGTCCTCGCCGAGGGTGTTCTCGATGTAGCCGTAGTCGGCCGGGTAGACCATGGACGTGTAGAGGAAGCGGTCGAGCCGGACCCGACCGGTCTCGTGATCGACCTCGTACTTGTTCCGAGAACCCCTGGGGATCTCGATGGTGACGTCGAACTCCACGCCATCTCCTTACTGATGCTTCTGGGTGACTGCCGTCGGAACGCCGACTCGACAGGTGTTCGGGGGGAACGGTGCCGGAACGAGGATAGTGTGGTCCGCGGGCACTTGGGTGCGGTAGGTGGGTGGACCCGGCGACAGTGCGACGGTCGAGCGATACGAGACGGAGAGACGGCGGGCACGTGGTGGGTGGCAGCAATAGGAATATCGGTGGCTTGGCCACCAAGCGACGCCGCAATATCTGGATCGGCGTCGCGTTCACGCTGGCCTTGCTGCTCGGTGCCGGGGCAGGCGTGGTGATCGCGGTCAAGCCGTGGACCGAGGAATTTCGGCACGGCGGGCTCACCATCGCCGCGCCGCCCGACCCGGTAAAACCGTCTCCGCAGGTCGCGCCCGCGCCCTCGAATGCGCCCGCGCCGACTCCGTCCGGTGTCGCCGCCGCGCTCGCGCAGGCGGTCGCCAATCCCGACCTCGGTGCGTTCGCCGGTGAGGTCACCGATGCCGACTCCGCGACCGTGCTGTGGAGCGCCGAATCCGATAAGCCGATGATTCCGTCGTCCACCGCCAAGGTTCTCACCACCGCGGCCGCCCTGCTCACCCTGCCCGCGGATCATCGGGTGACCACCCGCGTCGTCACCGGATCCGCGCCCAATGAACTTGTGCTGGTCGGTGGTGGCGATCCGACGTTGACCGCGCAGCCCGACGGCAATGGGTATTACCCGAACGGGCCGCGGCTGTCGGATCTGGTGTCACAGATCAAGGCCTCCGGCCATCCCGTCGACACCATCGTGGTCGACACCTCCGCGTATTCCGGCCCGCCCATGGCGCCCGGCTGGGATCCGGTCGATATCGGCGAGGGTTCGATCGCGCCGATGGATCCGGTGATGCTCGACGGCGGCCGCCTCGACCCGCTGGTGGAGTACTCGCCGCGCACCCCGACTCCGGCCCTGGCCACCGGACAGCGCCTGGCCACCGAACTCGGACTCGATCCCGCCAAGGTGCGGATCGGCAATGCCGCCGCCGGTGCGACCGAGGTGGCGAGCGTGCAATCCGCGCCGCTGCGGGACCGGCTGCGCGACACCATGGTCCATTCCGACAATGTGCTCGCCGAGGCCATCGGCCGCGAGATCGCG
This sequence comes from Nocardia sp. NPDC102475, assembly GCF_055584605.1. Lineage (NCBI taxonomy): Bacteria > Bacillati > Actinomycetota > Actinomycetes > Mycobacteriales > Nocardiaceae > Nocardia > Nocardia sp. NPDC102475. The sequence goes on along the minus strand of NZ_JBVJLS010000010.1, from coordinate 86,102 downwards.
GTCGCGTCCGGTAACGAGGCGTCGTTCACCGGGGCCGTCACCGCCCTCGAAACCGCGCTCGGCAAGGGCGGATTCGATCTCAACGGACTTTCGATGCGCGATAGCAGCGGCCTGTCGACCGAGGACCGGGTGCCCGCCCGGCTGCTCGACAAGATCATCTCGACTGCGGCGAAGCCGAGCGGGGCCAATGCCGTGCAACCGAGCAATACCAAGGCGAGGCCGGAAAACGATCGGATCGCGACCACCCTGGCGCCGCTGCTCGACGATCTGCCTATCGCGGGTGCGACGGGGTCGCTGAGCATCCGTTATGTCACGCAGAACCGGGGCGGCGCGGGCTGGGTGCGGGCCAAGACCGGAACTCTCTCCGTGGCGAGCACGTTGGTCGGGTATGTGCTGGACAGCGACGGGCGGGTTTTGACCTTCGCATTGATGTCGAACGATCGGCCACCGGAGCTGAGCCGGCCCGCATTGGACGCCATCGCCGGCACGCTGCGTAACTGTGGATGCTCGTGACGGGTGGTTGACCATGTTCGAAGGCACTGATAAATCGGGCGCCGCGCCCGCCGTGAATTCGGGCGCGGACGCTCCGGCCGAGCGCAGACGCTCCGGATTTTCCGGTGCCGTCGATTGGCGCCTTGCCGCGCGCACCGGCGCCGCGCTGGTGCCGTCCGGCCCACGGACCTCGCGATACTCGGCCGAACAGGTAGTGAGCGAGCTGGCCGAGGCATCGGTGCGGGCGGAGGGGCCGGTTCGTGAGGTGAGCGGTCTACTCGACGATCAGCCGGTGCCTTCGGCCCTGATCGTCGACCGGCCTGGCTGGATCAATGCGGCCGCCGATTCCATGGCCCAGTTGACCGGCACCGGTCAGGCATCGGACAAGGGCCTGCTCGCAGGCAAACCCGCCGGTGTGCAAGCGGGCGCGATGCTGGCCTTCCTGTCCACCGCGATTCTCGGCCAGTACGACCCGTTCACCGGATCCGATGGGACGCTGCTGCTCGTCGCGCCGAACATCATGACCGTCGAGCGCGCACTCGGCGTCTCGCCGACCGACTTCCGCTTCTGGGTCTGCCTGCACGAGGTGACCCACCGGGTGCAGTTCTCCTCCGCGCCGTGGCTGGCCGATTACATGCGCGCCAATGTCGACATTCTCGGCGAAGTCGGCGACGAACCGCTCGCCGAAATGCTCGGTCGCCTCGTCGAAGAGGTGCGCGACCGTCGTCGCGGCACCGGCTCCGAGGATCCGAATTCCCGCGGCGTCGTCGGCCTGCTCCGCGCGACCCAGGCCCCACCGCAGCGTGAAGCCCTGGACCGCCTGCTGATGCTCGGCACCCTCCTGGAAGGCCACGCCGACCACGTCATGGATGCCGTCGGCCCCGCCGTCATCCCCACCGTCGAACAAATCCGCGCCGCCTTCGACAAGCGCCGCAAACGCCCCACCAATCCGGTCCAACGCCTCCTGCGTGCCCTGCTCGGCGTGGACGCCAAGGTCGCTCAATACGTCCGCGGCAAGAAATTCGTCGACGCGGTGGTGGCCCAAGTCGGCATGGCCCAGTTCAACACCGTCTGGACCAACCCCGAAACCCTTCCGCTCGCAACGGAAATCGAGGCCCCTGAGCGCTGGGTGGCGCGCGTCCTGGCGTAGTTCTCTATTGCTTTGTGCCCGAACGTGTTTCGGTTCGTGCCGACAGGTCGACGATGTCTCGGCCGGGCATCCGTGATAAGTCCGATCGCGCAGAAAGCGACACCGATTCGCCCGCGTGCCCTCCCATCTCGACGAGGGCGCGGAGGGCGGGCGGGTGCATCACACGGCCGCGCCGGGGCCTGGCAGCGGGTCGATGTCGTTTGCGTGCATCGGCTCGCCGCAGTGGGCGCAGCGCAGGTCGACACTGCTGATCTCGCCGCATGCGTGGTGGCGGTAGAGCACCGGCGGACCGGCTTCGCCCGCGAGCCACTTGTCTCCCCAGCCGGTCATCACCATGAGCAGGTCGACCAGCTCGGTGCCCTTCTCCGTCAGTACGTACTCGTAACGCGGTCGCTGGTCGTAGGGGCGGCGGTCGAGCACGCCCTGATCGACGAGGTGGTTCAGCCGCTCGGTCAGGACCTTGCGTGAGATACCGAGGTCGGCCTGGAGCTGTTCGAACCGGCTGAGTCCGACCCATACGTCGCGCAGGATCAGCGGCGACCAGGGCTCCCCGATGACGTCGAGCGTGCGCGCGATCGAGCACGCCATTTTGCTGAAGTCCGTGCGCTGCATGAAACCAGTCTAGCAATCTGGGTTCCCTTAAGGAACTTTGACTGTTATGGTCATAGCGTCTCTTAAAGGAACTCGGAGAGGATTGCGGAGATGGGCAAGGTCTTCAGCGCTCACGCGGTATCGGTCGACGGTTACATCACTGGCCGCGATCCCGGCGCCGGGCGCGGCCTCGGCGACGCAACGATGCTCTTCGACTGGTACTTCAACGGCGACACACCGAGCCGGGTGTTCGACGGGTTCGGGCTGAGCGAGCCCAGCGCCCGGGTATTCGACGCACTCGCCGCACGTGCGGGCGCGGTGGTGGCCGGCCGCAACACCTACGAAGATTCCGACCATTTCGGCGGCGGCAGCCCGCACCCGAAGGCCGTGCTCTTCGTCCTCAGCCATCGGGCGGCACCGGAGCTGACCGACCGGCAGACCCTCGTCACCACCGGCATCGAGGACGCGATCGCGGCGGCCCACGCGGCCGCCGGTGGCAAGGATGTCGGCCTCATGGGCGGCGGCGTTCTCACCGCGGCATTGCGGGCGGGACTGGTCGACGAGGTGATCCTGCACCAGGTGCCGGTCCTGCTCGGCGGCGGACGCCCCTTCTTCCAGTCGCTCCCCGGGCACGTGCGCTTGCGCCTCGTCGAGGCCGTCCCGGCGCCCGGCGTCACCCACCTGCACTACGAGGTCGAGCGATGACCTCCGGCAACCAGCCCATCCGGAACCCACGTCAGGAGATGACCACGATGCTCGACCCCTACGTACGCCGCGTCCTCGACGGCACCTCGATCGCCCACCTCGCCACCGTCCTGCCGGACGGCGCCCCACATTCCATCCCGGTCTGGGTCGGCACGCACGGCGACCACATCGTGTTCCTCACCGGCCCGGACAGCCGCAAGGCCCGCAATCTGCGTCGCGACCCGCGGGTCGCACTCTCCCTGACACCGGCCGACAACCCGTTCCAGCCGGTCATCCTGCGCGGCCGCGTCATCGAGTGGCTCGAAGGCGACGCGGCCTGGACAATCATCGACCAGTTGGCCGACAAGTACATCGGTCAGCCGTATTCGCGAGACGAAGAGCGCGTAGTCGCAATCATCGAACCCGAGCGGCAGACGGTTGGCGTCTCATGAGCCTTGGTGAAGGCCTCATCGTGGAGCTTGCCGAGCGAATCGAGGGCACTGGTCATCGGTAGTCTCCGGATATGAGCCGGACGGCGGGAGCGATGCCCGGGAATGCGCGGCGGCTGCCCGAGACCGAGGCGGTGCTCGAAGTGCGGCGGGCGGTGCGGGGGTGGCTGGCCGATTATGCGACGGGTGATGTGGCGGTCGCGTTGTCCGGTGGTGCGGATTCGCTGGCGTTGACGGCGGCCGCGGTGGTGGAGGCGGGCCAGGTCGACGCGCTGGTTGTGGATCATCAGTTGCAGGCGGGATCGGACAGGGTGGCGGCTGAGGCAGCGGCCGCGGCGTTGGCGCTGGGGTGTCGGTCGGCACATGTGCTGGCGGTCGAGGTCGGTGCGGACGGGGGAATGGAGGCGGCGGCGCGGGCGGCTCGGTATGCGGCGCTGGACGGGGCACGGGGTGGGTTGCCGGTGCTGCTCGGGCACACGCTCGATGATCAGGCCGAGACCGTGTTGCTGGGGTTGGGGCGGGGATCGGGTGGGCGGTCGATTCAGGGGATGGCGGCATTCGTTGATCCGTGGGGGCGACCGCTGTTGGGGGTGCGACGGGCGGTGACCAGGCAGTTGTGTGTCGATATCGGACTGACGCCGTTCGAAGATCCGCATAATTCGGCGGCGGCGTTCACCAGGGTTCGGTTGCGAAATGAGGTTCTGCCGCTGCTGGAGGAGGTGCTCGGAGGCGGGGTCGCGGGGGCGTTGGCGCGGACGGCCGAGCAGTTGCGCGACGAGGGTGCGGTACTTGATGCGCTGGCCGACGAGTTGTTGCGGGCCGCGAGTGCCGGTCCGGCGAGTAATGGCCCGACCCTCTCGATCGAGACCCTCGCCACTGCCCCCGCGGCCTTGCGCCGCCGAGCAATCCGTGCCTGGTTGCTGGCCGGTGGCGCTAAAGCCCTGACCAACAAGCATTTACAGGCGGTTGACGAATTGATTACCGCATGGCGCGGGCAGGGCGGCGTCGCGGTCGGCGGCGGGCAGCCGGGCCGCAGGTTGGTCGCGGCGCGCGAACATGGCAGGCTGACTTTGCGTCTGCAAGGGAGCCGATGACACATAATGGATCGGCCGGGGAGACACCAGGGAAGGGAAACCAACTGACGTGTACGAGGGCGATATCGCGTCGGTGCTGATCACCGAGGAACAGATCGCGGCCAAGACCCAGGAGTTGGCCGAGCTGATTGCCAAGCGCTATCCGGCCGATGCCCCCGAGGGGGATCTGCTGCTGGTCGGCGTGCTCAAGGGTGCCATCTTCTTCATGACCGATCTCGCCAAGGCGCTGCCGATTCCCACCCAGATGGAATTCATGGCCGTCTCCTCCTACGGCTCGTCCACCTCGTCCTCCGGCGTCGTGCGCATCATGAAGGACCTGGACAAGGACATCGCGGGCCGCAACGTGCTGATCGTCGAGGACATCATCGACTCCGGTCTCACGCTGTCCTGGCTAAAGCGCAATCTGTCCACCCGCAATCCGGCCTCGCTCGAGGTCGTCACCCTGCTACGCAAGCCGGACGCGCTACGCACCCACGTGGAAGTCGCGCACGTCGGCTTCGATATTCCGAACGAATTCGTCGTCGGCTACGGCCTCGACTATGCCGAGCGCTACCGCGACCTGCCGTATATCGGCACCCTCGACCCGAAGGTCTACGGCGGCGCGTAATCAGGGCAGCATCGCGAATATCGTTGCGGGCGAACCGGACCCACCGCTGTACAGTGCACCGCCGACCAATACCCAGGCGCCGGTGACGGGTAGTTCGGCGAGATTCGCCAGACATTCCAAGCTGATCCGATGTTCGCGATACAGCAGCTTCGACACCTCATAGGTGTCGTCGGTACCCAGATCGGGTCCGAACGTATCGATGCCGAGTGCGCCACGCCGCCCCAGCCGCCCGGTCCGCAATAACCATTTCACCGTCTCGACCGCGAATCCCGGTTGGTGATCGGCACTTTCGCCGGTTCCGATGAATTCCGGCGTCCCCCATTTCTCGTCCCACCCGGTCCAGGCCACCACCGCCGACCCGTCGGGTATCCGCCCGTGCCGGCCCTCCCATTCCCGCAGATCAGCGATGTCGATCGCGTAATCCCGATCGTTCGCACATTGGTCCCGCACGTCGATCTTGACCGCGGGCAACAAGAGATCGTCGAGATCCAATTCGTCGGCGGCCAGTCCGTCGGCATGGAAGTGGATCGGTGCGCCCCAATGGGTTCCGGTGTGCTCGCCCTGCTGGATATAGCGCAGGTAATAGCCGTCGTTCGCGACCGTCGCGACAATGTCGGTCCGGAATTCGGGATCGCCGGGAAACAGCGGCGCCGTCGCCGGATCGTGGATATGGGAAAGGCTGACCAGCCGTCCGAACGGCCGCGAGCCGGTCATCGCTTCCGCTGTGGAATCGCACGTGCCAAGGCCAGCAGATCGGCCTCGAGTATCCGGAACAACCGATACGTGAGCACGAATGCCAGGATGCCACCCACGCTGAGCACCCGCACCGAAACGATCACCAAATCCAGATCGGCGGCCTCGACGAAGGTCGCGCTGGCCACGCCGAGCAGCGGCACCGATGCGGCGACGCCCAGATAGAAGTTTCCGCGCTTGGCGAGTTTGCGCAGTTGCTCCTCGTCCTCGGCGCCGATACCACCGCGCACAAGCAGCTGTGGATAAATCGAACGCACCGCGTAAACCATGATCGGGAAGAACGGATACGCCAGCGCGATCGCGGCGCACACCACCTGTGCGGCGAAGAAGTGCAAAAAGGTCGCGCGCGGTAGCTCGACCCCGAAGAAGACCGGCGCCAAAGGCCACACCAGCCCGGCGAGCAGCCAGAACCCGAACGGCACCCAGACCGCCCAGTCACCCATCTGCAGGGTGTCGCGCCGGGCGGCGGCCAGGGTGCGCGGGGAGTATTCGCGACCGCGGGCCAGGCGGAATCCGATGGTCAGCGGGCGACGGGTGAGGAAAAGCAGCAGCAATCCGGCGATCGGAAAGGCGATGAGATTTGTGATCAGGCCGCCCGTGGCGAACCGTTCCTGGTCGGCCGCCGTCATCCGATCGATGATCAGTGAGTTGTTCAGGTTGATGTTGTAGACGCTGGCGAGGAAATTCGGCACGCCGACGCACAGCGTGAGGATCGGTATCAGCCAGCCTCGCGACCGGTATGCCAGGCTGGTCGGTGCCGGATCGACCAGTTCCCTGGCGCGCTCATCGAGGCACAGATCCAGTTGCGCGGCGAGTTCGGCGCCAGTGCGCCAGCGGCGCTGTGGGTCGGCCCGCAGACATTCCAGCAGCACCCGCCGCAGCGCGCTCGGGGTGTCCGCGGGCAGCTGCTCCAGGGTCTCCGCGGTGACGCCGCGCTCGCGCCGGGCGACCATGGTCGCGATGGCTTCGGCGCGGGCGTCCGGATCGGCGGGCATCGGCGGATCGTCGAACGGCATCGCGCCGGTGAGCATTTCCCACAGCATCGTGCCGAGGGAGTAGATATCGCTGCTCGGGCCGGGCGGCGGTGCGGCCGGATCGAGGAGTTCGGCGAGTTGTTCGGGGGAGCGGTACGGCAGCGAATCCGATTCGGCGGCCGGCGGATTCGCCGCCGTGCGAGGTGCCGCCGTGCGCGCGGCGAAATCGGCGAACTTGGGAATGCCCTCCGCGGTGAACAGCACATTCGCCGGTTTGATATCGCGATGCAGTACGCCTTGCTGCTCGGCGTAATTGAGCGCGTCGGCCAGTCGTCTGCCGATCCAGGCCACCGTCTCCGGCCAGCTGAGTGCGGCGATTTCGGCGCGCACACTCGAATCCGACGGCCGGATCTCGCCCCTGGCCTCCATGGCGGCATCGATGGCGCGCAGCAGCAGGACGCCGCCCTCGGATTCCGGGCCGCGCCGCCGCTCGGCGAGTACTCCGGCCGCCGTACCGCCGGGCAGGTACTGCATATAGACCAGCCGGGTCGATGCGGGGGCCTCCGGTGTCGCGGCAGTGACCAGGCGCTGATCGAAAACGCGCACCAGATGCGGATGATCCAGTTGCGCCATGCTGTGCCCGCTGGCCATGCGGCCCGCCGAAAGCCGCACGGCGACAAGACGTTGCATGGAACGCTGCCTGGCGAGGAAGACCCGGCCGAAGGTACCGGTGCCCAGATCGGTGAGGAGATCGAAGTCATCGATCCGATGACCCGGTGTCAGACCGGCGACCAGCGCGGCGGCCCGCTCGGTATCGGCCGCGGCGGCGTCGTCGCCGGCGTAAACGGCCAGCCGCGCGCGCACATCCTGCGCCAGCTCCGGATATTCGGCGAGGAAATCCGCCAGTTCCAGCGAGCCGTACCGGCGTCGGGCCAGGAACTCCTCGCAGAGCAGATCGACCAATTCCGCACTGTGCTCGACCTCGGGAAATTCCTTGCGGTACTCGGCGATGCGTTTGCCGAGGCCCTCCCGATCCCAGCGGTGACGCAGATCGATGCGGACCAGATCGGTGAGTACCGCCAGCCGCACCTGGGTGCCGTCGGGGACGTACTCCGCGATCGGAGGTGGTTCGGTCCGCTCGCCACGCAGGCAGTGCTGCCAATCTTCGGTGAATCTGGTTATGGGGTCGGTCTCGCCTCGATCCGCGAAATCGGCAGCTGTCACGATCGCGGCTCCGCCGGGGCGGGCCTGCCGCGCTCCCGGTCCGCCGAAACATGTTCGCGGTCAAGGGAATCCGCTGGCGCGACGACCCGCTCCAGCGCGCGCAGATCGGCCTCCAGCGCCCGGAAGAGCAGGTAGGAGCCGATGAACGCGATGATGCCGCCCACACAGAGCACGCGCACCGCGTCGATCACCATCGGAATATCGTCGGGCGGCAGGAAGGTCACGCCCGCCACCGCGAGCAGCGGCACCGAGGCCGCGACCGCCAGATATCCGTTGGCGCGGCGATCCAGGCCGCGCAGCCACACCGCGTCCTCGGTACTGATCTCCCCGTGCCGCAGGAAGATCGGATAGATGCAGCGGACCATGAAGAAGCACACCAGGAAGAACGGGTACGCCATCGCGATCGCGCCGCACACCACGATCGAGGTGAGGAAGTGCACCACCGCGCGGGCGGGTACGTCCCCGGCCGCCAATTGCAGCGCGATCGGGAAGGTGAATCCGGCGAGCACCCACAGCGAGAAGACCACCCACACCGCTCGGTCGCCGAACAGCAGCGAATCCGCCCTGGCCAGCCGCAGCGTCTCGGCATCGTAGCGGCGGTGGCGGCGCAACCCGTGCGGCACCGTGAGCATTCTTCGGGACAGGTAGAGGATCAGCGCCGCCCCGAGCGGGAAGAAGATTCCGTTCACCACGGTGGTGATGATCACGAAGGTGCGCCCGGCGTCCTCAGGGAGCCGGTCCACGATCAGATGCTGGTTGTGCTGGATGTTGTACGCCGAGGCGAGGATATTCGGGATGCCGATGGCCAGTGACACGATCACCAGCCGCCACGACCGCAACTTCAGCCGCCAACTGCCGGGCGGCGGGTCGACCAGATCCCGGGCCCTCGGGTCCATGCACACGTCGAACTGCTTGGCCAGCAACCCACCATTGGCCCAGCGCCGCGTCCGATCCGATTCCAGACAGGTCAGCAGCACCCGCAGCAGCGCCGCCGGACAATTCGCCGGAACTCGTTGCAGCGCAATGTCATCCACCCCGGCAGTGCGCCGTTCCAGCATGCCCTCCAGCGCCGTATCGTCACCGTGGTCGGTCGCGCCCGCGGTGGAATCGTCGAACGGTTTCGCGCCGGTGAGCAATTCCCACAGCACCACACCGAGGGAGTAGATATCGGAACGGGTGTCCAAATCCTCGGCCGTGCGTTCGCGGCCGGGATGGCAGGCCTCCAACTGTTCGGGCGACATATACGCCAGTGAGCCGCCGAAATAGGCCACCGGACTGGTGCCTGCCACATTGCGGCTGAAGCTGATATTGAAATCGGCCAGTTTCGGCACCCCCTCGGCGGTGAGCAGGATATTGGCCGGTTTCACATCGCGGTGCAGTACGCCGTGCGCGGAGGCGTATTCCAGCGCCTCGGCCACTCTGCGGCCCAGCCATGCCACGGTTTCCGGCCAGCTCAGTCCGGCGATCTCGGCGCGCACGCTGGAATCGGTCGGGCGGATTTCGCCCTTCTCCTCCATTGCCGCGTCGACCGCGTCGAGAAGCAGTTGCCCGCTGCGTTCGGCGGGTGTTGTCGCGCGTACCCAGCGCAGTACGCCGAGCAGGGTGCCGCCGGGCAGGAACTGCATGTACAGCAGCCGGAGTCGGCGCATGGCCGGATCGCGGGCGTCATCGGAGCCGAGCAGCCGCTGATCGAAGACGCGCACGATGTAGTCGTGGTCGAGCTGTGCCAGGGTCTGCGGTTCGGTGCCGTGGTCGGCGGAGATCTTCACCGCGACCAAGCGCTGCAACGATCGCTGCCTGGCCAGGAATACCCGGGCGAAGGCGCCGCTGCCGAGTCCGGTGAGCAAATCGAAGTCATCGATGGATTGGCCGATCTCGATCCGGTCGAGGGCGTCGAATTTCCCCGGACCGGTTCCGATCGTGGTCGGAATGGCGGTCGCCGTCTCGGTCGGACCGACGGTCGTGCGCGTCACGTCGGTATTACGAACGGACTGCTGGGTTTGGTTCAGTCCGACGGTTTGATCGGCTTGCACGGTCCGGCTCAGTTCGGCCGCCGCGCGGGTATTGGCGAACTCGGTCAGCACCGAATCCTCCAGCGCCGCCCGCCGGGTGCTCTGGTCGATGTCGTCGGCATTGAGCAGCGCGCGCAATTCCGCCGCTTGTTCCGGATATTCCCGCAGATAATCCTTCGGATCGACACGTTCACCGCTGTGTCTGCGGATGACGAACTCTTCGTACACCAAACCGGCCGGAATGCCGCCCGGTTCGAGTTCCGGAAACTCGGCGCAGTAGTCGAAAAGTCGTTTACGCGGCGTCGGCGTCTCGGGGAGCCGGATCCAGCGATGTCGCAGGTCGACGCGGATCAATTCGATCAGGGCGGCCCGGCGCAAGGATTCGGCGTCGGGCAGAAAGTCGGCGATCTCCGGTGGCCGGCGCGCCGATTCCCATGCGGTCGAGAAGGCCTCGACCACGTCGTTCTCGGTATGCGACGGCGACTCGCCCCAGTCTCTGGTCGGCTCGGTGTCGAGATCGGTTCGGTGCGTATTTTCGGGATCAGCACTCATTTTCGGACCTACCTGCTGAGCGGATGTCGAGTATCCGCAGTGGCCGTTCGGTGGATGTGCCGCTGAATTTGCGCCACACCCGACGACATCGTCCCCCGAGCAGTAATCGAAATGATAACTTGCGCCACAACAGCGGATCACCCGATTTCGACAACGATGCGACGGGGAAGAACCAGCACATGAACAACACTGCGGCGCGAGCGACGGGCGCGGAGGCGGTAGCGGAGCGTGACCACGGAAAAACCCGGGAACAGCGCCGTAAATCGAATACCGTGACGGCCGCGGCGGGTGGCGTCGCGGCGGCGGATCCGACAGCGACGGATTCAACCGCTCCGGAGGCTACTGAAGCCCCGGAGGTGCAGGCCGCCCGTGGGGTCGCGGTGGGCGGGACCGACGCCGTACATGCTTCGATGGATTCCAGCATGCCACGCGAAACCGGCCTGTCACGCGGTCCGGCGGCGGCAATCGCGGCGAGTGTGCGTGACGGCTCGCTGACGCCGACCGAAACCGTCGATACCGCCCTGGATCTGATCGCCGCCGAGAACCGAAAGACGAATGCGTTCACGGTCGTTCGCTCCGCTAAAGCACGGGCCGAGGCACTCGCGCTGGAACAGCGTTCCGATCTGGATCTGCTGCCGCTGGCGGGTGTGCCCATCGCGATAAAACACAACATCGCGGTCGAGGGTGAATCGGTTCTCGCCGGTTCCACCGCGACCGACACCCGTCCGGCGACCGCCGACCATCCGGTGGTGTGCAGGCTGCGGGCCGCGGGCGCGGTGGTGGTCGGGCTGACCGCGGTCCCCGAACTGGGCCTGTGGGGTACGACCGAGAGTGAGGGCCGCATCGGTCGGAACCCGTGGAATTCCGCCCGCAGCTCCGGTGGCTCGTCCGGCGGTTCGGCCGCGGCCGTGGCGGCCGGGCTGGTGCCGGTGGCGCACGGCAACGACGAGCTGGGGTCGGTGCGCATTCCCGCGGCCTGCTGCGGGGTGTTCGGGCTGAAGCCGGGGCGGCATACCGTACCGGCCGAGGTAGGCGTCGATTCCTGGTCCGGGATGGTCGAAAACGGTGTGCTCGCAACGACAGTCGGCGATGCCGCGCTCATGCTGTCCGTGCTGGCCGCACGCCCGGACCTAGCCGAGTTGGAGCCGCCGGGCCGACTACGCATCGGGCTGGCCGTGGCGCCACCGTCCCGGATGTTCCGGGTCGATCGGCACTGGACCGCGGCGGCCCGCACCGCTGCTTCGGCCGCCGCCGCGGCCGGGCACCTGGTGGAATCGGTGACACTGCCCTACGGCGAATCGCTCGTTTCGGTCGGCCTGCGCTGGTTGGCATTCGGCGCGCGGGAGGCCGCGAATCTCATCCGCCCCGAACGTCTGCAGCGGCGCACCCGCCGCCACATCGCACTCGGTCGGCTCGTCCAGCGGCTGCGGCTGGTGCGCCCGGCCCAGGTGGACCGGGTCGAGGCGCAACTGCTGGATTTCTTCGAGCGCTACCACGTGGTGATCACCCCGACGCTGGCCGCGCCGCCACCGCGGGCCAGGGCCTGGCACACCCTGGGCTGGCTCGCGAATGTTGTTATCAGCGCTCGGTATTCACCGTTCACACCGCTGTGGAATCTGGTCGGCTGGCCCGCCGCGTCAATCCCGATGGGAATGCATCCGAGATCCAAAACTCCGGTCGCCGCCCAACTCACGGCACCGCCCGGCAGTGAATCGATCCTGCTGCGCCTCGCGGCTCAACTCGAGTCGATCCACCCCTGGAAGCGAACGGTGAACGACTAACCCGCGATCGCGGGCTGATGCTGCACCGCGAAACCACCGTCCACCGCGCGTGCGGCGAATTCGAGGATGGTGGGCCGGTTGTCGTCGGCGCGCCAGGCCACCGCGAGTTCGCACGGGGCGAGTCCGGCGAGCGGGCGAGCGGTCAGACCCGGCCAGCGGTACATCGGCACATTGTTCTCGGCCAGCAGGCAGACGCCGAGGCCGAGGCTTACGGCCTCCAGCTTGTCCTCGGGGGTCGCCGCTTCGGCGCCGATCTTGGGCTGACGGCCGTTGCGGGCATCGTTGCCGAGCCAGAAGTCGCGCACCGCACCGGCTTCGGTGGGCAGTGCGATGAACGGTTCGTCCAGCAGGTCGGCGAAGTCGATGGTGTCGTTCTCGGCCAGCGGATGGTTCTCCGGCAGCAGCACCCAGCGCGGCTCGGTGCGCAGCACCTGCCAGCGGAATCGGTTCGGATCGGGTAGCGGAAGCCAAACCAGGGCGAGGTCGGCCTGTCGACCGGCCAGACCACTGGACGGGTCGGTCCAGGAGGCGGCGTGCAGCGCCAGCCGGTGCCCGCTCGCGCTCTCCAGATCGTTGAGCAGCCCGCGGCCGAGCGCGGATTGGATGCCGACGCGCAGCACCTCACCCGCCTCCTGCAGGGAGACGTTGGTGACCTCCCACAGCTCCAGGATCTTGCGGGCGCCTTCGAGCAACTCCTTACCCGCGACGGTCAGCGCGACGCTGCGCTGGTTGCGGTCGAACAGGACCACATCGAGCTGGCGTTCCAGCTGACGAATCTGACGCGACAGGGTGGGTTGAGCGATGTGCAGCCGCTGAGCGGCGTTGGTGAAATGCAGTTCCTCAGCGACGGCGACGAAATACCGCAGGTCGCGCAAATGCGGGTCCATAGCCCCTTGCTATCAGAATCGGTCCTGAATTTCCAGCCTATTAAGGCCGGAAAGTCTGGATACGGCAGCCGAAACAGTCGGCAGGTTTGTTAGACACAGCATATGGCTTGTCATGGTCATTTGCATCATCGACTCCGCGAATCTCCAGCACTCGCGACCCGCGCTGCCGCGTGCAAGTTAATTGGGCATATGACCAGCAACGATACGGCGACGAGTGGGTCTGTGGACCGCGCCGGGGGGTGCTGAAGTGTGGCCGGTCACTGTCGGGAAACGGCCCGCAACGCGGGTGATGCCGTTACGGGCGGGTTGAGTGATGTTAGTCACAATTGTGTTTTGCTGTCTCGTTCGAACGGTCCGGGGACGGCCGTCGCGGGGGGTATTCGAATGCGCGAAGGCGCCGTGGTCATGACCCGACCACGGCGCCTTCATCGACCGCTCAGAGGCTGCGTGCCCGATCCTCGTAAGCCTTGCGCTCGGCCATATCCACATCGTCGAGGAAGGCATTGCTCGAACCCAGCGCCCTGGCCAGTCCATCGGCCACCGGCTCGGGCAGCAGATTCACCAGCTGCGACAGGAACCCGGCCACCGCGGTCACCCGGACCTTGGACTTCGGCTCGGCGATCAGCGCGACGATCGCATCGGCGATCTCCTCCGGTTCGGCCGGGCGCAGCAGCTTCGGACCGCTCACGCCGGAGCCGAGTTCGGTATTCGTCAGCGTCGGCAGCACCGAGGAGAACGCGACACCCGAACCCCGGTACTCCTCGCGCAGGGTGTCGGTGAAGCCGAGCACCGCATGCTTGCTGGCGTTATAGGTCGCCAGGCCCGGGATATGCGTCTCGCCGGCGAGCGAGGCGATATTGATGATGTGCCCGCGCTCGCGCGCCAGCATGCGGGCCAGGCCCAGCTTGGAGCCGAGGATCACGCCGTAGACATTGATGTCCAGAATGCGACGGGTGATCTGATCCGGCTCGTCGGCGAATCTGCCGGTCGGCATGATGCCCGCATTGTTGATCAGCACGTCGATCGGTCCGACGGTGCGCTCGACCTCGTCGAGAAAGCTCTCGAACGAGGTGGGATCGGTGACATCCAGCCGTCCATACAGCTCGAAATCGCGGGCGGTGCCGGACTCCTTGACCGTGGTCTCGTCGATATCGCCGATCGCGATCTTGGCGCCGAGCGCCTGCAGTGCGGTCGCCGTGGCCAGTCCGATGCCGCGCGCGCCACCGGTGATGACGACGACCTTGCCGTGAATCTTCGCCCCGTCTGTCACCTGTTGTCTCCCTTGAGTTTCAGAATTGCCGCAATGTCGATGCGCCGCAGACCACGAGCTCCCGCGGCACGCATCGCGCCGAGCCCGAACAGCACCTTCGGCATCTGGTACGGGAACCAGAGCAGTTCTTTCTGCTGGGTCGGCAGGATCGGCGTGGTGATCGCCTTCTGCCTGCAGTACTTGCGAACTCCGTTCGGGCCGCCCCAGCGTGCGCCAACGCCGGACTGTCCCCAGCCACCCATCGGCAGCGCGAAGCTGAACAGGTTGACGAAGACGTCGTTGATATTCACCGCGCCGGCTTCGAGGGCACGCGCCACGCGTTCGCCGCGCTCCTTATCGCCGGTCCAGACCGAGGCCGAGAGGCCGTAGATCGAATCATTGGCCAGCCGAACGGCTTCCGCCTCGTCGGCGACCTTGATCACCGGCAGGGTCGGGCCGAAGGTCTCCTCGGTAATGCAGGACATGGTGTGGTCGACATCGACGAGCACGGTCGGTTCGAACAGGGTGCCCACACCGGTGCGCTTGCCGCCGGTGGTCACCTTGGCGCCCGCCGCGACGGCCTCGTCGACATGCCGCTGCACGATCTGGACCTGGTTCTCGTTGGCCAGCGCGCCCACGTCGTATTTGGACTCGCGACCGTCGAGACCCTGGCGCAGATTCTCGACCGCATCGGTGAGCTTGGCGACGAATTCGTCGTAAACCGGAGCCTCGACATACACCCGCTCCACCGAAATGCAGACCTGGCCCGAGTTGAACATGCCGCCGAAGGCGATGCCGTGCGCGGCCCGATCCAGATCGGCGTCGGCGAGCACAATCGCGGGATCCTTACCGCCCAATTCCAGGCTGTAGGGAATCAACCGCTCGACACAGGCGGCGGCGATCTTGCGCCCGGTCGCGGTCGAACCGGTGAACTGGATGTAGTCGGCATTCTCGACCACCGCGGCACCGGTCGCACCCGCGCCGGTGACCACGGCGAAAACCGGCGGCGCACCGATTTCGGCCCAGCCCCTTGCCAATTCGATCGCCGAAAGCGGAGTCACCTCCGACGGCTTGAGGATCACCGCGGCACCGGCGGCCAGCGCCGGGATCACATCGATGACCGGCATGGCCAGCGGGAAGTTCCACGGCGTGATCACGCCGACCACCGG
Organism: Nocardia sp. NPDC102475; assembly: GCF_055584605.1. Taxonomy (NCBI): domain Bacteria; kingdom Bacillati; phylum Actinomycetota; class Actinomycetes; order Mycobacteriales; family Nocardiaceae; genus Nocardia; species Nocardia sp. NPDC102475. The sequence goes on along the minus strand of NZ_JBVJLS010000010.1, from coordinate 70,434 downwards.
ATACGGCTTGTACACCGTGGTCAGCTTCTTGACCCGGGCCAGCGGGCTGTGCGGCGAGGGATGGTCGTCGGCGAGGAATTTCCCGGCCCGGCGCGCGTAGTAGCCGATGAGATCGGTCGAGAAGGCCGGGTCGATCAGCGCGTCCACGCGAGGTTTGCCCGCCTCGGCCTGCAGCACATCGGCCAGATGCTCGGTGTTGTCGATGATCCAGTCCTGCAGCTTCAGCAGCCATTCCTTGCGCCCGTCGGGGCCTATGGCCTCCCATTCCGGCTGGTACAGGCGCAATTCGCGGATCTTGGCCGCGACCGCGTCGGCGCTCTCGTCCGGCACGGACCCGACCACCGCCCCGGTGCCCGGATTGCGTACCTCGATCAGTGCCGGAGCGGTGTCCGATTCGCGGCGCGCCCGGGGCGCTCCGTGGTCACGCTCCGCTACCGCCTCCGCGCCCGTCGCTCGCGCCGCGTCTTCTTTCGCCGTTGTCTTACGCGCAGTTTTCTTCTCGGCCGCGCCGGGCACCGTATCGGTCACGCTGTTCTCCCACTGACGTTGTGCTGATCGCTGTGAATCAGTTCACTGACCTATGATCGTGGCACAAGGTTCTCGGACTTTCTTGGCCCGATTTGTCAACGAATGAGGCCGTTTTTGTTCTCTGAGCACAATCTGGAGATTTCATGACCACCGGCCGCCCGGCGGCGATCAGCCCGAATAGCGCGGTCGTCCGCGATTGGCTGGCCGAATACGTCTACGAGACCATGCGCACCCGGGCTCTCGAACAGGTCGTCGATCGCCTAGACAACGCGATCATCGCGCATATCCCGGAACTCGCCGATCGCGATATGCGCCGCGACCTGGCCGCGAGCACCCGCGCACACGCGCGGGTGGTGCTGGCCAATCTCACCAGCGACACCATCGAATTCGCCCTGCCGGAGGAGGCGCACGCCTTCGCCCGAACCCTCGCCCGGCGCGGTTACGACCTGCGGCTGCTGCTGCGGACCTATCACGTCGGGCAGGAGGCGGTACTCGACTACATGACCGACGCCGTCGACGAACGGCAGCCGCCGCCCGAGATCGAGCGGGCGGTAATGCTGCGACTGTTCGAGCGTTCCACCAGATGGGTCAGCATTTCGGTGGAGACGCTCACCGATACCTACATGGAGGAACGCGAGCGGGTCATGCGCGCCGCGCTCAACCGGCGCACCGAAATCGTGCGCGCCCTGCTCGCCGGTGACGAACTCGATATCGACCAGGCCTCGGTCCGGCTCGGCTATCGACTTGCCAAGCAGCACTTGGCATTTGTGCTGTGGACCGATGAGAGCACCGGTGAGCCGGACAGTGAGTCGAGCGGGCTACTGGATCGGGTCGCGACGCGATTGGGCACGGCGCTCGGCAGTGGCCATGTGCTCACCGTGGCCTCCGGCGCGAGCGGCATGTGGGCCTGGGCGGGTTTGGACGACGACGTACATGCCGCCGAATTGGCGGCGCCCGGGGAGATCGAGCGAATCGTGCACGGTCAGGTCGAGCCGCCGGTGCGGGCCGCGTTCGGGGTGCCCGCGCCGCAGGCCGCCGGGTTCCGGCAGAGCCATCGCGAGGCCGTCGCGGCCAGGCACGTCGCCGAGCGCGGTCCGGCGGATCGAGCGCGGGTCACCGCGTATCGCGAGGTGGAGATCGCTTATCTGGCGGGCGCCGACGACGCGGCCATGCGCGGTCTGATCGGGCGCGAATTACGCGCGCTGGCGGGCCGTGATGTCAATGCCACACGACTGCGCGAAACACTGCACGCATATCTGAAAAGCCATCGCAGCCCGGAGGCCACGGCGAAATTACTCGGTGTGCACAAGAACACGGTCCGCTATCGGATCCAGCGGATCGAGGACCTGCTCGGCCATCCGATCGAAGCGCGCAGCCTGCCGCTGGAGATCGCACTGGCCTGCGTCGCCACCTACGGCGCAGACGCCCTACCTTGAAACGCTACGAACTACTCCGCCTCCGCGACCTGGCGTAGTGGCGGTTCGGTGACCGGTGCGACCCGCACATCCGGCAAATCCGCGAGCAATTGCGTGGTCGCCGCCGCGATGGCGTTCACCGCCTTGTCGACGGCTGCCTTGGTGGTGGTGCTCAGGCCGGACACGCCACCGACCGTACGCACATACTGCAGTGCGGCAGCATAGATTTCCTGCTCGGTAGGCGCAGGATCCAGGCCACGAAGGAGGGTGATGTTGCTACTCATGGGAGCACACTACTGCCCATTGTCGGGGTAAGGCAGGCCAAGAAACAGATCCGATGAAGCCGATCGATTACACAGGTCCATCCAAGATCGATGGTGAACAATCGGGGGTATGCCTGCCCGCGGTGTACCCACCTTGACAACATTCCCCTACGACGAGCTCGACAAGCGGGAAGAGGACCACTGGTCCGGCGCGGCGGTATCGGATGACGAACTGCGCGCGCTCGCACTCGGCGGCTTCTATTCGGCGCGCTGGGACGCCTTCCACGATGCGCTGCTGCTCGGTCCCGAGCGCGACCATCCGCTCGGTGACCGGCGTGAACTCGCCATCGATACGCTCACCGGCGCATGGGGCATCACCGACGGCACCGAGGCGCAGGCCTCCATGGAGCAGCTGCTCGAAGGTATGCACTCGCCGCTGTACGCGATGGTGCATCCACTGGTGATGGCATCGATCAATGCCAGTGAACGCGACCGGTTCGGTGAGCGGGCCGATCGGCACCGCGCCTTCCTGCGGCAGGTGGGCTCGTTCCGGGGGATGGACAATCCGGAAGCGCTGGTCCGCGATTACGACATCTGGTCGCAGGCGATCAAAATCGGTTTCACCGATCATCTGGCCCGTCCGCTGCCGAGCGATATCCATGCCTGGGATCTGGCCCGGGTGGTCGCGGTGGCCCGAATGGCCTTTACCGCGGGTTATCTCGACGCCGAGCTGGCCTGGGATTATTTGATGCGGGCGCTGCCGCTGGCTCAGCGCAAATACCAGAATTGGCGCCAATTCGGTGATGCCTACCTGACCGGCTGGACCTACTGGCAGGCCTGTGAGGATCTGGCCGAACTCAAGAACGGCGGCGTGGATCGGCGCATGGAGCTGCTACGCCTGTGGTTGCGTCCGACCAGCCCGTGGCGGCGGATCACGCTGCAATCAGTGCCCGTCGGGGAGTGAGCGCAGGATCCCACGGCCGTAGCGCTGGAACTGTCCGTCATCGACCATGCCGAGAGAATGCCGCTCCACCAGCAATTCCCATTCGGAATAGAGCTGCGCGACGCCCGGATCGGCCGGTCCGGCCGCGCCGTCGGCCGAATCGCGCCGGACAGCGAAATTCACCGCGCAGGTGACGCGCTCGGTATCGGCGCGATCGGTGCCGGTGAAATGCAACGTGACGTTTCCGTCGTGCACATCGATACCGGTCTCGCCGCGCACCGGGCCGATCTCACCGGGTGTCGTCACGGCGCCGTCGGTGGTGCGCGCCCACATGACGACCGGAATGGGTAGCTCGTGGGCGTACCTGTCGCCGGGGCCGATGGAGATGAACAGCAGCCGTCCGGTGGTCGCGGCCAGCAGGCCGGGGCCGGTGCCTGCGGGCGGATGTGCCACGACGATGGCGGTCTCCAGCACGTATTCGTCGATGGTGACGTAACGATGCAGGGCGGCTATCGCCGCCTTGGCTTCGCGTTTGGGGGCCATCCGCCGCACGGCTCGATCGACATCGGCTCTGGTCGGCCCGCTCTTACCCCACTGCGGGGCGGGCGGCTGCAGGTCAGGTGCGGCCACATCGATGCGCTGGCTGGCCAGGATCTGACCGTTGATGCGCTCGACGATCTCGGCGGCCGCGGGGAAATCGTGTTCGGCTATCAATACCGGTAGCGGGGTGCGGTCGGCGGGCACACCGGTGAGCACGGGCGTGGGATAACGCAGATAGATCTCGATGACGACGGCGTCGTCGGCGCGGCGGTTCAGTCGAACCTTGAGCAGATCGGTGACCGGCACATCGAGGACGCGTTCACCATCGCTGCCCGGGCGTAGAACGATCAGTCGTCCACGGCCGTGCCGCAGTATCGCTGTGGGTGTCCGTAGCTCAACTATGTCCATACCCCCTGCGCTCTGTTTGATTCGCGGTGCTCCCGGGGCCCTACGTGGTTACGCAAGCTACCGCCTTCGGGCCCGTCGCTCGCACCGCGGCTATGTGTCGTCGCTCACGATAGGCCGAACATGACATGATTGTGACCACTTGGCGTAACCCGACCGGAGACTTCGGGAACCACGGACGTTCCCCGACCGTTTACCTGTCGAACTACACCAGCTGCCGAACTGCGCGATGTATCGACTAGACCGTACGCGGTAACGTGGCATGTCCGCATCCGAACAACCGGACGGGACGCGCCCGACGCCACGCTAGGCATGCACCGGAGACACCCGGAAAGGACTGGCCGCCCGGCCTAAGCTCTATGAACCGCAAGACTGTGTTTCGCACCCTGGCCATAGTCTCGGGCATTTTGCTCGTGATCTATGCGTTCAGCTATTTCGGCAATGACACGCGCGGCTGGAAGAGCGTCGATACCTCGGTGGCGTTGAGTCAGCTGAACGACAAGAGCAACGTCAAGAACGTCCAGATCGACGATCGCGAGCAGCAGCTGCGCATCGAGCTGAACAACGGGAACGACGCCACTTCCGGCTCCAAGAAGATCATTGCCAAGTATCCGGGCGGCAGTGAGACCTCCAACCAGGTCTTCGACACCGTGCAGAAGTCCGGCGCGCCGTTCAACACCGTGGTCAAGCAGGACAGCTGGTTCACCCAGATCCTGCTGTTCGTGCTGCCGATGGTGATCTTGTTGGGCTTGTTCATCTTTGTGATGTCGCGCATGCAGGGCGGTGGTCGCGGCGGCATGATGGGCTTCGGTAAATCGAAGGCCAAACAGCTGTCCAAGGACATGCCCAAGACCACCTTCGCGGATGTGGCCGGCGCCGACGAGGCCGTCGAAGAGCTCTACGAAATCAAGGACTTCCTGCAGAACCCGGTCCGCTACCAGGCACTGGGCGCGAAGATCCCGAAGGGCGTGCTGCTCTACGGCCCGCCCGGTACCGGTAAGACCCTGCTGGCGCGCGCCGTCGCGGGCGAGGCCGGGGTGCCGTTCTTCACCATCTCCGGTTCGGACTTCGTCGAAATGTTCGTCGGTGTCGGTGCCTCCCGTGTGCGCGACCTGTTCGAACAGGCCAAGCAGAACAGCCCGTGCATCATCTTCGTCGACGAGATCGACGCGGTCGGCCGTCAGCGCGGCGCCGGTCTCGGCGGCGGTCACGACGAGCGCGAGCAGACCCTGAACCAGTTGCTCGTCGAGATGGACGGCTTCGGCGATCGCACCGGCGTCATCCTGATCGCCGCGACCAACCGCCCCGACATCCTCGATCCGGCGCTGCTGCGTCCGGGCCGGTTCGACCGGCAGATCCCGGTCAGCAATCCGGACCTGGCCGGACGGCGCGCCATCCTGCGGGTGCATTCGCAGGGCAAGCCGATCTCGCCCGAGGCCGATCTCGACGGTCTGGCCAAGCGCACCGTCGGCATGTCCGGCGCGGATCTGGCCAATGTCGTCAACGAGGCCGCCCTGCTCACCGCACGTGAGAACGGCGCGGTGATCTCCGGCGAGCAGCTCGAGGAATCGGTGGATCGCGTCGTCGGTGGACCACGCCGCAAGAGCCGCATCATCAGCGAGCACGAGAAGAAGATCACCGCCTACCACGAGGGCGGCCACACCCTGGCTGCCTGGGCGATGCCGGATATCGAGCCGGTCTACAAGGTCACCATCCTGGCCCGCGGCCGCACCGGCGGCCACGCCATGACGGTGCCCGAGGACGACAAGGGCCTGATGACCCGCTCGGAGATGATCGCCCGCCTGGTCATGGCGATGGGCGGCCGCGCGGCCGAGGAACTGGTGTTCCACGAGCCGACCACCGGCGCGTCCTCGGATATCGACCAGGCCACCAAGATCGCGCGCGCGATGGTCACCGAATACGGCATGAGTGCGCGGCTGGGTGCGGTGCGCTACGGCCAGGAGCAGGGTGACCCGTTCCTCGGACGTTCTATGGGCATGGGTTCGGATTACTCGCACGAGGTTGCCGGTGCCATCGACGAGGAGGTGCGCAACCTCATCGAGGCCGCGCACACCGAGGCGTGGGCCATCCTCAACGAGTACCGTGATGTGCTCGATGTGCTCGCCACGGCGCTGCTGGAGCGGGAGACCTTGCACCGCAAGGATCTCGAGGAGATCCTCGCCGCAGTGGACAAGCGTCCGCGCATCACCGCGTTCAACGATTTCGGCGAGCGCGTGCCGTCGGATAAGCCGCCGGTGAAGACTCCGGGTGAACTGGCCGCCGAACGCGGCGAGCCGTGGCCCCCGCAGGCGCCGTCGCTGCCGCAGTTGCCGCAGCGTGAACCCGCCGCGGCCAATGGCTATCCGGACGGCGGTTATCAGGAACCGCGCTACGGCGGCGGTCACCCCCAGCAGCCCGCGCCCGGTTACCCGGTGCCGCAGGCCCCGTCCCCGGCTTATCCGCGACAGGGCGCGACGCACGGCTCGCGGCCGGATTACGGTGCTCCGGCCGGTTGGTCCGCCCCGGGTTGGCCGCCGCGCGACGAGCCGCAGCAACAGTCGGGTCAGCCCGGCCACGGCGGCTGGCAGGGTGAGCCGCAGCCGCGCCACGGCTACCCGCAGCCGCAGCAGCCATGGGGTCAGCCGGGCCGCGGCAACGACGCCTATGACGAGCCCGCCAACGGCACCGGGAATAACGAGGGCGAGAACCACGATTGGGATGGACCGAACGGTCGGCACTGACACGTGCCGATTAGGCTCGACCATCTGGGTGCGGGGAGATTGCTCGCGCCCGAGATTTTGGAGGTGTCCTCGATTGTCGGCCAACAATCACGTCGGTGGGCCCGGGCATGTGAGCGGCGGTGCCGTTGCGAATGCCAATGCTTTCGACGAATTCGACGAACCGGTCAAGTACAACGGGGCGGGCCCGGCCGAGCCGGATCTGATCGCACTGGAGACCGGCAGTCCGTTCGATCAGCCCCGCGCCGAGGCCGCGATCCGGGAATTGCTGATCGCGGTCGGTGAGAATCCGGACCGGCCCGGCCTGATCGATACGCCCGCACGGGTGGCCCGCGCCTATCGGGAGATGTTCGCCGGGCTCTTCACCGAGCCGGATGCGGTGCTGAACACCACCTTCGACGAGGGGCACCAGGAACTGGTGCTGGTTCGCGATATCCCGCTGTATTCGACCTGTGAGCACCATCTGGTGTCCTTCCACGGCGTCGCGCACGTCGGCTACATTCCGGGCCCGCACGGCCGGGTGACCGGACTGTCCAAACTGGCCAGGCTGGTCGATCTGTACGCCAAGCGTCCGCAGGTGCAGGAGCGGCTGACCAGCCAGATCGCAGATGCCGTCATGCGCAAGCTGGATCCGCGCGGCGCCATCGTCGTGATCGAGGCCGAGCACCTGTGCATGGCCATGCGCGGTATCCGCAAGCCCGGCGCCAGCACCACCACCTCCGCCGTGCGCGGTCTGCTGCAGTCCAACGCCGCCTCGCGGGCCGAGGCCCTCGATCTGATACTGCGGAAGTGAGGCACCGCGCGGTGTCGACCCACGCCCCCGATCCCCTCCGGAGCAGTGTCGCGCCGCGCGATAGTCGCTCCTGCGTGGTGATGGGCGTCGTGAACGTCACCAGCGATTCGTTCTCCGACGGCGGCCGCTATCTCGATCCGAGCCTGGCCATCGCACACGGCATCGAGCTGTACGAGGCGGGCGCCGACATCATCGATATCGGTGGCGAGTCGACCCGGCCCGGTGCGGTGCGGATCGACCCGGAAACCGAGGCCGCGCGGGTGGTTCCGGTCATTCGCGGCTTGGTAGCTGCCGGGGTGCCGACCAGTGTGGACACCATGCGGGCCGGTGTCGCCGAGGCGGCGATCGCGGCCGGAGTGTCGGTCGTCAACGATGTCTCCGGTGGCCGCGCCGATCCGGATATGGTGAAAGTCGTTGCGGCAGCTGAGGTTCCGTGGATCCTCATGCACTGGCGGGCGGGCGCGGACTATCGGCACACCGGTCCGGCCGACCATTACGACGATGTGGTCGCCGAGGTGCTCGCCGAATTGACCACGCAGGTGGATCTGGCCGTAGCGGCCGGTGTGGATCGGTCCCGGCTGGTACTCGATCCCGGCCTCGGTTTCGCCAAGAATGCTGAACACAATTGGGCGCTGCTCGGCGCGCTACCCGAATTGGTCGGCCACGGGCTGCCGATTCTCATCGGCGCCTCCCGCAAACGATTCCTCGGCGCCCTGCTCGCCGATGCCGCGGGCCCGCGCCCGCCCGACGGCCGGGAGACCGCCACCGCGACGGTGTCGGCGCTGGCCGCCCTGCACGGCGCCTGGGGTGTCCGCGTCCACGATGTGCGCGCCTCGCTGGATGCTATTGCCGTGACCGACGCCTGGCTGCGTGCCGCCCGAAACAGTACCCGAGGAGCCGATCTATGACCGCAGCATCGCGCAGCGATTCGATGAGGGCTGGTGGCCTGGAGCCGGGTGGGCCCGAGCTGGACCGGATCGAGCTGCGCGGCCTGCGCGCCTATGGCTATCACGGCTGCTTCGACTACGAACGCCGCGACGGCCAGGAGTTCCTGGTCGATCTGACGGTATGGACCGATTTCGCCGCCGCCGCGGCCACCGACGACCTCGCGAACACCATCGACTACGGCGCCCTCGCCGAGCGCGCCGTGCAGATCATCCAGGGCCCGCCGCGCAATCTCATCGAGAAGGTGGTCGCCGAGATCGCCGACGATGTGATGACCGATCCCCGCATCCAGTCGGTCGAGGTCGTCGTGCACAAACCGTCCGCGCCGATTCCGCATACCTTCGCCGATGTCCGCGTGGTCACCTCGCGGCAGCGGGGAGTGGAGCCATGAGCGAGCGCAGCGAGCGAATCAACAACACAGCGTCCCCGACGATGGCGGAACCGAGCGCCAGCGAGGTGCAGCCATGAGTCGCGCTGTCTTGTCGATCGGCTCGAATCTGGGCGATCGGCTCGCACATCTGCGCAATGTTGTCGAGGGGTTGGGGGATCGGGTGGTCGCGGTTTCGCCGGTGTACTCGACTGCGCCATGGGGCGGGGTCGAACAGTACGACTATCTCAATGCCGTTGTGCTGGTTGATGATCCGGAGTTCGGCGCGCACGATTGGCTGCGCCTCGGGCAACAGTTGGAGCAGGCTGCCGGGCGGGTGCGCGAGGTGCGTTGGGGCGCACGCACTCTCGATGTCGACGTGGTGTGGTGTGCCGAGGGCGGCGCGGTCTGCCGCAGCGACGATCCGGAATTGACCCTGCCGCATCCACAGGCACACAGCCGGGCCTTTGTGCTCATCCCCTGGCTGGATGTGCAGCCGGACGCGGAGCTCGATGTCGATGGAACCGCCCGGCCGGTGCGCGACCGGCTCGCCGAACTCGACGCGGCCGAACGCGCCGGAGTCCGGCCGACCGAATTCGTGCTGTCGGCCGCGGAGGGATCGGCGTCGTGAAACTGAAGCCGACCCGGATTCTCGATCTCATCGCCAATGTCGTTATCGCGGCGCTCATCGCCTGGGTGCTCACGCGGATGGCCTATGGCAGTTTCCCGCCGATCTCGATTTACGCGGGCGCATCGCTTTATCCGGTCGCCGCGATCGAAGTTGCGCTCGGCTTCGTAATTCGCGGACGGGTCAGTGAACACCAGATCGGCGACGGCAGCCACCAGTTGCATCCGATCACCGCAGCCCGCGCGGTCGCGCTGGCGAAGGCGTCCGCGCAGGTCGGCTCGCTGGCCGCCGGTGTCTGGCTGGGTTTCCTTTTCTGGGTCTATCCGCAGCGGGACACCTTGAATGCGGCGGGTGCGGATAGTCCCGGCGCCATTGTCGGGATGCTGGCGGGGGTGGCTTTGGTAGCTGCGGCGCTGTGGTTGGAGTATTGCTGTCGGGCTCCGGAGGACCCTTCGGATGATCCAGCAACGACTTAGCAAATAATCCCGTCGGAATCACCGCGCGGGAATCTGGGCGCGGCTGGCTGATCAAGCTACCCTGGCGTGCATGGTTTCACCCTCCCGTAGCAGCACCTCTCGTCGACGGCGGGACGACGCGGGAAAATTGTTCATCGGCGTATTGATTCTGCTCGGTCTGGTTGCCAGCGTTTTCCTGGTTTTCAGTGACCGTCTGCAGTTTGTTCGGATCGGCTTGGTGGCGGCGCTGTGGGCGGCCGTCGTCGGCGCTTTGGCCGCGACGCGGTACCGCAAGGAAGCCACGATCGATAAAGCCAAGGTCCGTGACCTGCAGACGGTGTACGAGCTCCAGTTGGAACGCGAGGTGACCGCCCGGCGCGAATACGAGCTCGGCGTTGAGGCGCGGGTGCGCGCGGAGGTGGGTGCCGATGCGGCCGAAATGGCCGCGCTGCGCGCCGAACTCACCGTGCTCCGCGAGAGTCTGCAGCGGCTCTTCGACGGTGATCTGCCGATGGATCGACCCGCATTGCGCGCCGATGCGACCCGGATTCAAGAGTTGCCGAGCGCATTCGGAAATTCGACCAACAATAGCTCGGCGAATGCCGACACCTGGCTGGACATGGCGTTCCAGCAATCCCCCAGCACCTTTACTCCGGTCTTCGAATCGGATCATCCGGAGCCCCCGCGGTTCGCCAGCCCCTTCGACGATCCGGTGACCGCGGAGACCGCGATCGTCTCGGCCGACGATTTCGATGATGCGGATATCGCCGACGCCGAGGTCGACGACTTCCGCGACAACGACCCGCTCACCACCACCGGCGGCTGGGCCGACGCGTTCACCGAGGATCCGGAAAAGACCGGTGTTCCGCCGCGGCTACAGCCGTTGGAGTACACCGTGCCGCCGCGCCTGTCGGAGCCGGAGCCCACCGCGTCCGAAGCCGAGTCGCAGGAGCCGTCCACCCCGACGCCACATCCGGAGCCCGCCCCGCACCCGACGACCAGCGTCCCGCCGCTGGGCGCCGCCACCTCCCGCCGCCGTCGCCGCGTCGATCCGGACGCCGACTCCGGCAACTCCTCGCGCCGACTTTCGGTGGCCGAGATCATGGCGAACCTGCAGTCCGAAGAAAAGGGACGCACCGGGCGCTGATTCCCGATGAGCGGTGACGGTTACGCACCTCCCGGCCACGACGGAGCGAGTCTTACGAGCGACCGTTCGCGAGACATCAGGGGGCCGCGAACACGCCGCGCCGCAGGTGCGGCAATCAAACACAGGCACTGCGTTGTAAATCACGCGGTGCCCCGTGGCATCGGCGAGCCATGGGCCGATATTCTCGGTGCGGAACGTCTGGTACCCGGCTGTCCGGGACTGGAACGACATCGAGAGGACAACGTTGACCTCGAGAAGCGTCAACCCTGACAACGCTGCTTCGGGTGACCCCGCGCCTGCACGCTTGACGGTGGGAATCGTCTCGGCGGGACGCGTCGGGTCCGCACTCGGCGCGGCGCTCGAGCGCGCCGGACACGTGGTGTTCGGCGTGGCCGCCATTTCCGATGCCTCGGTGCATCGGGCCCGCACTCGACTACCCGATTCCGAGATCCTGCCGGTCGAGGAGGTGGCCGCACGCGGTGAACTGCTGCTGCTGGCCGTACCCGACGCCGAACTACCCGGGCTGGTGCGCGGGCTCGCATCCGCGGGGGTGGTCCGGGCCGGCACCATCGTCGCGCACACCTCCGGCGCAAATGGCGTCGGCGTGCTTGCTCCGCTGGCCGAGCGTGGCGTTCTGCCGCTGGCCATCCATCCGGCAATGACCTTCACCGGACACGACGAGGACGTCGCCCGGCTCGGCAATGCCTGCTTCGGCATTACCGCCGCCGACGAAATCGGCTTTGCCATCGCGCAATCGCTGGTGATCGAAATGGGCGGTGAGCCGGTTCGGGTGCAGGAAGAAAATCGCCAGCTCTATCACGCCGCGCTCGCACACGGCAGTAATCACCTGGTCACGGTCATTCTGGACGCGGTCGACGCACTGCGCGCCGCACTGGCTGGCCCGGGCCTGCTCGGCCAGCAGATCGTCGACGATCAACCCAACGGTCTGGCCGAACGCCTGCTCGCCCCCTTGGCTTCAGCCGCGCTCGACAATGCCCTGCGCCGCGGTCAGTCCGCGTTGACCGGCCCGGTAGCGCGCGGCGATACGGATGCCGTTGCCGCCCATCTGACGGCTCTGGAAGCGGTCGATATCCGGCTGGCCGCGGGCTATCGCGCCATGTCGCTGCGCGCGGCCGAACGCGCCAAGACCAATCCGGCTCTGATCGAGCTGCTGGAGGGAGGCCGATGATGGATCCGAAATTGCCCGCCGCGAGCGACGGGCCCGGAGGAGGCAGCTTGCGTAACCATGGAGGGCCCCGCGAGCGGCGTATCGGGTCCAGCGCTTACCGGCGTGGCGAGCTGACCGTGCACCACGATCCTGAGGTGATCGCCGCGGTCTCCAAGGCCCTGCGCGGCGTCGGCCGTACCGTCGGCCTGGTGCCGACCATGGGCGCGCTGCACGAGGGGCATCTCGAGATCGTGCGCCGGGCCAAGCGGACCAATCAGGTGGTCATCGTCTCGATTTTCGTGAATCCCCTGCAGTTCGGTGCGAACGAGGATCTGGACAAATATCCGCGGACCCTCGACGCCGACGTCGAGTTGCTGCGCAACGAGGGGGTGGAGCTGGTATTCGCGCCGAGCGCGTCGGATATGTATCCGGACGGCCCGCGCACCACTGTGCATCCGGGCCCGATCGGCGCCGAGCTCGAAGGCGCCAGCCGCCCGACGCATTTCGCGGGCATGCTGACGGTGGTCGCGAAGCTGCTGAATATCGCGTGCCCGACCGAGGCGTTTTTCGGGGAGAAGGACTATCAGCAGCTCACGCTGATCCGGCAGATGGTGCGCGATCTGAATATGGACGTCAAGATCGTGCCGCTGCCGACGGTTCGCGAACCCGACGGCCTCGCACTGTCCTCCCGCAATCGGTATCTCGATGCGGCACAGCGCGAATCGGCGCTGGCCCTGTCGGCGGCGCTCGCCGCGGGTCGGCATGCGGGCGCGCTCGGCGCCGAAGCCGTGCTGGCGGCCGCGCGCGCGGTGCTCGACGCGACCGCAGGTGTCGATGTCGACTATCTCGAATTGCGGTCGTCCACACTCGGCCCCGCCCCCGCGAACGGCAATGCGCGACTGCTCATCGCCGCCAAGGTCGGCTCGACCCGCTTGATCGACAACACGGCCGTCGCACTCGGCGCCCCCGTCGATGGTGGCCATCCCACACTTCCCGATTCGCGCACCGCCGCGACCGACTCCCAGCCTGCCCAGGCCAATATTTAGGAAGGGCGACAGCGATGTTGCGCACCATGATGAAGTCGAAGATCCACCGCGCCACGGTGACCCACGCCGATCTGCACTATGTCGGCTCGGTGACCGTCGACCAGGATCTGCTCGACGCCGCCGATCTGCTCGAGGGTGAGCAGGTCTGCATTGTCGATATCGATAACGGCGCCCGGCTGGAGACCTATGTGATCGCCGGTGAGCGCGGTTCGGGCGTCATCGGGATCAATGGCGCCGCCGCCCATCTCGTGCATCCCGGTGACCTGGTCATCCTGATCGCCTACGGCATGATGGACGAGGCGGAGCTGAAGGAATACGCCCCGAAGGTCGTCTTCGTCGACGAGCACAATCGTGCGACCGATCTCGGTTCCGATCCGGCGCATGCCCCGGCGGGTTCCGGTCTGGTCACTCCGCGCTCACTGACCACCGTCTGATGCTGCTGGCCATCGATGTCCGAAATACGAGCATCGAGCTCGGATTGTTCTCGGGCAGTGGTAATCACGCGCAGCTGGTGCGGCACTGGCGGATGCATACCAATCCGCTGCTGACCGCGGACGAATTCGCCATGCAGGTGCGCGGATTGGTCGGTGATCAGGCCGAGGAGATCGTCGGAGTTTCGGCGTTGTCCACCGTGCCGCCGGTACTGCGCGAGATCAGATCGATGCTCACTCGCTATTGGGATCATGTGCCGCATGTGGTGGTGGAACCCGGTGTGCGAACTGGTATTCCGCTGCTCGTCGACAATCCCAAGGAAATCGGCGCGGACCGCATCGTGAACACCCTTGCCGCACATCATCGATTCGGCACTGCCGCGGTTGTCGTGGATTTCGGCACCGCCACCACCGTTGATCTGGTGTCGGCCAAGGGCGAGTTTCTCGGCGGTGTGCTCGCACCGGGTGTGGAGATCTCCAGCGAGGCGCTCATCGAGCGTGCCGCATTGCGCCGGGTGGAGTTGGCGCGGCCGCGTTCGGTGGTCGGCAAGAACACCGTCGAGGCCATCCAATCCGGGGCGATATTCGGCTTCGCCGGTTTGGTGGACGGTCTGATCGATCGGATTCGCGATGAATTCGACGCATTCGCCGGTGACGATGTCGCGGTGGTGGCGACCGGTGCCACCGCACCGTTGATCGTGCCGGAATCGGAGACGATCGACCACCACGAGCCGCATCTCACATTGACCGGATTGCGCCTGGTCTACGAGCGCAATCAGCGCCGTAAGGGTAGTTGATATGCCCACCCGGAGTGCTCGCGCATGACCTGGCGCTTTGCCGGCGGTTTTCGCGCTGATACACTCGCATCCGTGTATTCCCGCGTGAGCACCCAGGAGTGTTGTCGAGGCTGACCTGCCTCGACCGTTCGAGGCTGACCAAGTCCCTCGACCGTTGACATACTCCTGGAGATTCGCTGATGCGTTCTTCTGTTCTTTCTCTCGATTCCGCACGTAATGCCCTTTCGGCTACTCCGCCGTTGGATCGTGCCGTCTCCTCCGCATTACCCACCCGCCTGCGTCCCGCCGATCTGCTCCGGCTGACCGACGAGGGCGCCGAAGACGTGCTCGCGGGACGCTACGACCATCTGTTGCCGGCCAATGGAATTTGGCCCGCCGATGAGCGCTGGGCCACCCGGCTGCTTTCCGACGACGAGGTCGATGTCTGGCTGATCAGCTGGACTCCCGGCAAATCCACCGAATTGCACGACCACGCTGGTTCGCTCGGCGCATTGACCGTGCTCAGCGGCGCGCTCTCGGAATTCCGCTGGAACGGAACGGAACTGCGCAGGCGCACGCTGACCGCGGGAGACCAGGCCTCGTTCCCGATCGGCTGGGTGCACGATGTGATGCGCGCATCTGCTGCCGTGGAATCTGCCGGGCCGCTCGATCCGACGCTCAGCGTGCACGCTTATTCACCGCCGCTCACCGCCATGTCCTATTACGAGGTGACCGGCCACGGCACCCTGCGGCGCTCCCGAACCGTCCTCACCGACCAGCCCGAAGGTGATATGTGATGCCCCGTTTGTCCATCGATCAGATGCTCGAGAACGCGCGGGCCCGCCTGAATCGGATCTATGCCTTCGAAACGCCGCAGGCGCTCGATCGGGGCGCGATTCTGGTCGATATCCGGCCGCAGGCGCAGCGCGCGCGTGAGGGCGCACTGCCGGGTGCGCTGGTGATCGAACGGAATGTCCTGGAATGGCGTTTGGATCCGTCGAGTTCGGCCCGGCTGGCGCTGGCCACCGATCACGATGTGGAATGGATCGTCGTCTGCTCGGAGGGCTTTACCTCCAGTCTCGCCGCGGCCGCGCTGCAGGAACTCGGTCTGCATCGGGCCACCGATGTGATCGGTGGCTATCAGGCATTGAAGGCCGCCGGTCTGCTCAGTGTCGGGGTCCGGGCGCCGCACTTCGCCCGCGAGGTCGAGGCGTTGGCAACACTGTAAATTCAGGCCGAACCACTTCCATCTCGAAACATACAGGCGCGCAATGGCTTTCGGATGATTGCCGGAGCGCGCCCGCTATTCGGCGTGCCGGAGAAGGTTGCGAAACAGGACATGACGGACCGTTCCGGGCACGTCTGATTCGTTAGCGGCCGGTCGTGCCCGGGCGGCCCGCAAATCGATTTCCGGTGCCCGCTAGTGTTGTTGAACGTGAGCAACCCGAACACGCCTTCATCCGGTCGCTCCGCGGGTTCGGTTCCTGCGGGGCAAGCCAACCGTCCCGCGCCCGCCGCGGACGATGTTCCGGAGCAGATGCGGATTCGGCGCGAGAAGCGCGAGCGGTTGATCGCCGATGGCGGTGATGCCTATCCGGTGGTGGTGCCACGGACACATACTCTCGGTGAAATTCGGGCCGCCTATCCGGAGCTCGAGCCGGACACCCAGACCGGTCTGCAGGCCGGTGTCGCCGGGCGTGTCATTTTCCTGCGTAATACCGGCAAGCTGTGTTTCGCGACGCTGCAGGAGGGTGACGGCACCAAACTGCAGGCGATGATCAGCCTCAACGGTGTCGGAGCCGACGCGCTGGCGGCCTGGAAGGCCGATGTAGACCTCGGAGACTTCGTATTCGTGCACGGCGAGGTGATCTCCTCACGAACCGGTGAATTGAGCGTTATGGCCGATTCCTGGGCCATGTCGGCCAAGGCCCTGCGGCCGCTGCCGGTGGCGCACAAGGAGATGAACGAGGAGTCGCGGGTTCGGCAGCGCTATGTCGATCTGATCGTGCGCCCAGAGGCCAGGGAAATGGCCAGGACCAGGGTCGCGGTGGTGCGCGCGATGCGCAACGCGCTCGAGCGCCGCGGCTTCCTCGAGGTGGAGACACCGATGCTGCAGACGCTGCACGGCGGTGCGGCGGCGCGACCGTTCGTCACCCATTCCAATGCCCTCGATATCGATCTCTACCTGCGAATTGCGCCCGAACTGTTCCTCAAGCGCTGTGTGGTGGGCGGCCTGGAACAGGTCTTCGAGATCAACAGGAACTTCCGGAACGAGGGGTCGGACTCCACGCATTCCCCGGAGTTCGCAATGTTGGAAACCTATGAGGCATACGGCACCTACGATGACTCCGCACGGATGATTCGGGAATTGGTGCAGGAAGTTGCCGAGGAGGTCTTCGGCACGCAGGTGGTAACCCTTGCAGATGGCACCGAATACGATCTCCGCGGCGAGTGGGCGACGGTCGAGATGTACCCCTCGCTGTCGGACGCACTGGGTGTATCGGTGACTCCGGAAACTTCGATCGAGGAATTACTTGCACTCGCCGATCGGGTCGGACTCGAAATTCCCGAGGACAAGGGCTATGGCCACGGCAAACTTGTCGAAGAACTGTGGGAGCACCAGTACGGTGACAAGCTCTACGCCCCGACTTTCGTGCGTGACTTCCCGGTCGAGACATCACCGCTGACCAGACAGCATCGCAGCAAGCCCGGAGTTACCGAGAAGTGGGACCTCTATGTGCGCGGCTTCGAGTTGGCAACTGGCTATTCGGAGTTGGTCGATCCGGTGATCCAGCGCGAGCGGTTCGTCGATCAAGCGCGGCTTGCCGCACAAGGTGATGACGAGGCGATGGCACTCGACGAGGACTTCCTCGCGGCGATGGAGCACGGCATGCCTCCGACAACGGGTACGGGTATGGGAATCGATCGCTTGTTGATGGCACTCACGGGATTGGGAATCCGGGAAACGATACTGTTCCCAATTGTGCGTCCAGTCACTCGCTGACGATCGGATTGCATAGTTCGGCCCTCGTCTTGGAATTTTTCGAATTCGGGGTATTCTTGCCTCGGGTAATCGGCCTAGTATGCGGGTCGCACGATTTCGAGAGGACGTTCATCTCATGGCAAAGAAGGTCACCGTTAGCCTGATCGACGATGTCGATGGTGAGTCCATCGCGGACGAGACCATTGAGTTTGCGATCGACGGTGTGTCGTACGAGATCGACCTGTCGTCGGCAAATGCGGCGAAGCTGCGCGACGGCTTGGAAGAGTGGGTTTCGAGTGCTCGGCGGGTCAGTGGTCGGCGGCGGGTCAAGGCTGCGGTCGCTGCTCCCGGAGCTGCAAAGAGCCGGGTCTCGATCGATCGTGAACAAAGCGCTGCAATTCGCGAGTGGGCGCGCCGGAATGGACACAAGGTGTCCGCGCGGGGTCGTATCTCGGCCGACATCACCGATGCGTACAACAAGGCCGCGAAGGGCTGAGTTCTTATTTAATTGGGCTGCCGCCCGGGCGAATCGTGCGACGCCCGGGCGGCGGCTCGTTTGTGATAGGCCTTCGATATGAGGAAGGTTCGGAGTCGACTCGATCTTGCTCGCGGTACCAGGACGCGGCACCATGGAACTGTGCGAAGAGCGTCACTGGCGGTATGGAGAGATGAGGTATCGGCGCAGTGACTGGTTTCGTCGGATCGCTACTGCGATTCACTGATGACTCGGGTCGGCAGCAGGAGTTCATGCTCACCCCGGACCAGCACCGCGTCACCATCGGGCGTTCCCCGCAGGCCGATCTGGCGCTGCGCTGGGACGCGGAGGTGTCGCGGCTGCATGCGGCCGTCGAATATCTAGGCGCGCACTGGACGATCGTCGATGACGGCCTGTCCCGCAACGGCACCTTCGTCAACGGCGAGCGACTCGTCGGGCGGCGGCGGCTGATGGCGGGCGATCGGATCCGGGTCGGTACCTCGCTGGTCTCGTTCCACGATTTCGGCGGCGTTGTCGACGATGCGACGCGGACCTCGACCGGCACTATTCCCACGCTGCGCTCACTGACCGATACCCAGCGCGCGGTGCTGGTCGCGCTGTGCCGTCCGTATAAGAACGGCGCGGGTTTCGCGACCCCGGCTTCGAATCAACAGATCGCCGAGGAATTGTTCCTCAGCGTCGATGCGATCAAGACACATCTGCGGGCACTGTTCGCCAAGTTCGGTGTGGAAAATCTGCCGCAGAATCAGAAAAGAGTCCGACTGGCCGGTTTGGCCATGCAAAGTGGATTGATCTCCGACCGAGACTTGTGACGCGGGCGGGCGTGGACTCTCGCTTAGGTCGTCGAGCGCTTGAACCATGGATGGTCGCGACGGTTAACGGTGTACTTGATTCATCGCCGGACCGAGCAAATCGGATCAGGTCCGGGTTCCGAGGCAGGAGAAATTCATGTTCGCGCTACGACTCGCCGCGCTGGTGGCGGCCACCCTCGCAACCGGCTTGATCGCGGGCGTTTTCTACGCTTATGCGATATCGGTGATGCCCGCGCTGAACCGCACCGACGATCGCGCGCTGATCGATGTGATGCAGAAGATCAATGTGGTCATCATCAACCCGTGGTTCATGCTCGGATTCCTCGGCACCGTCGGCTTCACACTGCTCGCGGCGGCGCTGCACTTGGGCAAGGAACACCGCACCACCCTGATCTGGCTCGGTGTGGCCCTGGCACTCAATGTGATCGCCTTCGCGGTCACCTCCGGATTGAATGTCCCACTCAACGACCAACTCGCGGCGGCAGGCGACCCGGCCCAGATCGGTGACCTGGCAAAGGTCCGCGCCGATTTCGAATCCGCTTGGGTCCGTTGGAATATCCTCCGCGCCATCCTGCACACACTGGCCTTCTTGGTGCTGACCGGGGCACTGTTCGTGGCAGGTATTCAGCACGGTCGCACGCAAGCCGCGGGTACGGTTGGCGCACAGCAGGTTTCGCAGTCTCGGCCGATGTCGAGCGTCGGTCCGCAATCCGCCGGACAGCCGTACCGGGCGCCGATCATGGCTCAGCAGTATGGATTCGGACAGACCGGCTCGCAGCCGCTGGGTGCGCATTCCCTGGTGTAGGAACCCACCCACTAGTTCTCTGCCGCCGTCGGCGAGCCGATCAGTGATCGGCTCGCCGACGGCGTTCGGCTGCGGCGACCTGTTCCAGGAAGGCCGTTCGGTTCCACGGGCGCGGGACGGACAATGCCGAAGTCGCGGCTCGCACCTGCTCGACAAATCGGGTCCGAGCGTTTCCGGCGGATCACGAGGTAGCCGATTCGCCACTGCCGCAATGTTGATCGCTCGGCGCGAGCCAGCCGGAGTAAGCGAGATCGATGCCGTACGCCTCCCGAATCGACGCCGGTAACTCGCACCGTACGAACACGGTCGAAACGCTACCGGATGCATAGCCGGTGAGCATCGGGCGGGGAACGAGATTCGTATGCCGACTTGCTCGAACTGCCCTCGGGGCGGCGATAAGTTGCGCTACGTTCTGGAACACGTTCCAGATTTTGGAGGTCTCCATGCGGCGTGTTTCCGGGTCCGCAATCGTCGTTGCCGTGCTGGCCGTGCTGTGGGTTGGTGCGGGTGGTAGTGCGCAGGCCGAATATCCGGTCGACTACAACTTCTTCGCCGGAATTCCGAATGAGCTGGTGAATCACGGTGGCTCGCTGCCGGGTTCGAATGATTGGGGGTGCCGACCCAGTGCGGCGCATCCGAATCCTGTTGTGCTCGTGCACGGTACGGGTGGTGGGGCACAGACGAATTGGGGACTGTACGCGCCGCTGCTCGCGAACGAAGGTTATTGCGTCTTCTCGCTGACCTACGGCGCCTACGATCTGCCGTGGCCGATCTCCGCGGTCGGCGGGATGCTGCCGATCGAGCAGAGCGCCGTGCAGTTCGCGGCGTTCGTGGATCGGGTGCTCGCGGCGACCGGGGCGAGCAAGATGGATGTGGTCGGGCATTCGCAGGGCACGGTGCTGCCGAACTACTACGCCAAGCGGCTCGGCGGTGCGGACAAGATCGATGAATATGTATCGATCGCACCGGCCTGGCGCGGTACCAACGCGGGCGGCGGGGCGGATGTGGCCACATTCGCCGACCGTCTCGGCGCCGGGCCCTACTTCCAGGCTGCGGCGGGTTCGCTGTGCCAGGCCTGCACCGAGCTGTTACGCGATTCAACCTTCCTGCGGGATCTCAACAGCGACGGCGTCTACGTTCCCGGCATCACCTACACCAACATCATGGGCAGCCTGGACGAGATCGTCGTCCCGTACGACTCGGGCTTCGTGCCGGGGCCGAACGTGACGAATATCGTGGTCCAGGACGGATGCGCGATCGACTTCTCCGAACATCTGGCGATCGCGGGCAGTCCCCGCACCGCCCGCTTCGTGCTCAACGCCCTCGATCCGGCGCATGCGCGCGAGGTGCCGTGCGAGTTCGTCCCACCGTTCACCGGGTGACACCCACGGCTGGGAAGCGGCGACCGGCGATTTCGCTGAGGGCAAAACCTGCGCGGAAACGTATCCCGCAACTAGCACGTTATGAGTGAATGACCGTGTTGTCGCCGGTCCCCAATAGGGTGGACTGGAGGCGGCGTAATCCCCTGCCAACTAGAGTGGAGGCCGGGGCCGCAACCCCCGGGCTTCATGGCAGGCTGACGCCACGGAAGCGTCGGATGCCAGAATTTCGGAGCAGGAGAGTGAGGGAGCGATGTTCGAGAGGTTCACCGACCGCGCGAGGCGCGTCGTTGTCCTGGCCCAAGAAGAGGCCCGGATGCTCAACCACAACTACATCGGCACCGAGCACATCCTGCTTGGGTTGATCCACGAGGGCGAGGGCGTAGCGGCGAAGTCGCTGGAATCCCTTGGTATTTCGCTGGAGGGTGTGCGCAGCCAGGTGGAGGAGATCATCGGCCAGGGCCAGCAGGCTCCGTCCGGTCACATCCCGTTCACCCCGCGTGCCAAGAAGGTGCTGGAACTGAGCCTGCGCGAGGCGCTGCAGCTCGGCCACAACTACATCGGCACCGAGCACATTCTGCTCGGCCTGATCCGTGAAGGTGAGGGTGTCGCGGCGCAGGTGCTGGTGAAGCTGGGTGCGGATCTCAACCGGGTGCGCCAGCAGGTCATCCAGCTGCTGTCCGGATACCAGGGCAAGGAGCCGGTGGAATCCGGTTCGCGCGGCGAGGCCGGTACCCCGTCCACCTCGCTGGTGCTCGACCAGTTCGGCCGCAACCTGACCCAGGCCGCCCTCGAGGGCAAGCTCGACCCGGTCATCGGCCGCTCGAAGGAAATCGAGCGCGTCATGCAGGTGCTGAGCCGCCGCACCAAGAACAACCCGGTCCTCATCGGCGAGCCCGGTGTCGGTAAGACCGCCGTGGTCGAGGGTCTGGCCCAGGCCATCGTCAACGGCGAGGTCCCGGAGACGCTGAAGGACAAGCAGCTCTACACCCTCGACCTGGGTTCCCTGGTCGCGGGCAGCCGCTACCGCGGTGACTTCGAAGAGCGCCTGAAGAAGGTGCTCAAGGAGATCAACACCCGTGGCGACATCATCCTGTTCATCGACGAGCTGCACACGCTCGTCGGTGCGGGTGCCGCCGAGGGCGCGATCGACGCCGCTTCGATCCTGAAGCCGAAGCTGGCCCGCGGTGAGCTGCAGACCATCGGTGCGACCACGCTCGACGAGTACCGCAAGTACATCGAGAAGGACGCCGCACTCGAGCGCCGGTTCCAGCCGGTCCAGGTCGGCGAGCCGACGGTCGAGCACACCATCAATATCCTCAAGGGTCTGCGCGACCGCTACGAGGCGCACCACCGGGTGTCCATCACCGATGGCGCGCTGGTGGCCGCGGCAACCCTGGCCGACCGCTACATCAACGACCGGTTCCTGCCGGACAAGGCGATCGACCTGATCGACGAGGCCGGTGCGCGCATGCGCATCCGTCGCATGACCGCCCCGCCGGACCTGCGCGAATTCGACGACAAGATCGCCGATGCGCGCCGGGAGAAGGAAAGCGCCATCGACGCGCAGGACTTCGAGAAGGCGGCGCGGCTGCGCGATAAGGAAAAGCAGCTGGTCGCCAAGCGCGCCGAGCGCGAAAAGCAGTGGCGCTCCGGTGATCTGGATGTCGTGGCCGAGGTCGATGACGAGCAGATCGCAGAGGTGCTGGCCAACTGGACCGGTATCCCGGTGTTCAAGCTCACCGAGGAGGAGACCACCCGTCTGCTCCGCATGGAGGACGAGCTGCACAAGCGGATCATCGGCCAGGAGGACGCGGTCAAGGCCGTGTCGAAGGCGATCCGCCGCACCCGCGCCGGTCTGAAGGATCCGAAGCGTCCCTCGGGCTCGTTCATCTTCGCCGGTCCGTCCGGTGTCGGTAAGACCGAGCTGTCCAAGGCGCTGGCGAACTTCCTGTTCGGCGACGACGACGCGCTCATCCAGATCGATATGGGTGAGTTCCACGACCGCTTCACCGCATCGCGGCTCTTCGGTGCCCCGCCCGGGTACGTGGGCTACGAAGAGGGCGGCCAGCTCACCGAGAAGGTGCGCCGCAAGCCGTTCTCGGTCGTTTTGTTCGACGAGATCGAAAAGGCACATCAGGAGATCTACAACACCCTGTTGCAGGTCCTCGAGGACGGTCGTCTCACCGACGGCCAGGGACGTACGGTCGACTTCAAGAACACCGTGCTGATCTTCACCTCGAACCTGGGTACCTCGGACATCTCCAAGGCGGTCGGCCTGGGCTTCACCCAGTCCAACGCCGAGGGTTCGAACTACGAGCGGATGAAGCTCAAGGTCAACGACGAGCTGAAGAAGCACTTCCGGCCCGAGTTCCTCAACCGCATCGACGACGTGATCGTCTTCCACCAGCTCACCACGGATCAGATCGTGGAGATGGTGGATCTGATGATCAACCGCGTCGCCACGCAGCTGAAGAACAAGGACATGGAGATCGAGCTGTCCCCGCAGGGCAAGGCACTGCTTGCCAAGCGCGGCTTCGATCCGGTGCTCGGCGCCCGGCCGCTGCGCCGGACCATCCAGCGCGAGATCGAGGACCAGCTGTCGGAGAAGATCCTCTTCGGCGAGATCGGTCCGGGACAGACCATCGTGGTCGACGTCGAGGGCTGGGACGGCGAGGGCTCCGGCGAGAACGCCAAGTTCACCTTCACCGGCAAGGCGAAGCTGACCAAGGCGGCAGCCACCGAGGAGAAGCCGGAGGTCGTGCTCACGGGTGCGGGCGAAGGCACCCCCACGGCCGAGGCCGCCGGCGAGTAAGTCGCAACGGCTAGAAGATGCCGCCCACCGGATTTTCCGGTGGGCGGCATTTTTTTTCTGGAATTCGCACGCTCGAGCAGCGGCGTACCGTGGGGAGCGGTCATTCGGACAACTATCACGGGGGTGCTAGGTGACAAATTCAGATCTGACATCGATCGCGGTTCTGCTGGATCGGTCGGGTTCCATGCAGGCGATCAAAACCGATACCGAGGGCGGCTTCGATGCCTACATCGAAGAACAGCGCAAGGTGCCGAAGACGACGCTGGTGACGCTGGCGCAGTTCGATACCGAATACGAACTGGTCTATGCGAATCGGCCGATCGCCGAGGTGCCGCCGCTGAGCCTGCAGCCGCGTGGCGGAACCGCACTGTACGACGCGGTGGGGCGGCTGGTCACCGATATCGGCCGGGAACTCTCGGCTCGACCCGAGCACGAGCGGCCGGGCACGGTGATCGTCGTTGTGCTCACCGATGGGCACGAAAATTCCAGCCGGGAATGGACGCATGCCGCGGTGCGGGCCCTGATTACGCAGCAGCAGGATGTGTACTCCTGGGATTTCGTATTCCTCGGCGCGAATATGGATGCGGTGGCGGTGGGGTCCGAACTGGGATTCGATCCGCGGCGCTCGCTGACCTACGGCGCGACACCGGCCGGAGCGGCCGGGGCATTCGCGTCGGCTGCGGCATATTCGGCGCGGCGCAGTATGGCCGCGCCAGGACAGGCGGTGGATGGATTCACCGATGCCGAACGTCAGGCGGCCAATCCGGACGGGCAGTAGTTTCGCAGGCAATGTCGGGCGCGCATATCAGCACAGCGCCGCAGTCGCGAGAATTGCGACCGCGGCGCTGTGGCGGGGTCAGGGCTTCCGGTCAGACAGACGAGTTCGTGAACAAGGCCAGTGCCGGGGCGAAGGCTTGGGCCAGTTCGCCGGGGACGATCAGTTCATCGATGCCGTACTTCTCCCTGCGGTATTCGAGCACCTCGGCGACCGTGGCCGGATCGCCGTCGAGCACACCCGCCGATCCGGCCGCGCGCAGTCCGTCCGCGGTGAGTCCGAGCCGCTTGCTCAACCAGAACGGCAGTTCGTCACCGATGCCGACCAGTTGATGGGTGAAGCGCACATCGCGATCGGTATTGTCGCGCACGATCCGGACCATCTCGGCGAGATCGGCCTCGGTCGCATCCGGTCCGGCGGCAAGTAGCACTCGATCGGCGAAACCTGCGGCGACAGTGAGCATTCGAGGTCCATTCGCGGCAACGACGATCGGTGGCACCGGATCGACCTGTTCGCGAACGGCATGCACGGTGGCGATGAGTTGCTCGCGGCGCTGGGCCGGCGAACCCCAAGGCATGCCGAGTCGTTCGGCCTCGGCGTTCGCATCGGGACGCCCCGACCCGATGCCGAGTTCGAATCGTCCGTCCGAAAGCAGTTGCAGTGCGGCGGTTTCCCGGACGGTGGCGGCCGGATTGCGCAGGGGAGCGGCCAGGACGTTCGGGCGGAGTCGGATGGTGGTGGTCACCGCGGCGGCGGCCGCGAGTGCGGGGAAGGGGGACGGGGTGTTCAGGGTGTCCGGAAGGAGGATCGTCTGGTAACCCTGCTGTTCGGCGCTTTGTACCGCACGTGCCCATTCGGAGCCCGAACGCGGTGTGATGATGATGCCGAAGGTGATGGTCATGGTGCGGTCTCCCGTGATTCGGGTCGAATGAGTCATTGCATCGTTCCGGAGCTGGCGGCCGATAGATTTCGGGCAAACGCCCGGTGCGGTACCCGCCGCCCGTGGGATGTGGGCGGCGGCCTTTGTGGAAAGCGCTCAGGTGGTCGAAGTTTCACCACCGCGCGGCTTCCCACCGCGTTCGCGCAGCACCGCCAGCCGACTCCGATATTGATCCTCGGTGATCTCGCCGCGCGCGAATGCGGTACGCAGCGCACCGATTCCGCTCTGGTGACCCCAGAACCGCCGCCGCGCGAATACGAAGAAGACGATGACGGTGGCCCAGAACAGCAAGGGGAAGATCCAGAAGAACGGCCAGGGATGCCATCCGCCGTCATAGTGATCGGCCAAGAAGGTCATGGCCTCGGGTTGCGTGAAAATGCTCATGACCCAACCCTGCGCCCGACACCCCCACCCGGACATCGGCCTGCCGACGATATTCGCCCTACGTCTGTGCGCGTACGCGGCGCTCGCATAACCACTGGGCTCCTCGCACAGGCGGTGCGAGGAGCCGGGAAGTCAGGCGAGGGCGGCGTCGAGGGTGATGTTGTCCACCCCGGCGAGGGCCTTGCTGACCGGGCAGCCCGCCTTGGCGGCGGCCGCGGCGGCGGCGAAGCCGTCGGCGTCCAGGCCGGAGACCCGGCCGCGGACGGTGAGTTTGATGGCGCTGATGCGGAAGCCGCCGTCCGGATCCGGGCCGAGGGTCACATCGGCGGTGACGTCCAGGCTCTCGGGCGTGCCACCGGCATTGCCGATCTGGGCCGAGAGGGCCATGGCGAAGCAGGACGAGTGCGCCGCCGCGATCAGTTCCTCGGGGCTGGTGGTGCCGTCGGCGTCGTCAGCGGCGCGCTTGGGGAAGGAAACGTCGTACTTGCCGACACCGGAACTGGCCAGCTCGACCTGGCCGGAGCCGTCCTGGAGGCCGCCGGTCCAAGCGGTGCGCGCGGTACGTGTGGGCATCACGGTCCTTTCGAAGATGTGTGAATCACAATTCGCAGTCGAACCTACCCCCGCCGCCCCCGCGACGCGTGCGGAGGCAGCAGTCCGAATCGTGTGCAGCAGCAGGTGGCGCCCCAGGCGGGCTCGGCCGTGCGCTGATCGAGCTGTTCGAGTACCAACGGCCAGGCCTGCGAATGCCGGTCGCGGGCCACCTCATCGGCAAATTCCTTGTGCGCCACGCGAAGTCGAGTACCGAGGTAGGTCGGGTACCCCACTGGTTCGATCACGGTTCGGACTGTACCGCCGGACCTGCTCACTCCGGATTGGTGACGCGCGCCAGCACGATGCCGCCGAGAATCAGCGACAGCGCCAGCAGCCGTCCGGCGCTCATCGGATCCTTGTTGATCACAACACCGAGGCTGATCGCGCCGACCGCGCCGATTCCGGTGAAGACCGCATAGGCCGTGCCGACCGGCAGCGTCTGCATGGCCCGCGACAGCAGATACACCGCGACAGCGCCGAGTACGAAGCAGATGACGGTCGGGACGAGGCGCGTGAAGTTCTCGGTCGGCTTGATGCTCTGCGACCAGATGATCTCCACCAGTCCGGCGATGCCGAGAATGATCCAGTTCATCAGTACTCCGATCCTTTCGAGCGACCTGCAAGCAGTCGATAGCGGCTGGCCAGGTGGCGCGCGGATTCCATTGCGGCCGAATAGGATTCGTCATGCTTGCCGCGCAGATGCGCCAGTGCCGGGTCCTGCCTCGAGTTGGCGAGTTCCGCATTGACGAAAACGGTGTCGGTGACGGCGAAATGGCCCGCGAAGAAATCGCGCAGGTAGCGCTCTTGATAGTCGAATGCGGCCTTGGGGGCGTCGGGTGCGTACGACCCGCCGCGTGCGGAGACGACGACGAATTGCCTGTCGCCCAAGGACATTCGCGGAAAGGTCACCTGGTCGAGCCAGGCCTTGAGTGCTGCCGGGATCGAGTAGTTGTACATCGGGGTGCCGATCAGAATCACATCGGCGGCCAGCACCTCGGTCAGCAGCGGTTCCACGATCGCCCATGCGGCGGCCTGTTCAGGGGTGTGGACCAGTTCGGCGAGGCGGTTCAGATCGGTGCTCGGTTGAGCGAGGACGGCATCGCACAGTTCGGTCCATGCCTCGTCGATGAAGGGCACCGGCTCGGCCGCCAGGTCGCGATAGATGTAGTCGCTCTCCGGATTCGCGGCGCGCCACGCCTCGGCGAATGCCGCGCTCAGTTCCCGGCTGATGGAACGACGCCGTGCGCTGGCATCGAGGTGCAACAACGTGCTCATGATCTCTCCTGTGCATCTAACTGGACATTATGTCCGGTTGAACCGTACCGATAACCGGACGCTCTGTCCAGTTGATTGGAAAGTCGAGTACAGTCGGGGCGATGAACAGCGATATGGACCTGCTCGGCGGGCATTCGGAACCCGCAGTGCCGACCGAGCGCGCGGATGCGGCCCGCAACCGGGCCAAGGTGCTCGCCGCGGCCGCCGAACTGTTCGCAACGCGGGATCCGCGCACTGTCACGATGGACGACATCGCCAAGGCGGCGGGGGTCGGTCGCGGCACGCTCTATCGCCGCTATCCGGATACGAATTCGATCGCCGTCGCACTGCTCGACGAACATGAACGCGCACTGCAGGAGCAGTTGTTGCGCGGTGAACCACCGCTCGGTCCCGGCGCGCCACCCGCCGAACGGCTCGCCGCCTTCTATGCCGCCATGGTCGAATTATTGGACGGGCACGCGGATTTGGTGCTCGGCGCGGAGACCGGCGGCGCCCGGTTCGCCACCGGTGCGTACGGCTTCTGGTTCCTGCACGTCCGGTCGCTGTTGGTGGCCGCAGGCGTCGGGGAACCGGACGCCATGGTCGATTCGCTGCTCGCACCGTTGGCTGCCGAGGTCTACCGGCATCAGCGGGCGCGGGGTCTCACTTCCGCACAGATCGCGACGGCGCTGGCCGAACTGGCCCGTTCCGTGGTGTCCGAGTCCTGAATGCGCCGAACCGCTGACGGAACTGTTGTCCGCCAACGGTTTTCGGTGTCTGTGGATCAGACCATATCGCGCCGCTGCACCAGCCACATCGTGCCCACCGCGAAGAGCGCCACGTACACCACCAGCGCGATGAGTGACTGAGTCCGCGACAGGATGTCGAGCACCCCCGGCGTCGACGGCCCTTCGGCGGTCCGCATCGCACCGGCCATCGAACCTGCCGCGGTACCGGGCAGATGATCGGTGAGCACCTTGATCGGGCTGAAGATCGCCGCGACACCGCGCAGCAGATTCTCCACAACCAGCACCCATACCAGTCCGAGCCCGACGGCCAGTGCGGGACCGCGTGCGATCGCCCCGATCAGTGCGCCCGCTAGTGTCCACATCCCGAGAATCGCTGTGCCGGTGATGATTCCGTTCACCGCCTGGCCGAGGCCTGGCAGTGCGAGCGACTGCGATTGGGTTGTCGCGATAATCGAGGCGACCCCGATATCCGCCACGAACGCGACGCACACCAGCCCGATAACCGTGACCATCAGGCTGATCAGCGCACCGCCGATGGCATTGGTCCGCGACGGACCCTGGGTGAGCACGGTCTTCCAAGTGCCCCAGCCATATCCGCTACCGATGGTCAAT
Source organism: Nocardia sp. NPDC102475 (assembly GCF_055584605.1). Classification (NCBI taxonomy): domain Bacteria; kingdom Bacillati; phylum Actinomycetota; class Actinomycetes; order Mycobacteriales; family Nocardiaceae; genus Nocardia; species Nocardia sp. NPDC102475. Next base: position 41,248 of record NZ_JBVJLS010000010.1, on the reverse strand, counting down.
GCACCCAGAATGAGCATCAGCGCACCACCGAACATCGCCATGCCCTGGGTGAAGACCTCGGGCACCGCGGCGGGCAACATCTGGTGCAGCAGCACGTCTTTGGGCACGCCGTTCGACATCGTCTTCATATCGCCGGAGGAGTAGGCGAGGTAGTTGAAGAGGTAGGAGAAGGTGAGATTCAGCAGAATCCAGGTGCCGAGAATGATCCAGAATGCGGGCCACTTACGCAGTCGCAGCATTTCCGCTCTCGTGCTCGCCGTCAGGTCTTTCACGGTCCCGTTCATTTCGCAGGCTCCAATTGGGTCATTTCGAAGAACACTTCTTCCAGGGACTTTTCATCGGTCCGCAGCTCCAGCAGATCCGCGCCGGATTCGACGACCGCGCGCGCGACCACCGGCGCGCTGTCCGCACCGGCCTCGATCCGTATACCGCCCGCGGTCAACATGGCCGAGCGCTCGCCGACCACTCGGCGCACCGCGGGAAAAGCCACCTCCAGCGGTTCGGCCCGCAGCAAAAGCGAAGAGGCGCCGCGCAATTCGGTGACGGTGGATTCGGTGAGCAGCTTGCCGCCGGAGATCACCCCGACGCGATCGCAGATCTCCTGCACCTCGCTGAGCATGTGGCTGGACAGCAGCACGGTATGGCCGTCACCGGCGAGAGTTGTGATGAGCTCCCGCATTTCGGCCATGCCCTGCGGGTCGAGGCCATTGGTCGGCTCGTCCAGGATCAGCAGATCGGGACGGCCGAGCAGAGCCGCGCCGACGCCGAGGCGCTGCTTCATGCCGAGGGAGTAGGTGCGGAATTTGTCGTCGGCGCGATTGGCGAGGCCGACGCGGTCGAGTGCGTCCTCCACATCGGCACGCTCGAGGCCGCGGTATCTCGCGAGTACCCGCAGGTTGTCGCGGCCGGTGAGGTAGGGGTAGAAGCCGGGCCCCTCGATGAGGACGCCGATGCGGCGGACCACGGCAGGATCGCCCGGGGTATGTCCGAGCACGGTGGCGGTGCCATCGGTGGGGCGGATCAAACCGACCAGCATTCGCAGCGTGGTCGTCTTACCGGCACCGTTCGGACCGAGAAACCCGTAGATCTCACCGGGCGCGACCTTCATGTACACGCGGTCGACGGCGGCGTGGGTGCCGTAGCGTTTGGTCAGCCCTGCGGTGACCACGACGGAATCTGTCATGCACCGAGAATCCGCCCCCGACCAGGGGTGACACATCCGTCGCGCGGCGATGTTCGGCGTACGTACCGCGGCCTACGAAGCGCCGTGACAGCGGACGCGACGACTGATTTCGCAAGCACATGGGTGAACGCCCACAACCTGGCTGTCACCTCGACCGACGGTCCGCGACGCGACCGTTGAGGCACCAATGCCCGGCAGAATATTCGAGGGCCGGGGGAGCATACGTAGCGCGGCGGACGTGGTGGCCCGTCCGTGCTAATAGGCTGCAAGTGTGACAGCGCCAGGGGAATCGAAACGTGGCCCGGTCGTTCAGGACTGGGTGCTCGCGCTCGTCGTCGCGGCGATCCAGGTCGTCGGGGGACGCAATGCCAACCTGCGCCAGACCGGAGTGCACTCGCTCGACGCATTCGGCTATGTGCTGTTGCTCATCGGACCGGTGGCGTTATTGCTACGCCGTTCCTACCCGCTGCCCGCGCTGCTCGTGACGATCGCATCCTGCGCGGTGTACCTGCTGCGCGGTTACGGCTACGGCCCGATCTTCGTCTCACTGGTGATCGCATTCATCAGCGCCGCGATCGTCGGATCGCGCTGGTGGACATATCCGCTCGCGCCGATCGGCTATCTCGCGCTGCTCTGGCCGCTGCCCGCACTGGTCGGGCATCCGGCCGACCCGTGGCTGGCCTTCGGCATGATCGCCTGGCTGGGTGTGCTGGTCGCGATCGCGGAGGGGATCCGTCAGCGCCAGGCGGTGCTGGTGGCACGCAGGCAGCGGGCCGAGGCGGCGCGCCGCGACGAGGAGGCGCAGCGCGAACGGCGGGCCAGCGAGGAACGGCTCGCGATCGCGCGCGAGCTGCACGATGTACTGGCGCATAGCCTCTCGCTGATCAATGTCCAGTCCTCGGTGGCGCTGGAGCTCTTCGACAAGAAGCCGGAACAGGCCGAATCGGCGCTCGCGGCAATCAAAACGGCGAGTAAGGATGCCTTGGCCGAGGTGCATACGTTGTTGCACTCGATCCGCAGTGGCAGCGCGGCCGAAGTGCGCGACTCGGAGGTCGAGCCGGAATCCGCGCCCGCACGCCCCGATTCCGAACGGGACCGAGATAGTTCGGTTGCCCCCAGCGTCGAAGCCCCGCCGCCCGCCCCACGGAGTCCGGTCCCGAGCATCGAGGACCTGGACGCACTGCTGCAGCGCACCCGCGCCGCCGGTCTCACGGTAGACACCCGCATTATGGGCACCGCACACAAACTGCCCAGCGTCGTCGATGTGGCGGCGGCCCGCATCATCCAGGAATCGCTGACCAATGTGGTCCGCCACGCGCCCGGCGCACCGGCCGCGGTAACTATCCGCTATGCCGCCGATTCGGTCGAGATCACCATCGACAACGCTCGCGCCACCGGCACACAATCGAAGTCCGGAGCGAGCGGCGGCAATGGCATTCTCGGCATGCGCGAGCGCGCACACGCCCTCGGCGGCCAGCTCATCGCGGGTCCGCGGCCCAGTGGCGGATTCCGCGTGGTGGCCCGGCTACCGTCCCAGGTGGGGGCTCAGGAGGAGGCGCGATGAACGGCGGCAATCCGAGGGATGCGGGTGGGCCTGTCCGGGTATTGGTTGCCGACGACCAAGCCCTGGTGCGCGGCGGTTTCGTCGCCCTGCTCGATGCGCAGGACGGCATCGAGGTGGTGGGTGAGGCCGACAACGGCGAACAGGCCGTCCGCATGACCCGCAGCCTGACCCCCGATGTGGTCCTGATGGATATCAGAATGCCGGTGCTGGACGGCCTTGCCGCCACCAGAATGATCGCCGAGGATCCGAAACTCGCCGAGGTGAAGGTGGTCGTGCTGACCACCTTCGAACTCGACGAATACGTCTTCGAAGCAATGCGCGCCGGCGCGACGGGGTTTCTGGTCAAACACACCGAACCCGCCGATCTCGTCCGTGCCATCCGAGTCGTCGCCGCGGGCGACGCCCTGCTCTCACCCGGCGTCACCCGCCGCCTCATCGCCGAATTCTCCGCCCACGCCAAACAACCCCCGCCCGCCGCCTTCACCGAACTCACCGACCGCGAGCGCGAGGTCATGGCCCTGGTAGCCGAGGGCCTCACCAATGCCGAAATCGGCGAACGCCTCTTCATGAGCCCCGCCACCGCCCGCACCCATGTCAGCCGCATCCTCATGAAACTGGACGCCCGAGACCGCACCCAACTCGTGGTCATGGCCTACGAATCCGGCCTGGTCCGCCCCGGCTGGCAATAACGCTGTCCCTCGCGAAATAGTGGCGGGCGGTCGGGTGGTACATGGCGGGGATGGCAACCAAGACGGCCAGGATGTGCCCGGTGCGGAAGATTCCGGTGATCATTGCGGATGCGGTGAGGTTGTCGAACAGGTCACCGATTTGCTTGGCGGACAACGTGGCTGCCAGTGGTTCGATGATCAGCGAGGCCAGGCCGATTACGCCGATGCCGAAGGTGAGCACCAGCCTGGCCCAGCGGGCACCGCGCACCATCTGCATGGCAACGCCGAGAACCACCAGGTAGATGCCGCTGCGAATAGCGAGACCTGTTGCGAGCGAGCCGATATCGGCATTCGGGCGGTCCAATTGCGCGGCGGTGTAGGTGATGGCTTCGCCGACGCCGCAGAGCAGCGCGATGACGAGGCAGGTGAATGCCACGGAAACCGAGCGCGGTGGGTCGGTTCGCGGCCATACGGAAAAGGCAGTGCCGGTCATACGACCGACACTGCCTTTCGCGGTCCGTACTCCGGATCAGCCTGCGGTAGCGGCTGTTTCTCGTACCGGAGTGCTATCGCGCGTGGCGAATTCGGTGAGCGCCGCGAAACCGAGGCCGAGGCAAGCCCACAGGGTGGCCGTCTCGCTGAGCGATGTCGCACGGAACTGCCACAGCAGGACGGCCGGGAAGTCGTCCTTCACCTCGTTCACACCGGGCAACAGGACGTACCCGAGTACGACGATGAGGACGAATGCCGCGACCCCGGCGATCAGCCGGACTGTACCGAGTTGCGCGGCAAGCAGTTTGTAGACGTACAGCCCGATACCGACGGCAGCGAGTCCGAGTAGCACCGCCGCCAACCACAGCAGGGTGCGCTGGTTGATGGTGTCCGGTTCACCCACGGCGGGCGGATTGGCCGGGTACTTGAAGAACGGCACCGCCACGATCGCGGTCCAGCCGGCCAATGCCAATCCGAGCGCGAGCTTCGGCCCCGACAAGGTGGTGTACCGGCGTGCGAAATGCGCGACCGAAGCGAAGATCGCCCCGAGCGCGAGCCCGGCGAGTCCGAGCGCAAGGAACTGCCCGAACTTCTGTCCGGACCGACTGACCAGCGGTTCTTCCTCGTCACCGTGCGTATGCCCGGCTGGTTCCTGGGCATGCTCGGCGGCCTTGGCGGTATTGGCCTCTTCGATGGAGATGGCGGCGTCGATCTTGGGTTCGCCGACGAAGTAGCCCACTGTCGCGGCCAGCAGACCGGCGATGAGGCCGGCCAGCAGGCCACGGAGCAGCAGGGTCTTGAGGGACCCGCCCAGGGGGACGGCAGCCGACGGAGTCGGCGGGGTGGGTGTACTCAGTGGCACGGCACACCGAGCAGGTGACGTCCGTCGTGCATGAGCTCATGCAGGTACATCCCGCTGCGCGAGATGACGCCCTGGTCGAAGCCGACCAGGTACAGCGTGAGCAATGCGAGAAGAACGACGCCCACTGCGATGAGCAGCGTGCCGAGTGAATCAGTTGCCCGACTCGGTGAATGCGCGATAGCCATTCGAGTCCTCCTAGGGATGCGCGTCCCGTGAGTTGTTCGGTGCGAAGGTGCCGGTGTCTGGCTTTCCGGCACCAAGGACTCGGTGCAAGAACACAGTGGCGCGACCGCTCCGGAATTTCACCGAATTACCGCGTCACCCTCGCGTTTGTCCTTCGAACTGTGACATCCGGTTGTACTCGGCGTCAACACGGCGGGCGACTTGCCCTGGCCGGGATGGGCGAGTCGCGCGCCGCGTCTGTCCAGCGGTTTCAGGAAGCGGGCTTTGCCGCGACGTCCAGTACGACCTCGAATTCCAGCAGTGAGGCACCCGTCGAAACCGGCTTCTGCCGCTCGCCGGCGTGCGCCTCGCGCGCGGGCCCGTCCCGCCACGCCGCGAACGACTCCTCCGAATCCCATTGGGTGACAACGAAGTACCGGTTTTCTCCGGCCACCGGCCGCAGCAACTGGAAGCCGAGGAAGCCCGGCGAGCCCTCGACCGCGTGTGCGCGATGGGCGAATCGCTTCTCCAATTCGGGTCCCGCGCCCTCCGGAACCTCGATCGCATTGATCTTCACAACAGCCATGGGCTCGACAATACGTTCGCCGATGAACTCGGCTACCACGGAGCGAGTCTCGGCTGCGCCGCTAGCGACTGCTTGCGGGTCGCTCGAAGGGTCGGATGCGAGACACCAGGGGGCCGCGAACACGCAGCGCGCAGGCGCTGCAAAATGTCACAGTGTTGTATGACGAAGGCGGGGCGGGCGTGCCGATCCTGCTGCTGCACGGACTGATGGGCAGTGCCCGCACCTGGCGCGATCACCTTGACTGGTTGCGGAAGTTCGGCCACGTCTACACCTTCGACGCCGCCGGCCACGGTCGTCCCGCGCCCGTGGAACTGACCACCGAGGCCTTCATCGACGACCTCGCCACTGCCACCGCCGAAATTTCCGAACCCATGGTGGTCATCGGCCATTCGATGGGCGGTCTGCACAGCTGGGTTTTCGCCGCGGGATATCCGGAGCGGGTGCGCGCGCTGGTGGTCGAGGATATCGCCCCCGACTTCCGCGGCCGCACCGCCGCGAACTGGGCGGCCATGATCGAGTCCTGGCCGCAGCCGTTTCCGGATGCGGACGCGGTGCTGGATTACTTCGGCCCGGTCGCCGGGCGCTACTTCCTCGACTCCTTCGAGCACGGCCCCGACGGCTACCGTCTGCACGGTTCGGTCGCCACCTTCCGCGATATCTCCGAGGAGTGGGGGACCCGCGACTTCTGGGCGCAATGGCGCGCGGTCGAAGCGCCCGTTCTCTTGATCGAGGGCGAATTCACCATCACCCCCGAGGGCCAGATGCGGCAGATGGCCGACGTCCACCCGGACGCCGTCTACGTCCGCATCCCGGGCGCGGGCCATCTGGTGCACGACGACCAACCGGAGCGCTACCGCACCGAGGTCGAAGCCTTCCTTCGGAAAGTCCTGAACCTTCCCGCATGAGGCTGTGTTCAGCCCCTCGCCGGTCAGGGCGAACGGCCCGTCGGTTTATTCGATGAGGCGCTCGATGACGCCGGATGAGGCTGTTCCAGCTTTGCCGCCCAGCGCGAGCAGTCCATAGTGGAGAGTCCGATCGGGGGCTTGTTCGATCTTGTTGGACTCGAAACCCCCGATTGTCTAGCCCTCACCGGCCAGCGCGAACAGCCCGTCTGGGGTTTGTTCGATGAGGCCGTCGACCAGCAGGGAGTCCAAAGCGCGGTCGCGCTGGCCGGGATCGCGAGTCCAGGCCAGATCCAACCGGATTCGCTCGACCGGACCGGTCGCGTCGCGCAACACGTCGAGCAGCCGACCGCGCGCCTGACGATCGGTGCCCTCGTACTTCTGCGTCTTACGAACCACATCCGAGACCGGTCTGCCCGCCGAAACCCAGGCGCATTGCGGCAGCGGGCAACGCGAACAGTCGGGCGTGCGCGCGGTGCACACCGTCGCACCCAGTTCCATCAGCGCGGCGGAAAACATTGCGGCATGGTCGATTCGGCGCGGCAGCAGCGCTTCGGTCTCGGGCAGATCGCGCGACGACGGATTACCTGCCTCCGCGCGCCCGTGCACGGCACGCGCCACCACCCGGCGAACATTGGTGTCCACCACCGGAACTCGCTGTCCGTAGGCGAAACAGGCCACCGCCCGCGCGGTATACGCGCCGATACCCGGCAGGCCGAGCAGCACATCCACATCGGTCGGCACCTCGTCACCGTGTTCCTCGGCGATCACCTTCGCGCATTCGTGCAGCCGCAGCGCCCGCCGCGGATATCCGAGCTTGCCCCAGGCGCGCAGCACCTCGGCCTGCGACGAGGCCGCCATGGCGGAGGGGACCGGCCAGCGCACGACCCACTCCCGCCAGATCGGTTCGACCCGTACCACCGGCGTCTGCTGCAGCATGATTTCGCTCATCAGGATCTGCCAGGCCGTGACGTCCTTGCCTCGCCACGGCAGATCCCGCGCGGTCTCCCGGTACCAGTCCAGCAACGATTCGGCATCCACCCGGCTGGTACCCGTCGTGATCTTGGGTTTTCCACCTGCACGCTGTTGCGCTGCGCCGCCTTCCGACACTGCCCTCACCGTTCCTATTGTCCTGCGGCCGGTCGATATTTGCCGAGCCGTAACGAACCGGACTCGCTGGTAACCATTGCGATGTGCACAATGGTCGGTATGCCGGATTCCAACCCGATCAGTGCCTGGAAATCCCTTCGCGAAGGCAATGCACGCTTCGTGAACGGCAACCTGCTGCATCCTAGTCAGGGCGCGGCGGACCGGGCCAAGCTCGTCAGCGGCCAGCACCCGCACGCGATCCTGTTCGGCTGCGGTGACTCCCGCGTGGCGGCCGAGCTGATTTTCGACCAGGGCCTCGGCGATATGTTCGTCGTGCGCACCGCGGGCCATGTCGTGGACAGCTCGGTGCTCGGCTCGATCGAGTACGGCGTGCAGGTTTTGAATGTGCCGCTGATCGTGGTGCTCGGCCATGACAGCTGCGGCGCGGTGAAGGCCACCCTCGACGCGCTGGACGGCGGCGAGGTGCCCGGCGGATTCATCCGCAGTGTGGTCGAGCGGGTCACACCGTCGATTCTGATCGGGCGCCGGGAGGGGCTGTCCACCGTCGACGAGATGGAGGCCAGGCATGTGGTGGAGACCAGCCGACTGCTCATGCAGCGCTCGATGATCATTTCGCAGCGCGTTGCCACGGGTGAATGCGCGATCGCCTGCGTCACATACAAACTGGCCGAGGGCGAAGTCAAGTTGCAGCGGGTCGTCGGCAATATCGGTGAGCTGGCCTGATACCGCCGATCCGAGACATCCAGCGGTGGGAGCGGAATTTACCTGCCGCGTGCGGGTTTTCCGATCCGACACGCCGGGGTCCTGAGTCGCTGTACCGGATCGTGCCCTTACCGTTGACTCCGTGCTGGAACCGAATGGACCGCTGCCTCCGGAGATCTACTGGCGACGCCGCGCGCTCGCCGTAGGTGTTCTGGTCGTGGCGCTCGCACTGGTGATCTGGTTGGTATTGACGGTCACGCGCGGCGGCGATTCGCCCGGTACGACAAAGGCGGCCGCGACCAGTTCCGCGTCGGCGACGAATAAGCCTGCGGGCGCATCCTCCTCGATGCCGCCGCCGGCCACCGGCGAATCCAGCGCGAAGCCCACCGGCACTACCGCTGCGGCTGCGAGCGCCAGCCAGGTCGCCGCGGGTATCTGCCCGGATCAGTCGCTCGCGGTGAAGGTGACCGTTGAGCAGCCGACCTACAAGACCGGTGAGAATCCGGTATTCGGCGTCGTGATCACCAATATCTCGTCCACGGCCTGTTCGCGCGATGTCGGCTCCGGACTGCAGCAGGTCTCGGTGACCAGCCTCGACGGCCAGCGCCGCCTGTGGTCGAGCACCGACTGCTATCCGGACGGCGCCCCTGACGTCCGCACCCTGAACCGCGGCGAACAGGCGGCCTTCATGGTCACCTGGTCCGGCTCGACCTCCCAACCCAACTGTGCGGGCGACCGCGTCCAGGTTCCACCCGGCGCGTACGCCGTTGTCGCTCAACTGGGCTCGCTCCGCAGCGCCGCCGAACCCTTCAACATCGCCTGACAGGTTGTGCGACAGGGCTCAGAAGTCGGGGGCCGTTTCGGTGGTTGCCGCGCGCTGTTTGCGCAGACCGGCGAGACGGATGGCCGACTTTACGTCGGTCACCTCGTGGATCTTCATGCCGCTCTTGGTGCGCGCCAAACCGGGTGGCACCAGGGCGGTGGTGAAGCCGAGGCGTTCGGCCTCGGCGAGTCTGCGCTCCAGTCCGGTGACCCGGCGCACCTCGCCCGCCAGCCCGACCTCGCCGAGGATGATCCAGCCGACGGGCAGCGCCTGATCGCGTTCGGCACTCGCAATGGCAAGTGCCACAGCGAGATCCGCGGCCGGCTCCAGCAGGCGCATACCGCCGACGGTCGCGGCGTACACGTCGTGCTTGCCGAGGAACACCCGCCCGCGGCTCTGCAGTACGGCGAGCACCATCGCGACCCGGTTGTAGTCCAGCCCGCTCACCGCCCGTCGCGGATTCGGGATCTCGGTGTGCACGGTCAGGCCCTGCACCTCGGCGACGAGCGGCCGCTTACCGTCCATCGCGACCGTGACCGCCGTACCCGATACCGAATCGGTGCGGTGGTGCAGAAACAGCCCGGACGGATCGGTGACGCAGGAGATCCCGTCGTCGTGCAATTCGAAACAGCCGACCTCGTCGGAGCTGCCGAAGCGGTTCTTGATGCCGCGCACCATGCGCAGTGTGGAGTTCTTGTCGCCCTCGAACTGCAGCACCACATCCACCAGATGTTCGAGCGTGCGCGGGCCCGCGACATTGCCGTCCTTTGTGACATGTCCGACCAGTAGCACCGCGATCCCGCTCGCCTTGGCCAGTGACGTGAGCGCCGCCGCCACCGCGCGCACCTGGGTGACGCCGCCGATGGTGCCGTCCACCTCCGGGACGAGCATGGTCTGCACCGAGTCGACCACCAGCAGTGTCGGGCGCACCTGTTCGACATGGCCGAGCACGATCGACAGATCCGATTCCGCTGCGAGATAGACCCTTTCGTGCACCGCATTGGTCCGGTCGGCGCGCAGCCGAACCTGTCCGGCCGATTCCTCGGCGGTGACATACAGCGACTTCTCATCACGCTGAGCGGCCCAACGGTGGGCGACCTCCAACAGCAGCGTCGATTTGCCGACTCCGGGCTCACCGGAGAGCAGGACGACCGATCCGGGCACGATGCCCCCGCCCAGCACCCGGTCGAGTTCCTCGACCCCGGTCGGCCTGGCCTTGGTGACCTTCGAATCGATATGCGAGATGGGCGCGGCGGCGGTGCTCGGCAGCATGGCTTTTCGTCCGACCGGTGATGCCGCGGCCGCCGCCGATCCGGCTACCTCGTCGACGGTGCCCCATGCGCCGCAGTCCGGGCATTTGCCCACCCACTTGGCGACCTCGTACCGGCATTCGGAGCATCGGAAGATCGACTTGGTCTTGGCCACAGGCGCACCTTACGTACCACCCCCGACAAGCGGGCTCGACAGATACGAAAACGGCTGCCGCGCGAATGCGCGACAGCCGTATACGTTGCCCGGGGCGTCAGCGGATCAGTGTCCGCCCTTGTGCTCGCCCTCGGTCGCGGCGGTCTGGCCCTCGTGCCGTTCGGCGGCCGCACCGGCGTCGACCGGGACCTGCACGGTCACAGTGCCGTTCTGCTTGAAGTTGAACGTCACCGGGTAGGTGAGGCCGGGGATGATGTCCTTGGTCAGACCGGTGATCTCGATCAGACCCGGCTTCTTCTCCGGATCGACGGTGGTCTTGTCGCCGGCCCCGTGCGAGTCGGGTGTGGCGCTGGTGGTCGGCGCGGCAGTGCTGCTCGGCGTCGCACCGTGCTCGTCGGACTTGGCGGCGGTTGCGGTGGTGGGGGAGGCCGCCGCGACGACAGTCTGCTGCGGGGCGATCTGGAAGGCCGAGGCGCCTGCGGGCGGGGTGATCTTCACCGTGCCGAGGTCGGAGGTGATGCTGGTCAGCTCGTCGGTGACGGTCTCGCTGTTGTTGACGATCGACAGCGCGATGATCGCCTTGCCGCCCTTGGTGTTGGTGTAGTCGGTGCCCGTGGCCGGGAAGACGATGTGCACATTGCGCAGCGAGATCCGGTCGATGTCGGCGTGGTTGCCGTTGACCGCGGCGACTTGGCTCGCGGTCTGTGCGGTCTGGCCTGCACTACAGCCGGACAGCACGAGTGCCGCTCCGGCGGCGAGCACGGCAACCGAAACCATGCGACGACGCGCCCCTGTCGAGGCGGTCACAGCTTTCAGGGCAGTCACGGGTTGTCCCTCCATGTCGACCGGGCTCACTCCGCTAGGGAGAGTAATAACTAGGCAGCGTAGTAGTAGCCTCCGCGGCGCGGGCGCGCGGGCTGTGTTGAATTGGCCGCGCCTGCGGCGCGACCCGTTCGCGCCCCCTGGTGTCTCGCGTCCGCCCCTTTCGAGCGACCTGCAAGCAAGTCGCTAGCGGCGCCGTCGAGACTCGCGCCTGCGGCGCATGCGCTTCGACGACTCGGACGCGAGACGGGCCGCGAACGGGTCGCTCGTAAGACTCGCTCCGTTGTGGGTCCCCAGAGCTGGATGGTTCGGACACCCCGTTGCTCGGCATCCGTTAGGTAACGGTTTTCCGAGAAGGCGGCGCAGTGGCGGACACGCTGCTGGGTTCGCGGACCGTCCGGTGTGCTATCCGCGCCGGTCGATAACCTGTTCTGGCACAACGCAATGCACACCGCACCGGTTCTGTCAACCCCTGCGGTTGGCTCGTTGTGGCCCTGACCTGCACAGTTGATCGCGCCGTTACCGAGTCGCATGTTAAACTGTGAACATCGAAAGGGGCACGGGACACATGATTTTTAAGGTCGGAGACACCGTCGTTTACCCCCACCACGGAGCGGCGCTGATCGAAGCAATCGAGACTCGCACCATCAAGGGTGTGCAGAAAGAGTATCTGGTCCTGAAGGTCGCCCAAGGTGACCTGACTGTTCGCGTTCCCGCAGAGAACGCCGAATATGTCGGCGTGCGCGACGTCGTCGGCCAGGAGGGTCTCGACCGAGTCTTCCAGGTGCTGCGTGCGCCGCACACCGAAGAACCGACTAACTGGTCTCGACGCTACAAGGCCAACCTGGAGAAGCTCGCCTCCGGCGATGTGAACAAGGTGGCCGAGGTCGTTCGCGACCTGTGGCGTCGGGAGCAGGACCGCGGTCTGTCTGCGGGTGAGAAGCGGATGTTGGCCAAGGCTCGTCAGATTCTCGTCGGTGAGCTCGCGCTCGCCGAGGGAACCGATGACGGCAAGGCCGAGACGCTCCTCGATGAGGTTCTTGCCGCGGCTTCCTGACCGTGAACGTTTCTAACAGCGACGGATCCGTCGCTGCGTTGGTGCCTGCCGCCGGTCGTGGCGTTCGTCTGGGTGAATCGACACCGAAGGCGTTCGTCACGGTCGGCGGCACACCTATGGTCCGGCTGGCCGTCGACGGCCTGATCGCCTCCGGGGCGGTCGACCGGATCATCGTGATGGTCCCCACCGAACTCGTCGAGAGCGCCATTGCCCTGCTGCCGCCCTCGGAGTCGGTGCGCGTGGTCATCGGCGGCGCCGAGCGCACCGATTCGGTGCGCTGCGGTATCGCCGCCGCCCCCGATGCCGCCCACTTCCTCGTGCACGACGCCGCCCGCGCACTGACCCCGCCCGAGCTGATCGCCCGGGTCGTCGCGGAACTGCGCGCTGGTGCCGAAGCCGTCGTGCCCGCATTGCCGGTGGTGGACACCATCAAATCCGTCGACGCGCGCGGCGAGGTCACCGGTACGCCCGACCGCGCCGGTCTGCGCGCCATTCAGACTCCGCAGGGTTTCGCCGCCGACTTGCTGCGCGCGGCCTATGCCGATGAGCGCATGCAGGCCACTGACGACGCGGGTCTGGTCGAACTGCTCGGCACCCGGGTGCGCACCATTCCGGGCGACCCCATGGCTTTCAAGATCACCACCCGGCTCGATCTGCTGCTGGCAAATGCCGTGCTGGACGGTGCGCGGACGGCGGGCCGGTCATGAGTATGCGCGTCGGCATCGGCAGCGATGTCCATCCCATCGAAGCGGGCAGGCCGTGCTGGATGGCGGGTCTGCTCTTCGACGGCGACGACGGCTGCGCCGGACATTCCGACGGCGATGTCGCCGCGCACGCCCTGTGCGATGCGCTGCTTTCCGCCGCCGGACTCGGCGATGTCGGCGCGGTCTTCGGCACCGGACGGCCGGAATGGGCAGGCGTTTCCGGCGCGGCCATGCTCAAAGAAGTGCGAAGGCTCCTTGACGAGGCGGACTTCGAAATCGTCAATGCGGCGGTCCAGGTGATCGGCAATCGGCCGAAGATCGGACCGCGTCGCGCCGAGGCCCAAGAGGTGCTCGGCGAGCTGCTCGGCGCCCCGGTCTCGGTGTCGGGCACCACAACCGACGGCCTCGGGCTGACCGGTCGCGGCGAGGGCATTGCGGCAGTGGCTACCGCCCTGCTACAAGAGTGTCGCTGATCCAGCCTCCGCCGACCTGAGCCGCTCCGTGAACGGCCTTATCTACCAGCTAGGATCGACTTCCGTGACTCTGCGCCTTTTTGACACCGACACGCGGACCATGCGCGATTTCGCGCCACTGGTCCCCGGCCGTGCCTCGGTGTACCTCTGTGGCGCCACCGTGCAGGGGGAACCACATATCGGCCATGTGCGCAGCGGAGTCGCATTCGACGTACTACGGCGCTGGCTGCTCGCCCACGACTACGACGTGTGGTTCATCCGCAATGTCACCGATATCGAGGACAAGATCCTGACCAAGGCCGCCGAAGCGGGCCGGCCCTGGTGGGAGTGGGCGTCCACCTACGAGCGCGCCTTCGACAACGCCTACCAAACCCTCGGCGTACTGCCGCCCTCGGTGGAGCCACGCGCGACCGGCCACATCACCCAGATGATCGATTTGATGCAGCGGTTGATCGAGCGCGGGCACGCCTATGCCTCGGCGGGCAACGTCTACTTCGACGTGGTCAGCTATCCGGAATACGGCAGCCTGTCCGGGCACAAACTCGATGACGTGCACCAGGGCGAGAGCGCCGGTGCGGGCAAGCGCGATCCGCGCGACTTCACGCTGTGGAAGGCCGCCAAACCCGGTGAGCCGACCTGGCCGTCGCCGTGGGGTCCCGGTCGGCCCGGCTGGCATCTGGAATGCTCCGCGATGGCCGAGTTCTATCTCGGACCCGAATTCGATATCCATTGTGGCGGAATGGATCTGGTCTTCCCGCACCACGAGAACGAGATCGCCCAGTCCAAGGCGGCCGGCGACGGTTTCGCACAGTACTGGCTGCACAACGGCTGGGTGACCATGGGCGGCGAGAAGATGTCCAAGTCGCTGGGCAATGTGTTGTCGGTGCCGAATGTGCTGAAAAAGGTTCGGGCCGTTGAACTTCGGTTCTACCTGGGCAGCGCGCACTACCGCTCGATGCTGGAGTACTCGGATAAGGCGCTCTACGACGCCGCGGCCTCGTACCAGCGCATCGAGGCGTTCGTGCACCGGGTGGCCGAGCGGGCCGGGGAGATCGCGGTCGGCAAGTGGACCGATGCGTTCGCCGAGGCGCTCGACGACGATCTGGCGATTCCTCGGGCCCTGGCCGAGGTGCATCGCGTGGTGCACGAGGGCAACAAGGCGCTGGAATCGGGTGCGATCGATGAGGCGGTCGAATTGGCCGGGCAGGTCCGGGCCATGCTGAATATCCTCGGCGTCTGCCCGTTCGATCCGCAGTGGTACAGCCCACAGGACAATTCCGTCGCGCTGGATGCCCTGGACGTTCTGGTGCGCGCCGAACTCGACCGCCGCCAGCAGGCGCGCGCCGCGAAGGACTGGGCCAGCGCCGATGCGGCGCGGGACCGGTTGCAGGCCGCCGGAGTCGAAGTGACCGATACCGCACAGGGTCCGGAATGGTCGCTGGGTGCGGCACAGCATTCGCCGGGCGCAGTGCAGCGTGGAAAGGCGAACTGATGGCAGGTAATTCGCAGCGTCGAGGCGCGATTCGTAAGGGCGGCAGCAAGAAGGGCGCGGTCGTCGGCTCCGGTGGGCAGCGTCGGCGCGGTCTGGAACCGCGCGGCGCGACCCCGCCCGCCGAGGCGCGCACCAAACATCCCGCCGCCAAGCGTGCGGCCGCCAAGGCGAAGGCCGCGGGTCAAGGTAGGCCGGGTCCGCGCGGTGGCGCTCGCCCGGCCGGACGCAAGAGCGACGACAGCCCGGAGATGGTGCTCGGCCGCAATCCGGTCGTCGAATGTCTGCGTGCGGGTGTGCCCGCGACCGCGCTGTACGTCGCGGTGGGCACCGAGAACGACGACCGGCTCACCGAAAGTGTGAAGATTGCCGCAGATGCGGGCATTTCGATCCTCGAGGTGCCGCGCACCGATCTGGATCGGTTGAGCGCCAACGGACTGCATCAGGGTGTTGCGCTGCAGGTGCCGCCGTATCGGTACGCCCATCCGGATGATCTGGTTGCACGGGTGCAGGATTCGGCCGAACCCGCGCTGCTGGTCGCGCTGGACAATATTTCCGATCCGCGCAATCTCGGTGCCGTGATCCGTTCGGTGGCCGCCTTCGGCGGACAGGGTGTACTGATTCCGCAGCGGCGCAGCGCGAGCGTGACCGCGGTGGCCTGGCGGACCAGTGCCGGTGCCGCGGCCCGGCTTCCGGTCGCCCGCGCGACGAATCTCACTCGCACACTGAAGGATTGGGCTTCGAAGGGGTTCCAGATCGTCGGTCTGGACGCGGGCGGTGACACCATCCTCGATGATTTCGACGGCAGCATTCCCACCGTGGTCGTGGTCGGCTCGGAGGGTAAGGGCCTGTCCCGGCTGGTTCGCGAGACCTGTGATTCGATCCTCGGCATCCCGATGGCGGGTCCGGTGGAATCGTTGAACGCTTCCGTCGCGGCGGGCGTCGTACTCTCCGAGATCGCGCGTCAGCGCCGGGCCTGAGCACCGGAAGTCGGTCGCTAGGGCAAATCGGCCGCCGGGGTTGAACCGCAAATCGACTCCGGCCCCGTAGAATTCGACTCGTGGTCATCCCGAACCAGGTTCCGCAGGAGACGATCGAGCATCCGCACGCGACGGCGGTGCTGGCGCTCGGTGCGGCGAGTCTGTTCTGCTGCGGTGTGCTGGGACCGGTGGCCTGGGCGCTCGGCAGACGCGCGCTCGACCAGATCGAGGAATCCCACGGCGGTTACGGCGGCCGCGCCCAGGTGCTGGTCGGCTACGTCCTCGGCGTTATCGGCACGATCCTCATGGTCTGCATGGCGATCGTTTTCCTGCTCATCCTGGTCGGCGGCCGCGCGTAACCAAGCGGGTCAATCCAGGCTGGGCCGTTGCTTATCGCCCTTGCTGTCCCAGGCCGGCCATTCCTCGCTGATACTGCCGGTCCAATTGGGCTGGCGGCGATCCCGGAAGGCCGCCATCGCCTCACCGCCGTCGATGCTCTTGCCGACGTGCTCGTTCAGATCGGTCTCCAGCTGACCGACCATGGCCGGGCTCATGCCGAGGCTCTCCCATAACAGCCGCTTCGACAGTGCCACCGGCAGCGGCGCCGCCCCGTTCGCGATGTCATGGGCGATGGCGAGTGCCGTCGGCAGCACCTCGCCCGCGGGCAGGCAGCCATTGGCCAGGCCCATGGCCTTGGCCTCGTCGCCGTCGAAGGTGCGACCGGTCAGCATGATGTCGGCGGCATTGGCCATGCCGACCAGCCGCGGCAGCGTCCAGTGCGCGTAGCCGTCGGCGAGCACCCCGCGACGCACCTGGTTGAGTCCGTAGACGGCGTCCTGTGCCATGTACCGCAGATCGCATTGCAGGGCCAGTGCGAGTCCGATGCCGACCGCATGCCCGTTCACCGCCGCGATCACCGGTTTGCGCACCCGCCACGGGGCCGGTTCGATGGTCGCGCTGACCTCGCCGACCCGGTTGGACAGATCCGCACCCGCGCAGAACGCGGGCGCCGTGCCGGTTATGACGACCGCGCGAATCGCATCCTCGACATCGCATCGCTGCAGTGCCGCACTCAATTCGGCGGCCATGGCCGGGGTGACGGCATTCTGCTGTGCGGGTCTGTTGAGTGTGAGGACGGCGATGCCCGCGGAGACATCGACGAGCAATTCCGAACTCATGTCACTGGATGGTAGTCGTGTTGAATTTGCCTCGCCCGCGGCTCCGGCAACGTGGCTCATGCCCGCAACACATGGCGGCCGATGGCGTACTTGTGCACCTCGGTGGGGCCGTCGTAAAGACGGAAGGCGCGCATGTCGCGGAAGATCATTTCGACGACCGTCTCATCGCTGATGCCGATGCCACCGAGCACCTGTACGCAGCGGTCGGCGACCTTGAACAGCTCCTCGGAGACGTATGCCTTGGCGATCGAGCTCTCGTGCCTGGCCTTCTCGCCCTGGTCCATCAGCCAGCAGGCATGCCAGATGGTGAGGCGGCACTGGTGCAGGGCGATCTCGTTATCGGCCAGCATGAACGAAACGCCCTCGTGGTCGCCGATCGGTTTGCCGAAGGCGGTGCGGGTCCTGGCGTATTCGACGGCGATGGACTGTGCGCGTTCGGCCGCACCGAGCCAGCGCATGCAGTGGGTGAGCCGGGCCGGGGCCAGTCGCAGCTGGGCGTAGCGCAGCGCCTGACCGGTCTCGCCGAGCAGCGCGTCCTTGGGCAGCACCAGATTCTCGAAGCGCACCACGCCGTGACCGCCGACGTAATTGCGGTCCATGGTGTTCATGGTGCGTTCGATCACGATGCCGGGCTGGTCGCCTTCGGTCAGGAACAGCGTCGGGCCCTCGGGCACATGCGGGTTCGGTGCGACCCGCGCCATGATGATCCAGGTCTTCGCGCCGTCCGCGCCGGTGATGAGCCATTTGCGGCCGTTGATGGTGAAGTTCTCGCCGTCGAAGACGGCCTCGGTGGCCAGCTGATTCGGGTCCGAACCCGCGCCGTCCGGTTCGGTCATCGCGAAGACGGTGCGCCGGTGTCCGGCGACGGCGGGTGCGAGGTGGCGCTCGACCTGTTCCGGGTTGGCGATCTTGGAGAGCAGGAACATATTGCCCTCGTCGGGCGCGGCGCAGTTCATCGCGACCGGGCCGAGGGTGGACCAGCCCGCCGCCTCGTAGATCACGGCCTGCTCGATATGGGTGAGACCGCGCCCGCCGAGGGCTTCCGGGGCCTGCACGGTCAGCAGTTTTTCCGCGCGGGCCAGCTCGACGAGTTCCTGGCGCAGTTCGTCGGTGGGGCCGTGCGAGGTGAGTCGCGGATCGCGCTCGAAGGGGATGATCTTGTCGATGACGAACTGGCGGACTCGGTCGCGTTCGACGGCGAGTTCGGCGGGAATCGTGAAGTCGATCATTGGTCACCATTCGTTCGATGGGGCGCGTGGGTCGAGCATACGAAACCGGGGGCGTCCGACTGAAGGCGGTTGCCATCAAAAGCTTCCCTGGCTAGCTAGAGCCCCTTCTGAACTGCGCTGATAGCTGATTTCAGCGCGGGCCGATCAGGTGTCAGCGCACTGTCAGCGCGGCGGGAGATCGTTCGGTCATTCGAGGAGCCACTCGACGAACAACCCGATGAGGAGAACCGCCATGATGACCGTCGCAGCCGTCGCCCAATTGCTGATCGCCCTCGCTTTCGTCAGCATTCCGCTGGTGCGCCACCGCTACGGAGCCGCGGCCCAGACCGCCGCCGATGCCGAGCTGGCCCGTCAGGGTGTGCGCCCCGAGATACTCGCGGAGAACGGTATGCGGTTCGACGCGGGTGGCCACGAGACCTGGGCTCCGGTCGGGATCGCACTGGTGATGACCGCGATGGCCGTGCTGAATCTGGCGGGCAACGACTGGGTCCGGACACTGTCCTGGGTCTTCCAGATTCTGGTGCTGCTCGGCAATGTCGCGATCCTGTACAGCAACCTGACCGCCGCCAAGAGCGTCCAGGCCGCCTTCGCCCGCAAGGGTGACCCGGAACTGGCCCGCATCGACGTCCAGCGCTTCCTCGACGTAGCCGAAGCCGCCTTCCCTCGCTGGGTGACCCCGTACCTGCAGAACCTGCGCCACGTCATCGTCTTCGGCGGTTCGATCGTGGTCCTGATTGCTCCTTTCACGGGCTGATCCATCGCCCACCGGCCAGGTGCTCGCCAAGCGCGGGCACCTGGTTCGCGCGTTGCCATCCGCACCTTCCGCGTGCGCTATGCCAGGTAGTCCGTGCGTGCCACGCATGGCTGGCGGTTATTCCGTGCGTGGCGAGCAACAAAGGCGCGGCACCGGCTCGGGTTGGTGAGCGGGAGTCAGCGGGCGCGGGCGGCCTGACGGCGTCGGGGGCCGATGACTCGGCAGATCAGGTAGATCAGGAAGGAGATGGTGGTGACGAAGGTGGAGACCGGAACGCCGGGCGCGAGCGACAACAGGATGCCGCCCACCGCCGCCGTTTCCGCGAACACCACCGCGAGCACGGTGGCGCGCACCGGATTCGCGGTCAGCTGTGCCGCCGCGGCCGCGGGCGTGATGAGCAAGGCGAGCACAAGCAGCGCGCCGACGATCTGCACACCGAAGGCCGCGGTAATGCCGAGCATGACCGCGAACACCACCGAAAGCGCCCGCACCGGAACTCCGCGGGCGAGTGCGACTTCGGGATCCGAACTCGCGAAAAGCAGCGGCCGGTACACCACCGCGAGTACGGCGAGCACCAAAACGGTGCAGGTCAGCAGCAGTGCCAGCCCGTTGTAGCCGACGCTGACCACCTGACCGGTCAGCAGCGAGAATTTCGATCCGGCGCGTTCGGGACCGAGCCACAGGAACAGCACCGAGAGTCCGAGTCCGAACGACAGCACCACCGCGATCACCGAATCGCGTTCTCTGGCTTTGGTGCCGAGCAGACCGAACAGCACCGCCGCCACCACCGAGCCGACGATCGCGCCAAGCCCGACCCCGATACCGGCGAGCAGCGCGGCGGCCGCGCCGGTCAGCGAGAGCTCGCTGGTGCCGTGCACCGCGAACGACATCTGCCTGCTGATGATCAGCGGCCCGATCACACCGGCCAGCAGTCCGAGCAGCGCGGCCGCGAATACCGCCTGCTGCACAAAGGAATACGAGAGCAGGTCCGCGGTGGTGGTGAAGTCGAACATCTTCGAGACGACATCGGAGAGCTTGTCGTTCACGAACGGACCCCGGCCGATTCGGGCAGTTCATCGGAAAGCGTTGCGCAGTGTTGGGCACCGGCCGCACCGAGTGCGTCCATGGTGTCGCCGGTGCCGACGACGACCAGCCGCCCGCGCACCCGCAGCACATCGACCTCGGTCTGGTACAGCTCCGAGAGCACCGCCGAGGTCATCACCTCGTCCGGCGTGCCGATCCGGAACTTCCCGTCGACCAGATACAGCACCCGATCCACCAGCGGCAGAATGGGATTGATCTCGTGCGTCACGAAAAGCACTGCGGTGTCATGGGTTCGCCTGCGTCGATCGATCAGTTCCGAAACCAACCGCTGATTGGCCAGGTCGAGGCTCAGCAGCGGTTCGTCGCAGAGCAGCACCTTGGGATCACCGACCAACGCCTGTGCGACCCGCAGCCGCTGCTGCTCGCCGCCGGACATGGATTCCAATGGCGCATAGGCGAATTTCTCCGCGCCCACATCGGCGATGGCCGCACGGACCTTGTGCTTGCGCTCGGCGCGACGCCGCAGTCCGAGGCCCCAGCGGTGCCCGTCGACGCCGAGTCCGACCAGATCGACGCCGCGCAGCTGCACACCGGCATCGATCGTCTTCTGTTGCGGCACATAGCCGATATCGGGATTGCCTGCCCGTGCGGGCCCGCCCGCGATATCGGCGGTGCCGGAGCTGAGCGCGAGCTGACCGAGCAGCACCTTCAGCAGCGAGGTCTTACCGGATCCGTTCGGCCCGAGAACCGCGACGAATTCACCAGGCGCGATCTCGAGATCCAGCCCTTGCCAAAGCTTGCGTTCGCCGAAGGACAGGCTGGCGGAATCGAGTTTTACGGCGGCTGAGCGGGTATCGGACCGCCGCTCCACCCTGTCGGTGTCTTCGGTGGTCAGCGTGGCTCCCATTAGCCCACCCGTCACCCGGCCACCACCCCTCATCGGATCGCTGCGCGATGCTGTCATAATTTCGATCAGGCCAGCGCCGCGGCCAGGGCCTGGGCGTTCTTGGTCTGCCACTGAATGTAATCCACACCGTCGGGCAGCGTTTCGGTCACCTCGACGATGGGTAGGCCATTCGACCGCGCGAGCGTCCGCAAATCCTTGGTGATCTTGTCCTCGGTCTGGATGTTGTAGATCAGCGCGCGAACCTTCTTACCGGTCAGCAGATCCTGGGTGGCGGCGACGGCGGCGGGAGCCGGATCGGTCTCCTGCTCGATCGCCTCCTGGAATTCGTGCGGGGTCAGATCCTGGGTTCCGGCGGCGATCAGCAGGTAGTGTGCCAGCGGTTCGGTCTGCAGCACCGGGGTCTTCGGGTGCTCGCCCGCGATCTTGGTGGCGACGGCGGTGATCGCGGTCAACTGGCTCTTGAACGCGGCGGCGCGATCGGCGTAGGCGGCAGCGTGGGCGGAGTCGATCTCGCCGAGGGTGCTCGCGATCCGGTCGGCGACCGTGCTCACCGTGCCGATGTCGTAGAAGACGTGCTCGTTCTCGTCGCTCTTGTCGGTCCGGGATTCGAACGCGTCGACGGTGCGCTTGTCCTTGCCCTGGATCGCCTTCTCGATGAACTCGTCGTAGCCGCCGCCATTGAACACGACCACATCGGCATCGCTGATCTTGGCCGATTCCACGGCCGAGGTCTCGTGCGAATGCGGATCGGCGGCGGGATCGGTGATCAGCGCGGTTACCGAGGCATCCGGGCCCGCGATGGTTGCCGCGATATTGCCCCAGACATTGGTGGACGCGACGACGTTCGGCTTATCCGAATCCTTCGAACTACCGCATGCGGTGAGCGCCACAGCGGTGGCCACCCCCACGGCGATACCGGCGAATCTGATGGCAATCCGTGTGCTCACGTGCGGGGTACTCCTGGCAGTACGGCAGATCTGAGCGTGCTCTAGATCATAATGGAAATCGTTACCATTTGAACTGTAGCAGGAGGCCCTGTTCGGCACGAGTCGATGTTTGCCGCATCACTTCGGGGGGTGGATACGGGCCGGGCCCGCGAACCGATCGGTTCGCGGGCCCGGAACTGTCTGGCAGTCGGCTCAGACGAACGCTTCCACCGGCTTACCCAACAGCTGTGCACAGCGCAGCAGGCCGAGATGGCTGTATGCCTGTGGATGGTTGCCGAGTGAGCGTTCGGCGACCGGGTCGTACTCCTCGCTGAGCAGACCAGTCGGTCCGGCGACATCGACCAGCTGCGCGAACAGCGCCTCGGCATCCGAGCGCTTACCGATCAGCAGATACGCCTCGACCAACCAGGCCGCGCACAGGTGGAAGCCGCCCTCGCCGCCGGGCAGGCCGTCGTCGTGGTGGTACCGGTACACCGTCGAGCCGCTGCGCAACTCCGCCTCGGTGGCGACGACCGTCGCCGCGAAACGCGGATCCGACGGGTCGATCAGTCCGCTGAGGCCGATGTGCAGGGTGGCCGCGTCCAGATCGGTGCCGTCGTAGGCGGCGGTGTAGGACTGGACGTCGTCGTTCCAGCCCTTGGACTTCACCTCGTCGGCGATGGTGTCGCGCAACGTGATCCAGAGCGGATCGATCTGACGCTGGAACCGCTGCGCGAGGGTGATCGCCCGGTCCACGGTCAGCCAGCCCATCACCTTCGAGTACACGTGGTGGCGCGGGTTGCCGCGGATCTCCCAGATGCCGTGGTCGGGTTCCTGCCAGCGCCGCTGCACCGCCGAGACCATGGCGTGCACCAGTTCCCAGTCGGCGTCCGGCAGCGTCTTGTCCGGATCGGTCAGCCCCTTCGCCTCGCGACCGTGTGCCAGCGATGCGATGAGATCGACGATCGGACCGAAAACATCCAGCTGCACTTGCATATTCGCGGCGTTGCCGACGCGGACCGGACGCGAACCCGCATAGCCGGGCAGCTGATCGATCGATGCCTCGGGCGGCAGGGTTTCGCCGTAGAGCGTGTACAGCGGGTGCAGGCGCTCCGGACCGGGCAGCGTCTCCAGGACCTGGTGCACCCAGCCGAGGAACTCCTCGGCCTCGGTCAGTGAGCCGAGCGAAACCAGCGCCTGTGCGGTCAGCGAGGCATCGCGCAGCCAGCAGTAGCGGTAGTCCCAGTTGCGTACGCCGCCAATGTCTTCCGGCAGTGAAGTAGTGGCGGCGGCCAGGATCGAACCCGACGGTGCGTGCACGAGCCCGCGCAGCGTGAGTGCCGAACGCTTCATCAGATCCGGTTTCAGTGGCGGCAGTTGCAATTTGGCCGCCCACTTGGACCAGTAGTCCTCGGCATCCCTGCGCCGCTCCGGCTCGCTGACCATGGCGGGCGCGAGATCCTGCGTGCCGCAGCGCATTTCCAGCACGATCGGGCCGCGAGACGGATCGACGACGGCGCGCGCGGAGCTGTGCATACCGTCGGAGTGGATCTGCCAGTGCACACCGGGGGAGCGCAGCACCATCGGATCATTGGTGCCGACTACGCGCAGTCCGTTCGATTCGATTTCGATGCTGACCGGTACCTGACCGAATTCCGGTCGGGGCGCGAAGGTTACGACGGCCTTCGCATCGCCGGTGATCACCCGGGTCAGGTCGGTGCGGGTGGGGGCCACATCGTGCGGCAGGTAGTCCACCACTTGCAGCTTGGCCCAGCGGGTTTCGACGGTCATGGTGCCGTCGATGTAGCGCTGCGACAGTGGCAGGCCGGGACGTTCCGGCTCGATGGTGAAGTGTCCGGCCTGCGGTCCGCCGAGCAGATGGGCGAAGACCGCGGCCGAATCGGGCTCGGGGTGGCAGAACCAGGTGACGGTCGCGTCGGGTGTGAGCAGCGCCACCGAGCGCGGACTGGCCAGCATGCTCAGCCGCTCGATGCGCGGCGCGCTCGCCCCCGCCAACCAGGTGCGCCGTTCCTCGAGCAGGAAGGCCAGCGCCCAGGACACCGCCTCGGTGGTGTCCACCCGGTATTTGGCCAGGCTCTCGCCGTCGCCGACCTTGATGCCGACATCCGGGCCGGACAGCATGCGGAAGGCCTTCTCGTCGGTGACATCGTCGCCGAAGAACACCGCGGCCGACGCGCCCTCCTGATGCCGGACAGTATCGAGCGCGACGCCTTTATCCGTCTGGATCACCGCGAGCTCGATAACCGACTTACCCTCGGTCACCTGCACGCCGACCCAGCAGGCCGCACCCTGGCGCACCGCCTTCAGTGCACGCAGCCCGATTTCCGGACTCGCATTGCGCACATGCAGCGCGACGCTGGCCGGTTTGATCTCGACACTGGCGCCGGGATTTTCCGCGGCGATCTGCGTCAGACTGGTCTGGACTTCGACCAGCAGTTGTTTGGCGTCATTGTCGATGGCGTGCACGAAACCCACATCGAATTCCGAACCATGACTACCGATAAGTTGCACCTCGACCGGAAGTCGCGACAATGCCGCGAGATCTCGCAGGGCACGGCCGGAGATCACGGCGGCGGTCGTTCCGGTGAGACCGGCAAGCGCTCGTAGCGCGCTCACCGATTCCCGATGTGGAAAAGCTTTCGCCGGGTCGGACACGATGGGTGCGATCGTCCCGTCGTAGTCCGATGCGACCAAAAGCCGTGGCACGCGCGCGACCGTCGACAGTGCACGGCGAAGTTCCAGTGGCAGATCCTGTGCGCTCACGCATCCAACCTAGTGATCGGAGGAGTTTTTTCGGGGGCACGCGTGACAATACTGTGTTGAATTTGCCGCACCGAAGCGCGCCGCGTGGCGTGCGCATGATTGCGCACGCGTCTAGCCGCCCCGTATTGGATCTGCCCAGCTGACGCGTTCTTACACAACCGCCAGCGTGTGCAGGTTCACGTCGGCCGACCCGATTGATGCTGCGCGACAGGCCCGGTCGATTTGCCGGGCATGAGCTGACCGGTGCCGGCTATCGGCTGACCTTTTCGAGCGACCTGCAAGCAGTCGCTAGCGGCCGCCGTTGTCGCCGAGCAGTAGATCCACGGTGAGTTCCAGTCGCTCGGTCACATCGGTGGCCGAGGCGCGTCTGGTCAGCCAGGCGACCAGATTCGACAGCCAGACATCGCTGATGACCCGCGCGATCGCCAACTGGCGTTCGGTGGGCTCGCCGTCGTTCATGGCCCTGGCGAATACCCGGTCCATCACCTTGCCGACCCGGTCGACCTCCGCGGCGGCCGAGGCGTCGGCGAACATGAACGCACGGGTCATCGCCTCGGTGAGCAAGGGGTCGCGCTGCATCATCCGGGTGATCTGGGTCAGCAGCAGATGCATGCGCTCGTTCGGCGTCTGGCCGGCAAGCGGTTTGCGTTTGCCCTCGATCTGCTCGAATTCCCGCGACAGCGCGGAAACGAGCAGATGCACCTTGGACGGGAAATACCGGTACAGCGTGCCGACCGCGACATCGGCGCGTTCGGCCACCGCGCGCATCTGCACCGCGTCGTAACCACCCTTGGAGGCCAGTGCGAGCGTCGCGTCCAGAATTCGCTTACGCCGTTCCCGCTGCGCGGCCGAGCTGAGCTCGTCCTCGCTCAGCGTCGTGACCGTCGCGGTGGCCGATGCTTGCCCGGCCGCATTCGAATCGGCTGGCTGCGATCGGGAGGGACTGGCCATTGATGAGAGTCCTTTCCTGCATTCCGGCAACGGGCATCGGTCGTCTCTTGACTTCCGCCCAGCTAGGATATTAGAACATGTTCTAGGTGTGGGAGTCACGCCGGAAAGGCGGTACGGACTGTGACCATCGCCACCACTGACGAGCATAAAGCCGTTCAGGAGTCGATGCGCGGATGGGCCGGATCGGTACGTCCTATTGCAACAATGCGGGACGAACCGACGGACTTCTGGCGCGCTTATTGGCCGGGGTTGGCGGACTTCGGAATTTTCCGGGTCGCCCTTGCCGAAGCGGCAGGCGGCCACGGTGGATCGGTCGCCGACCTGGCGGTATTGGTCGAGCAGGCGGCGCACGATCTGGTCGGTGGGCCGGTGCTGTCCACCGCATTGGCGAACCTGGTCACCACGGGTGCGCTCGCCGAGGATATGCCGTGTGGTGTTGCGCTCGACTTCGTTGTCGGGGACGTGGTCAGCGTACCGGTCACATCCGATGAGTTGTTGCTCACGGGTGTCTGGGAATCGGTGCTCGGCGCTGCGCCGGGTACTTCGGTGCTGTTGCCGGTGCGGACGCCGGATGGGTTGCGCTGGTGCGTGATCGGACCCGATGCCGAAGGTCTGCGCGTCGAGTCGCTGGCGCCTTCTGACCCGAGTACGCCACTGGCGCGTGTGCACTGCGCCGAGGTGCGAGTGCCTGCGGACCGGGCGTTCGAGTCCCCGCATGCGGTGGAAGATCTTCTCGCGGTACTGGTTTCGGCCGAGCTCGCCGGTGTGGCGGGCTGGTGCCTGGAGACCGCCGTCGAATACGCCAAGGTGCGTGAGCAATTCGGACGCAAGATCGGCTCTTTCCAAGCGCTCAAACACATTTGCGCGTGGATGCTCTGCCGGGCCGAACTGATCCGTTCCGTCGCGGCCGATGCCGCGGCCGCGGTCGACGAGGGCGGTGCGGAACTGCCAATCGCGGCCGCCATCGCCGCCGCGATCTCGCTGGACGCCGCGGTCGAGACCGCCAAGGACTGCATTCAGGTGCTCGGTGGCATCGGTTTCACCTGGGAGCACGACGCGCACTTCTACCTGCGCCGGGCCACCGCACTGCGGCAACTGCTCGGCGGATCGGCGCGCTGGCGGGCCAGGGTCACCGAGCTGACCAGAGCCGGGCAGCGTCGGACTACGGGGGCGGACCGGGTGTTCGCCTCTGCGGGGCGAGCGACGGTCCCGGAGGAGGCAGCAGAGCGTAACCACGGAGGGGCCCGGGAGCGCCGCGAATCGAACACAGCTGGCGTCGAGGTCGGCGACAGCAATGCGAACGAGCTGGCCGCCGAGGTGGCCGCGATCGCCGCGCTGCCTGCCGATCAGCGGCGCAATGCGCTGGTCGACGCCGGGCTCGCCATGCCGCACTGGCCCGCACCGTACGGGCGCGGCGCGAATCCCATGACAGGCCTGGTGATTTCGGAGGAGTTGCGGCGCGCGGGCCTGGAGTCGCCGGATCTGACGATCGGCGGCTGGGCCATTCCGACCCTGCTGCAGCACGGCACCCAGGAGCAGATCGACCGCTTCGCGTGGCCGACGCTGCGCGGCGAGGTGGTCTGGTGTCAGCTGTTCAGCGAGCCGGAGGCCGGTTCGGATCTGGCCGCGCTGCGCACCACCGCCAAGAAGGTCGACGGCGGCTGGGTGCTGCGCGGACAGAAGGTGTGGACGTCACTGGGTGATCGGGCGAACTGGGCGATCTGCCTGGCCCGCACCGATCCGGACGCGCCGAAGCACCGCGGCATCAGCTACTTCCTCGTCGATATGCGCAGCGCCGGACTCGAGGTGCGTCCGCTGGTGCAGATCACCGGGGAGGCGCGCTTCAGCGAGGTCTTCCTCGATGACGTCTTCGTGCCCGACGACGGTCTGGTCGGCGCGCTGAACAACGGCTGGAAGATCGCCCGCTCGACCCTGTCGACCGAACGAGTCGCCATGGGCGGCAACGGCATCGGGCCGGTACTGGAGGAGCTCATCGCCAAACTGCCCGCCACCGGGCCGGGTGCGGAGCTACTGAACGATCGGCTCGGCGGCTTCGTCGCCGATGCGATCGCTGGACTGTTGCTGGAACAGCGTGCCGCGGTTCGGATGCTGGCGGGCGGTGATCCGGGAGCGCAGAGCAGTGTGCGCAAGCTCGTCGGTGTCCGGCACCGCCAGGCAGTGGCCGAATTCGCGGTGGAAACGGCAGGTCCAACCGGTGCGCAGGACTCAGAGGTGGTAAAAGAGTTCCTGCTCACGCGCTGTTTGTCGATTGCTGGTGGAACCGAGCAGATTCTGTTGACCGTAGCCGGTGAGCGAATCCTCGGACTGCCTCGCGATGCCGACAGCTAGTCGACCAACCAACTGGGAGTAAAGCGTGGACTTCACCCGGGACGAGGGCCAGGAAGCCGTGGCCGAGGTCGTCGTGAGTTTGCTGGAGCGTGAACCGGCACGCGATATCGAGCTGTGGCCGAGTCTGATCGAGACCGGACTGCTCTCGCTCGCGCTGCCGGAGCGGTTCGGCGGTGACGGTATGGGCTTGGCGGAGGTCTCGGTCCTGTTGACCGAACTGGCCGCCGAGGCGGTGGCGGTACCCGCCCTGCCGACCCTCGGCCTCGGCCTGCTGCCGCTGCTGGCCGGATTGCCGGACAGCGTCGCCGAGCGGGTATATCCGGAGGTCGCCAAGGGCACGGTGCTCACCGCCGCGCTCAGCGAGCGCGCGAATCCGTTCGTGGTCAAGCCGGAGACCACCGCGGTTTCCGATGGCGACACCGTGCGCATCACCGGTCACAAGGTGGCGGTGCCTTATGCGGAGCAGGCGCGCTGGCTCTTGATTCCGACGAATTCCGGTATCGCACTGGTTGATTCGGATTCGGCCGGACTCACCCTGACGCCGTCACCGGCTTCCGGCGGGATTCCGGAATGTTCGGTGCGCCTGGACCAGGTCGAGATTCCGGCCGAGCAACTGCTGCCCGGCGGCATCGGTGAACTGCACCGGTTGGCCATCGCATCGATCGGAGCGACCGCGGATGGGCTGCTCAAAGGTGCGCTCCTGCTCACCGCCGAGCACCTGCGGACCCGGCGGCAGTTCAATCGGCCGCTCGCCGAATTCCAGGCCGTCGCACAGCAGATCGCCGATGTGTACGTCGTCTCGCGGACCCTGCACGCCGCCGCCGTTTCGGCGAACTGGGCACTGGCACACTCCGATCCGACGCCGCAGCATCAGGAGCGCATCGATGACGACCTCGATGTGCTCGCCTACACCGTGGCCTCGGAACTGCCCGCCGCCATGCAGAAATGCCATCACCTGCACGGTGGCCTCGGGGTCGATGTGACCCACCCGATGCACCGCTATTTCTCGCAGGCCAAGGACATCGCCCGCTGGCTCGGCGGCGAATCGTTCCGACTCGATCGATTGGGGGCCAGATGTTCATCGACCTGACCGCGGAGCAGCGCAAGCTGCGCGATGAATTGCGCGCGTACTTCGCCGATCTCGTAACTCCTGAGGAGGAGGCCGAGATGGCGATCAACCGCCACGGTGACGCCTACCGCGCGGTGGTGCGCCGGATGGGTGCGGACGGTTGGCTCGGTGTCGGTTGGCCGAAGGAGTTCGGCGGCCAGGGTTTCGGGCCGATGGAACAGCAGATCTTCTTCAATGAGGCGGTGCGCGCGGATGTTCCGCTGCCGCTGGTCACCTTGTTGACGGTCGGGCCGACGCTGCAGAGCTTCGGCACCGACGAGCAGAAGGCGAAGTTCCTGCCCGGAATCCTTTCCGGCGATATCCATTTCGCGATCGGCTACTCCGAACCCGAGGCGGGCACCGACCTCGCCGCGCTGCGCACGAGTGCGGTGCGCGACGAATCCGGCGATTGGATCGTCAACGGGCAGAAGATCTTCACCACCGGTGCGCATGAGGCCGACTATGTCTGGCTGGCCTGCCGCACCGGCTCGGTCGAATCGCGGCACCGTGGCATCACGATCCTGATCGTGGATACCACCGATCCCGGCTACTCGTGGACGCCGATCATCACCTGCGATGGTGCGCACCACACCAACGCCACGTATTTCGACAATGTCCGGGTGCCCGCCGACATGCTGGTGGGCGAGGAGAACAAGGGGTGGCGACTGATCACCACCCAGCTCAACCACGAGCGGGTGAGCCTCGGCCCGTCCGGCAAGATCGAACAGCTCTACGACCGGGCGCGCGAATGGGCCCAGTCGCGCGGTGTGCTCGCCGAGGCCGATGTGCGGCGCTCGCTCGGTCGCATCCACGCCATGGCTCGGCTCAACGAACTGTTGAACTGGCAGGTCGCGGCGACCGTCGACGGTGACCAGGCCACCGTGATCGCCGATGCCTCGGCAACCAAGGTGTACTCCACCGAATCGCTGCAGGAGGCGGGCCGGTTGGCCGAGGAGATCGTCGGGCATTACGGCGATCCGGCCGATCCGGACACCGCCGAACTGCTGACCTGGCTGGACCGCAGAACCAAACAGAATCTGGTGGTGACCTTCGGCGGCGGCGTCAATGAGGTGATGCGCGAACTGGTCGCCTCCTCCGGGCTGAAGCTGCCTCGGGTACCTCGATGAATCCGCGCCGAAGCGCGGTACGCCACGACTACAAGGAGCCGCGCGTGCCGGAAACCATGACTCCGGAAGCGATTACCGAAGCCGCCGAGAAGATCATCGCGGCGGGTGATTGCGCGCCACGCCTCGGGCGTGATCCGGTGAACCAGCCGATGATCAACAACTGGGTGGAGGCGCTCGGGGATCGGAACCCGATCTACGTCGACGAGGAGGCCGCGCGTGCCGCCGGACATCCCGGCACCGTGGCCCCACCGGCCATGGCCCAGGTGTGGACCATGTTCGGGCTCAACGGTTCTCGTCCGGCCGATGATCCGATGGCGCAGGTCACCGAGCTGCTCGACAGCGCGGGCTATACCTCCGTGGTCGCGACCGACTGTCAGCAGACCTATCACCGGTATGTGAACGTCGGCGAGCAGATCTCGGTGACCAGCAGGCTTTCCGAGATTCGCGGGCCGAAGAAGACCGCGCTCGGCGATGGCTGGTTCGTCACCTTCCAGACCAGCTGGCACGTCGGTGACGAGGTCGTCGCCGAAATGCTGTTCCGGCTGCTCAAATTCGCGCCCGGTACCGGTACCGCACCGAAAGCGCCCGCGGGCGAACGGGTCAAACCGCTGGTCTCCTGGGATACCGAATTCTTCTGGGAGGGCACCAAGGCCGGGGAGCTGCGGATCCAGCGGCTGCCGGACGGCACGCTGCGGCATCCGCCGATTCCGGCACTGTGGCAGGACAAGTCGGAGCAGACCGACTATGTCGTCGCCTCCGGCCGCGGTGAAGTGTTCAGTTATGTCGTGCATCACGCGCCGAAAGTGCCTGGGCGGATATTGCCTTTCGTGGTCGCGCTGGTCGAATTGGAAGAGGGTGTGCGGATGCTCGGTGAGCTGCGCGGCGTCGATCCGGCCGATGTGAAGATCGGCCTGCCGGTGCAGGTGGAGTTCGAGAAGCTCGACGACGAGGCCGTGCTGCCGGTCTGGCGGGTGACCGCATGACCTACGTCGAAGCGGCCACCATCGAGGTCGGCACCGCACTGCCCGAGTTGGTCATTACCGCCGATCCGACCTTCGTGATCAGTACGGCCTTGGCCACCAGGGACTTTCAGGATGTGCACCACGACAGGGACAAGGCCATCGCCCGTGGTTCCAAGGACATCTTCGTCAATATCCTCACCGATACCGGGCTGGTGCAGCGCTTCGTCACCGACTGGGCCGGACCGCGCGCCATCGTCAAATCGGTCGCGCTGCGCCTGGGTGTACCGCTGTATGCCGGTGACACGCTGACACTTTCCGGCACCGTCTCCGCGATCCACGGTGACGACATCCATATCGATGTCGTCGGCCGCGACAGCCTCGGTGACCACATCACGGCGAAAGCCGTTATCGCACTGCGGAGGCCATGATGACCGCTGACAGCACCACCGGGATTTCCGGCCGCGCCGCCATTGTCGGCATCGGCGCCACCGACTTCTCCAAGGACTCCGGCCGCAGCGAATTGCGTTTGGCCGCCGAGGCGGTCACCGCGGCGCTCGCCGACGCGGGCCTCACACCCGCCGATGTGGACGGCCTGACCACCTTCACCATGGATACCAATACCCAGGCGGCCGTGGCACGTGCCGTCGGTATCCCGCAGCTGAAGTTCTTCAGCCACATCGGATATGGCGGCGGTGCCGCCTGCGCCACCGTTCAGCAGGCCGCCATGGCGGTCGCCACCGGCGTCGCCGACGTGGTTGTCGCCTATCGCGCCTTCAACGAGCGTTCGGTATCGCGCTTCGGCCAGTTCTCCACCGCGCTGGCCACCGCGCCGACCTCCTCGGGCATCGATGCCGGCTGGTCCTATCCACAGGGGTTGGGGACACCGGCCGCGCAGGTGGCCATGGTCGCCCGCCGGTATATGCACGTCTACGGCGCGACGAGCGCGGACTTCGGCCGCGTCGCCGTCGCCGACCGCAAACACGCCGCGGTGAACCCGGCCGCTTTCTTCTACGGCAAGCCGATCACCCTGGACGATCACCAGAATTCGCGCTGGATCGCCGAACCGCTGCATCTGCTCGACTGCTGCCAGGAGTCCGACGGCGGTGTCGCGATCGTGGTCACCAGCGTCGAGCGGGCCCGGGATCTGCCGCAGCGTCCGGCTGTAATCGCCGCTGCGGCACAGGGTTCCGGTGCGGACCAATATGTCATGACCAGCTACTACCGCGACGCCCTCACGGGCCTGCCGGAAATGGGTTTGGTCGGCGATCAGCTCTGGGAGCAGAGTGGTTTGCGTCCGGAGGATATGCAGGCAGCCATCCTCTACGACCACTTCACTCCGTTCGTCCTCATGCAGCTGGAGGAACTCGGCTTCTGCGGACGCGGTGAGGCAAAGGACTTCATTGCCGACGGCGCCATCGAAGTCGGTGGCCGCCTGCCGCTCAATACCCACGGCGGACAGCTGGGCGAGGCCTATATCCACGGTATGAACGGGATTGCCGAGGCGGTACGGCAGATCCGCGGCACCTCCGTCAACCCGGTGGAAAATGTGGAGAACATCCTGGTCACCGCTGGCACGGGCGTCCCGACCTCGGGCTTGGTGCTAGCGCGTTAGAAGTCGGACGGACGTCGACCTCGGCTGTTACCGCTAGAGTGAGCATATGAAGCGGATGGTCCAGATTCCATATGAACTGGAGCAGGAGGAAGACGGTACTTGGGGTGCTCACGCCGTCTTTCCGAACGGCGGCGCGCACGGGGTCGGTGAGACTCCGGATGAGGCGGTTGCTGACCTACACGAAGCCGTCACACTAGTTCTAGAGGAGATTGGACTGCCGTCGGTTCTGACGATCGTCCAGGATGTCGCCTGATGCCGCCGCTTCCAGTTGTTTCAGGGGGACAGGGTCATCAAGGCACTCGAGCGAGCTGGGTTCGGGCTGATCCGAGTGAACGGCAGCCATCATATGATGCGTAGTCCGGAAGGGCGGTTTACCGTTGTGCCGGTGCATCGCGGTGCCGATATCAAGCCTGGCACGCTACGGCGCATCATTCGTGATGCGGGTCTGTCGGTTGCCGAATTCGTGCAATTGCTCGATTAGGCCACTCAGCGCGTCAGGGGTCCGGTGAGAGGTTCGGAATGGCCGATCGACACCTGATCGACGTCCACATCCTGCTCGTCCAAGACGATGCGGTGTTGCTCAGCAGGCGGCGCAGTGCCGACGAATTCGATGGGCTGTGGCATCTACCCGCCGGGAAGCTGGAGTCCGGCGAACCGGCCACCGCTGCCGCTGTGCGTGAGGCAGGTGAGGAGATCGGGGTTGTCATCGATCCGGCGGATCTGCGGCTGATTCACACCGCGCACGTGATCGGCTCCGGGCGGGAAGCCCGGCTCGGGCTGTTCTTCCATGCACTGCGCTGGGCAGGTGAGCCGGTGAATCTGGAGCCGGATAAAAGCTATGGACTGCAGTGGTTTTCGCTCGACGCGCTGCCGGAAGAGTCGCTGATCCGCTATTCCGCAACCGGAATTCGTGGGTTCACGAGTGGCACGCCTTATAGCGAGTTGGGCTGGACGAAATAGTTCTGGGATCGGCGGGGGCAGTTGGCGGGACAATCCGGGTTCACGAGCGGCACGCCCTATAGCGAGTTGGGCTGGACGAAGGAGCTCCGGGATCGAAGGGGCACGCGTTATGGCGAGTTGGGCTCGGCGGAGTAGCCCCGGGGTCTACGGGGTGAGTTGGCGGGACAGCATGGCCGCGAGCTGGTCGACGCTGTCCCGGGTGCCTGCCGGAACATAGGCCCGCGCGCCCGCGAATCTATCGAACACCGCGCCTTCGAGTACCGCGATGAAGTCGGCGGCGGCCGCATCGGGATCGGGAAAACCCAAGGCGTGGAATAGTTCTCGTGCCCGCTCGGGCGAGAACAGGCTGTGTGCCAGTCGCCGGTGCAATTCCGGGTCGCCGAGCAGATCGATGATCAGCGCATGCCGGACGATCAGGTGATTGCGACGATCGACGAGTAGGCGGTCGAGCCAGCCGGCTATGGCCTTCGCGATGTCATCGGGGTCGATGGGTGCCGACGGAGCGAGCTCGGCGGCGGCGAAGTCGTCGCGGGAGCGGGTGGTGATCCGGTCCGCGATCGCCTCGATGAGCGCGCGTTTGGTGCGGAAGTAATAGGAGGCCGACCCGCCGGGCAGCCCGAGGACGGTATCGAGGGCGCGGTGGGTGAGCGCTCGAATGCCCTGGGTGGCAATCACATCGATGGCGGCGTCGACGAGTGCCGCGCGTCGGTCGGTTGTGGACATCATCACCTTCGCTGGCGGCCGCATCTCCTGATCCTCTACAACTGTAGAGGATCAGGAGGGTGTCATGGAAGACAACGTCACGCTCGATGCCGACCAGCTCCGGGCTCGCGCGAGCTTGCTCGAACTGCTCGAACTGCTCGACCGGCACGGCAGGCCGATGAAGCGGCATCGCGGCGTCTACCTGCACGGCAGACCCGGTCGCGGCAAAACCATGCTGATGGACGACTTCTTCGCGGGCATAGCGTCGAACCGTAAGCGCCGCTTCCACTTCCACAACTTCTTCGCCCAATTGCACACCGCGGCACACGAATCGGGCTCCATCGACAAGGCGATCGACAACCTGCTCGGTCATGCCGAACTGGTCTGTTTCGACGAATTCCACGTGCACGATATCGGCGACGCCATGCTGATCGCCCGCATGCTCGACGTCCTGTTCGCCCGCCGCATCGTCCTGGTGGTGACCTCGAATTACCCGCCGGAGCAGCTGCTGCCCAACCCGCTGTTCCACGACCGCTTCCTGCCGACCATCGCGCGCATCCGCGCGCATCTGGATCTCGTCTCGGTCGACGGCCCACTCGACTACCGCACCCGCACCGCGCACAGCGGCACGGGCTTCGCCTCCGGCTGTTATCGCATCGACGATGCGAGAGACGCCGACACCTCGGAGGTTGTTGTTTCGGGTGCCCGCGAGATCCACGCCGACGCCGTCGACGGCTCCGCCATCACTTTCGACTTCGCCGCCCTGTGCGGCACCGCCACCGCCGCCTCGGACTACGTCGAACTCGCACACCGCTTTCGCCGATGGACCTTGCGCAACGTCCCACCCCTGCGCGAGGTCCCGCCCGACTGGGCGATGCGCTTCGTCAATCTGATCGACGTGCTCTACGACGCCGATCTCGAACTCACCCTCGAGGCGCGCATCGCACTATCGGACCTGGTGGCCGACGTTCCCGCCGTCCCCGATCTGGCTCGGACCGCAAGCCGCCTGAGGGAACTCCGTCAGCCCGAATCCGTCGTGCTCAGCTAGCTGCGCACCCACTTGAATGCACTGCCGGTTACGGATAAAAAGGAGGCGATCCTAAGTATTCGATTCAGTCCCGAGCGGACCACTCGGCATGTAACTATGTGCCTGTTCAGAGCTGTACTCAGATGTGGTGGTAGCAAGTGGCCAGGGCGGGAGCGCCGATATCGCGCGTGATCGTGCTGATCACGCTCCTGGCGTGTGCCGCGATCGCGCTGCGCGGCCACATTCCCGGGGCCCATGCTTCCGGCGATCACCGCACGGTGCCATCGGCGATTTCGGTGGTGTTGATGCCGGTACTGCTCACGGTATCGGTGGTGATCCTGATCGCCGGGGTGATAGCCAGCCAGCACCGACTGCCGCTGGCCATGCCGGAGGTGGATCGTGATTCCGAGCGCAGACATGGACTGCTCGGCCGTACCGGCCTACTGGTGCTGGCCGCACTGGCGGTCGTTTCCTTGATCGTCGCGGCGGCGTCGGCGGTCTTCTTCGTCGGATTCGGCCGCGAGGGTGAGCCGGCGACGTCATCGGGGCCGCGCGGTACCACCAGCCGCACCCCGCAGGAGGCGGTCACCGCTCCCGCGCCCCCCGACAGCGCGCCCACGCAGCACCTCACCGGGACGGCACTACTGGTAGCCATTGTCGCTGCCACCGTGCTGGTCGGCGGGGCATTGATCGGGCTGATCGTGGTCGCGGTGGCAGGGCAGCGCAAGCCGCGTGTGGTGCCGGTCCCGGCGCCCTCCGCCGCGCCGACGGTCGCGGGTTCGCTGGCCAGGGCGGCCGAGATGGGTCTGGCCGCCATGAATGTGCCCGGTCAGGATCCGCGCGAGGCCATCATCGCCTGCTACGTCGCGATGGAACATGGGCTGTCCTTCGATCGCGCCGCCGCACCCCTGGCTTCGGATACCCCGATGGAGGTGCTGGCCCGCGCCTTCGAGCGTGGCGCACTGCACGACGCGTCGGCCAGGGAATTGGTCGCGCTCTTCGAGGAGGCCAGGTTCAGTCCGCATTCGATGCTGGAGTGGCAGCGGATGCGGGCCGAACAACTGCTGCGTATCGTGCTGGCCGATCTGCAAGGGGAGATGGTATGAACCGCGCGATCGTGATCGGTGCGCTGTTCCTCATCGTGCTGATCGAGCTCATCACCCTCGGCAAGGCCCGCGGTGCATTGCTCATCGCCGCCGGAGTTCCGGTGGCGCTGGCCATGATTCAGCTCATCTGGTCGTTGACCGGCCGTTCGGCCATCAAAACCGATGCCGGATCCGACGATATCGACAACGGTCCCGCCGAGATGCTGCGCCACTGGCATGCCAGAGCGGAGATGCTCGCCGATCGCGCGGACGGCACCAGGGCCGACTGGGATCGGCATCTGCGTCCGCTGCTGGCCAAGGAGTTCGAGTTGTCCACCGGCCTGCGGGTCGCCAAGAACCGCAAGGCGACCGAGGCCGCCGGAATTTTGCAATTCGGCCCGGAGCTGTGGCGCTGGGTCGATCCGGCCAACTCGGCACTGCGGGATCAGACGACTCCCGCACCGGGGCGGGCGGCGCTGGACGAAATCCTGCGCTGCTTGCAAAAGATGTAATGAGTCGTCTTAGGAGAATGGGTTTGAGGCAAGTGCGAGTAGACATATGACGATGCCGATGGACACGACCATCCAGCGCAGCGAGGCGGTGCTCCGGGAGCTATCCCGAGTGATCGTCGGCAAGCGGGATGAGTTGCAGCTGATCATGATCGCCGTACTTGCCGGCGGTCACATCCTGATCGAGGATCTGCCCGGCCTCGGCAAGACGCTCATCGCCAGGTCCTTCGCCGCCGCGCTCGGCCTGGACTTCACCCGCGTGCAATTCACGCCCGACCTGCTCCCCGCCGACCTGCTCGGCTCCACCATCTACGACATGTCCACGGGCCGCTTCAATTTCCGGCGCGGACCGGTCTTCACCAATGTGCTGCTGGCCGACGAGATCAACCGCACCCCACCGAAGACCCAGGCCGCGCTGCTGGAGGCGATGGCCGAGGGACAGGTCAGCATCGACGGCGAAACCTTTCCGCTGCCACAGC
This sequence comes from Nocardia sp. NPDC102475, assembly GCF_055584605.1. NCBI lineage: Bacteria > Bacillati > Actinomycetota > Actinomycetes > Mycobacteriales > Nocardiaceae > Nocardia > Nocardia sp. NPDC102475. The sequence continues at coordinate 3,551 of NZ_JBVJLS010000010.1, read as the reverse complement.
CTTTCATCGTGCTCGCCACCGATAATCCGATCGAATACGAGGGCACCTATCCGCTGCCGGAGGCGCAGCTGGACCGGTTCGCCATGCAGCTGCGGCTGGGCTATCTGTCCGAGAACGACGAACGTCAGATGATCCGCCGCCGCTTGGAACGCGGTTCGGCGACACCGCAGGTGGTGCAGGTGGTCGATGCGAACGGACTGCTGGAGATGCGCCAGTCCGTCGAATTCGTCACGGTGCATCCGGACGTGGTCAGCTATGTGGTCGCGCTGGCCGGTGCGACGCGTGCGCATCCGCAGGTCGAGGTGGGTGCGAGTCCGCGCGCCGAACTCGATCTGGTGCAGATGTCGCGGGCCCGTGCGCTGCTGCTCGGGCGCGACTATGTGATTCCGGAAGACGTCAAGGCGCTCGCCGTTGCGGCCATGGCACACCGGATCACCTTGCGTCCCGAGATGTGGGTGCGCCGGATCCGCGGCGAGGACGTGATCACCGAATTGCTGCGCCGTCTGCCGGTTCCGCGCGCGTCGGTGACATGATCCGGCGGGAAAGGGCATGACCCCGCCGGAATCCACCGCCCCCGTCATCCAAGGGATCGCGGCGGCCAATGCCGCAGCGGCGCGACCGCCGACCAGGGACGAGCCGATGGCGGGCGGGGCGCGGCATCGGGATATGAGTGCCGCCGTCGAGGCCGAATTGCGCTGGCGTCCAGCGCCGTTGGTGTTCATGCTGGCGGTGAGTGCGGCGGTAGCGCTGCTGCTCGCGGTGGTGCTCGGTCGCTGGCAACTGGTCGTCTTCGCGGCTCCGCTGCTCGGTGTGCTGGCCACCGCGCCGTGGCAGCAGTCCAGGACCCGCATCCAGGTGGACGGCGGCGGCACGCTGCGATGTTTCGAGACGGAGGAGATCGTGACGACGATCGGCGCCTTCGTAGAATCGGGTCACGCGTTGCTTCGGTTGAAGCCGGAGAAGTTCGCGGGACTCGGGATCGACATCGAGGAGGCGATCGATTCCGGGACGGCGCCCGCCGGGCTGCGGTTGGCTCTGACGGCGGACCGCTGGGGTCGCTATCCGCTCTCGGTGCGGGTCACCGCGCTGAGCCCGGCGGGACTGTCCGTGGCCTCCGCGGTGCTGCCCGCGGGACAACTGTTCGTCTACCCGATCACCGACCCGCAGCGAATGAAATTGCCGCGCACCGAACTTCCCGAACGGCTCGGCACCCACCTCACCCGCAAGCACGGTCCCGGTGTGGAGTACGCCGATATTCGCGCCTACGCGCCCGGCGATCAGCTCCGCATCGTGAACTGGCCGGTGAGTGCGCGGCGCGGGCGGTTATATGTCACCGAGCGGCTGACCAACCGATCCGCGGATGTGGTTGTGCTGGTGGATACTTCGCAGCAGGCGCCGGGCCCGGCCACCGATTCGCTCGAGCTGTCGGTGCGCGGCGCGGCGCAGGTGGTGCAGTCGACGCTGCAGGCCGGTGACCGCACCGCGGTGGTCTGCCTCGGCCAGTCCCCGCGCTGGCTGCGCCCGGATATCGGGCGGCGGCAGTTCTATCGGATCGTGGATACCGTGCTCGATGTCGGCGATGAGCACATTCCGACCACCGGCACCTTGGCGCCGCATGCGGCCGTGCCACTCGGTGCGATCATCGTCGCTTTCACCACGCTGCTGGACACTCAGTTCGCGCTCGCGCTGATCGATCTGCGCAAGCGCGGACATGTGGTGGTTGTCGTCGATGTCCTGCGCGGCACACCTTTCCACGAACATCTCGATCCGACCCTGGCGCGGATGTGGAATCTGGAGCGCGCCTCGATGTATCGGGATATGGGAACCGTCGGCGTCGATATCGTGGCCTGGACCGAAGACGCCCGGCTGGATCAGGTCATGCGATTGATCCCGGACCATCGCCGAACCGTAAGGGTGCGCCGATGATTCGATTCCTCGCCATTCTGTCCGGGGTCCTGCTGGTGACCTCGGTGACCTTGATGACGCCATGGGCCGGGATTCCGGCGGCGGCGCTGGTGGTGGCGGGCTGGTGGTTCCGGCTCCCCGCGGTCGGCGCGGTGCTCCTCGCGATCGGGGTGCTCGCCGTGGCTGATACCGGTGTACTGGCCGCCGCCGCAGCAGGTTTGGTGGCTACGGCTTATCTGCTGAATACCGCGACGGTGTCCGCGCCGGTTGGCGTTGTCCCGACCACGGTTCCGTCCGTCACAGGTGCGGTGGCCTTTTCTGCGGTAGCTGTCGGCGCCGCGCTGCTCCCGTTGCGCTTGGCCTGGGCCCCGATCGCCGCCCCGATCCTGGTGATCCTGCTGTACGCCTTGGTCATTCAGGGCGTCGCAATCAAACGAGCACGCAACGACGAGACCGCGACCGCGCCCAGCTGAGTTCAAGCTCGCAATCCCGCAGCCTAGGCTTACCCCCACACCGAGGCCGCCCTGTGCCTCGAGAATGCATTCGTGGAGGGCCTTTCGCCGTGGCCTCAACACGCCGCAATCAAACGTCCCCCCAGGCCTCGCTTGGCGTCGAGAATGCGTTGGTGCATGGGGCTCTCGGCGTGTTGCCTCCACCAACGCATGGTGATCAGACGTCCAGTGGTCAGGTGAAGCGCAGGATTACGTCGGCGAGGACGGGGGCGTCGGCGCGGTCGGCGACGGTGGCGCTGATGATGAGTTCGGCGTCGGTGCGCCAGATGCGGGTGCGGATGGTTTCGCCGGGGTAGAGGACGCCTGCGAAGCGGGCGCGGAAGCCGGTGACGCGGCTGGCGTCCGAATCGAGCACGGTGTCCGTGGCGGTTTTGCAGACGATGCCGTAGGTGCACAGGCCGTGCAGGATCGGAGCGGGGAAGCCTGCGGCGCGGGCGAATTCGGGATCCGAGTGCAGGGGGTTGCGGTCGCCGCACATGCGGTAGAGCAGGGCCTGCTGAGGGAGGGTCGGGGTGGTGACGTCGAAATCCGGGGCGCGGTCGGGGAGTTCGGCCTTGGTGCTCGGGCCGCGTTCGCCGCCGAAGCCGCCCTCACCCTTGGCGAAGATGGATGAGCGTGCGGTCCACAGCGGTTCGCCGTCGGAGCCGGTGATCGTATGCTCCTGTACCACGACGGCAGCGGAGCCTTTGTCCCAGACTTCGGTGATGCGCCTGGTGATGGTCGCCTTGCCCGCGGCCGGAATCGGGCGGTGCACCTCGATCTCCTGGTGGCCGTGCACGACCTTCGCCAGATCGATGTCGATGCCGGGGAACTGCACCTTCGGTGGCTCGGTGTCGTGGAAGGTGGGTGCCACGGTCGCGAAGGTCGGCAGCACCTGCGGGTCGCGGTCGTCGACGTAGCGTAGTTCGGCCGGATCCGTCCAGCGTGCGCCAGCCCCGAGGCCCAGGTGGTACAGCTGCACTTCGGATGGCGTCCAAGTGAACTCCCCGCTCGGAAGTTCCGCGCCGAGCGCGATTTTCGGGTCGATGGGCATCGAGTTCTCCATAAGGTTGTAGGTGTTCAGGGCCAGACGCCTTGAATGCCCAGGGCGGCAGGGTGTGGCTGATCGGTTCTTGCCGTTGGGTGGCTTGCCAG